>DASVPU010000095.1:0-5755 GCA_036389475.1 Solirubrobacteraceae bacterium
AGACGTCGAGGTGCACGGGACCCAGGCGCAGCGCGTCCGGGAGTTGCGGGGCGAGCGTCGTGTCTGCGGTCGTGCTCATGCAGACATTGTTAGCCCAGGAGCCATGGCGAGAGCCTGCGACGGGTCCCTTGAACGGGCGACAGCTACTGCGTCGGTTGAAGCCCGGTGTTGAAGCGCTCGCTGCGGTGCGCGCCCGACGTGCGGCGGTGCGCGGCGAACGCGGTAGCTGCGGGCCATCGCCTCGCATCGGCGAGACCGAACGGGCGGGGCTTCGTGCCGGCGCCCATCTACAATGCCCGCCCTGGGGGGACTGGTGTATCGGTAACATTTCGGTCTCCAAAACCGAAGCGCCAGGTTCGATTCCTGGGTCCCCCGCTCAGCTGGAAACGAGCTTTCCACCACGGACGTCGGCCCCCGCGCAGCGAGGAGGGCTCGACTGTCGGGCCCAGACTGCCGCTGCTCTCGCCGGCCTGGCGCTTGCTGCGCCAGGCGCTCGTGGCTCAGCGACAGAGCGGTATCCTCTGCCGGCCGGGCGTGCGGGCGAAGTGTTGTGGCTGCACAGAAGCCTTCCAAGCTTCTAGGGCGGGTTCGATTCCCGTCGCCCGCTTCACAAGCCACGGGGAGTGGCGCAGTCTGGTAGCGCACCCGGCTGGGGGCCGGGCGGTCGCAGGTTCAAATCCTGTCTCCCCGATCGGAAGAAACACCGCGTTTGCAGGTCTTTCGTCCGGCATATGGCATTCCGGAGCAGTCCTAGCGGTCCATTTGGGGTCCAATTTCCCCGGCAGTCCGACCAGAATCGACCGCATCCAGCCGTTCGGCGCGTACACCCTGTGCTGGTCGGGCCTGCCGATGCCAGGCCGTACGCCGGCGCCGTTGAGGCTGGCCGATGACTTGGCGGGCGCAGTCTAGTAAATGTCTAGCCGCGGCCGGAAGCGGAATGTCGGCGACTCAGCCGGTACGCTCGCGGCCAACTCGGCGAGCAAGGCCGAGCGCGCAGCATCATCGAGATCGTCGCAAGCGGCAATCGCCTGCTCATATCCGACGGTCAACCTTAGGGCCTCCCCTGAGACGCGTGCGGGCTCCCAGCACTCCGGGATCGCCACCGCCTCGAAGCCTTCTCCGCGTCGCTTGACGCAACCGTAACGAGCCGCTTTGGCAGTGGCGATCTCAGGGAGTCGGTCGAACGACATCAGCGGTTTCGTCGGGCGCTGACATCGCGCCGGCTCTTCCTCGCTGCCTAATCCTGTCCCCTTCGTACTCCGAGCGGCTGTCGTAGATCAGGACGTAGTGTTGACGGAATCGATGGTGGATTCGTAGGTCGGAGGGGACGATGAAGTCATCCAGGAAGCGAGCTTGGTTGGTCGGGTCGGCAAACCAGCTTCGCCAAGAGTTGAGCTGGTCGCGCGCTTGGGTCAACTTCGCGTGCTGGCCCTCATCGGCCTTGTGCTGCCAAGGCTTCGCAGGAACCTCGATCGTTGACTCCATCGAACGAAGCTCAGCCGCCGCTTCAAGCAGGCGTGAACCGACGCCGGAGTGCGCGTGGTTCGCTTCCACGACCTGCGGCACACGTTCGCGACGCGGCTCGCGGCATCCGGGCAGCCGATGCGCACCCTCCAGGAGTTCCTCGGCCACGCTGACTCCAAGACGACGCAGATCTACGCCCACTACGCGCCCTCGGCGCATGAGGTGCGGATGGTCAACGCAGCGTTCCCGGAGGACCCGGTTTCCGATGACGCCACCGCGGAAGCCGAAGAGGCACGCGGAGAACGCGAGCCGGGCAGCGCCTGAGACCGCCGTTCACGCCCGCGGCCACAGACGTCGCACGCTGGTGACATACACCCCGTAGATGTACGGGCCGGGCTCCTGAGCGACGCGGAGAATCCGCGGCAGGTTCGCAACCAGGCGCGCGGCCATCTCCGCGCCGCGCAGGTTCGCGTTCGTGAGGCAGAAGGCTCGCAATCCATGGTCGATGATCACCCCGAGCTCCGCCGGCCGGTAGCGGATCTTCGCGTCCTTCATCAGCACGACCCAGCCACGGTCGCCGGCATCGTGAAGCCACTCCTCGTCGGCGAGCCCCTGGCCGATGCGCTCGCCGTACACATCCGCCATGACATGCACGACGGCGCCGGCCTCGCGAAGCGCATCCGCGACGATGTGCCGGCCGAGGCTGCGGTCGATGAAGAACTCAGGCGGCGAGGCGGAGGGCAACCCGGATCACGTCCTCCACCTCCTCGGCAGGAACGCCGAAATCGTTCGCGATCTCGGTGAAGCCGTCACCCGCCTGGAAGCGGTCGACGAGATCCTCGACGCGCGCGCCGCCATGTACGACGATCGGTTGACCGAACGCCTGGCGCGGATCGACGCTGACCTCAGCCTTCGTGTACGCGGGCAACCGCAGGCGCTCGGCCCAGCCGTCATCGCCGTACGTAATGCGCTTGAGATAGTCGCGGATGATCTGGGCGAAGTGCTGCTGTCCCGTGCGGACCACGGTCAGCAGCGCCTCGTCCTCGCTCTGTGTCGCGTAGTCGAAGATCAGCTCTGCGCCGTCGGTGTAGACGCGCTGCGAGGCGAGCGCGTGCTCGAGACCGATCTCTGCGCTGAGCTTTGCGACGGCCGGGCGGATGCGCTGCATCGGAACGCCGGCGCCGCGGAGCGCCCCGAGCACGTACGCCTCGGCAAAGCCGACGAACGGGACCGTCGCGCGCCGGCCGGCCCGCGGGAACATGGTGACGAGCGGGGCGGCATCCTTCGGATGCGCCCACGCGTGCAACGTGGAAACCGGCGTGTGCAGGTACGTCGCGCTCTCTCGCAGCGTGAACAGCGGGACGCTGAGGCGAGGGTCGTCGCGCCCGAGCGGGCGAGGGGATGTCGCAGTGGAGGCCAGGACCCGATCGTACTTTGCGGGCCCGTCGTTTCCCGGGGACAACGAGATCCTTGAGGCACGACGAGGCTAACCGCGGCGAAACCGGCTACGCGACGAGGCCCTCGTTGTAGCGCTGCATGAACCGTTCGACGTCCTCAGGGTCGGCAAGGTCGACGCCGGCCTCGAGCGCGGCGACGGCGAAGGTCTTGGCTGGACCCCAGGCCTCAGGGTCGTTGACGGCGTCGAGCATCTCAGCTTCGTACTCTGCGACCGCGCCGACCGCTTCTTGCAACGGCTCCGCCGGCACCCCTTGCCTACGCCCGGCGTAGGTGACCCAATCGCGCAGGACCTCGGGGACTCGCGAGAAGAACTCGGGGTGACGCGTGACCTTCCGTGCCAGCCAGCTCGTCATGAAGATCTCGACGACGACGGGGCTCCAGCGCAGCGGACCGCCGTGGTTGTACCCGGCGCCGAAGTCGATCGCCAGCTCGGCCACGTCCTCGGCGTCCTCGTCGCCACGCCAGTGCTCGCCCTCGGGCGAGCCGAGGAAGTCCGCGAGGAGCGCGCCACGCTCCTCGACGTGGACCTCTTCATCGTCGTCGGCCAGCTCGAATCCGTCGGGCAGCAGCTCGATGCGCGCGTCGATCAGCGCGCGCATCGGACGCACGTCCTCGCTGACCGGCGGCTCGTAGGTGTGATCGAGCATGTACAGCGCGGCCTCGACGCGGGCGCGCGCCTCGGCGAGGGCAAGATCGCCGATCGAGAGGCCGACGCCGTTGGGCGCCGTGCGGTTGAGCTGCGCGCGAACTTCGCTGAGCGGTCCTGCGAGGAAGGAGTCCTTGACCAGACCGCCGAGGTTGTGATCGATGTAGATCCCGAACGTGTGCGGCTCGTAGCCCGCTCCCGCGAACTCGATCAGCACGCTCACGCCATCGTCGAACGACTGCTCGGACATCAGCGCTGCGGCGGTCGGCTGCACCTGCCCGAGCGTCGCGGCCCACCGGGCCTCGGCGTGTCCCTTCGCTGCGAGCCGGTCGGCCGCCGCGGTTGCACGGCGGCGATGCCCGCCGGCACCCACAGCAGCGAGCGCGCGCAGGGTTGCGAGCGCCCGTGCCGTGCCGAGCCGCTCGAGGGCATCGACGAAGCCGGGGAAGAACATCGCCTCAACATCCTGGCCGGGCATCGGGCGGACGTGCCACGTGCCGACGATCGTCGAGGCCCATTGCTCAGCCTCGAGCGCGTCGGCCGGCTCGTACGCCTCGCGCACGACCATCGCGGCCATGTTCGAGAGTAGGTTCGAGAGTTCGCGGTTGGCCTCGTTCCTGCCAGCCGGCCGTGCCGCATCGCTGGAACCGGGGCGCCCCGCCGCCCTGCGACGCTGTCTGCGTTGCTGCTGTCGATGACGCTTCTCGCTCATGGCCCAAGCGTACGACCGAGGGCAGAGGGATTGCTTGCGCGCGCCCGCAAGCTGCGGCGACAACCTCGGCCCTGACCGCGGTCTGAACTCCGGTTCGTCAGGGCGCGAATCTCGACCGCGATTGGCCGGGGAACCAGCCGCAAGAGGAGCCGAGGACGCGACCCGAACACACGCTCGGGGGTCCAATTCGGGGTCCAATCTTACGACAACTCAGAAGCACATCGAACTAGAACATCCCTCCAAATCGCCGTTTCTCCAACGTAGAAGAAAGCGCAAAATCCGGCTGGAGGCCGGGCGGTCGCAGGTTCAAATCCTGTCTCCCGACTGAAGAGGCGGGGCGACTGCGCCCTACCTCTTCCGTACCGAGGCGAGCGCGACCCCGAACGGTCAATCGGCGGGCTGGCCCAAGTCCGCGCTCAGCCGAGGAGCTCTGCGAGTGACCGGCCACTGATGACCGACTCCGGCCGCTCGGCGACGATGTCCGAGCCCGGCCGCGCCTCGTTATCGCGGCGCTTGATCAGCAGCCATTGCGGCTTGGCGCCCACCCGCGTGCGCTGGAGCGCGAACCCGCCGCGCAGCTTCTCGCCGTGCAGCACGATCACGGCATGACCGCGCTCAAGGGCCTCGGGCCACGCGACGCGGCCACCCTGCTCATATGTGCCGCGATCCCACACGATCACGCCCCCTTCACCGAGCGTGCCTTCGAAGTCGTTGTGGTCCATGCGGTGGTTCTCAACCTGCACGGCCAGGCGCTTGGCGGCAGGATCCAGCGACGGCCCCTTCGGCACCGCCCACGACCGCATGACTCCGTCGACCTCCAAGCGCACGTCGTAATGGTGGGCGGTCGCGCGGTGCTCCTGTACGACGAACACCCCGGCACTCACGCCGCGGACAGCGAACTGCTCATGGCCCTCGACGCGCGCGCTCTCGGTCGGGACGTCCTCGCCGAGGAAGGCGACGAGCGCCTGCACCGCGTCGGGCGCGCCCTCGGCATGGATCTCTCCCGTCGGCCGCACCCAGCCCATGACAGCCAGCTCGCCCGCCTTGGCGGTCACGGCGCCGACGTCGATCCCGCCGCCGGCGGCCGCGCGCAGCGCCCGGTTACGAACGGGTGACGCCATCGCCCGAGGGTAGCCGCAGACAGGCGCCGCAAGAGAAGCCCGGTCCGGCGCGCGTTGTGACTGTCGCTTTCCCCTCTGAAGTAGGGCCTCCGTCAACGTCATCGTTCGCGCATTGAACATGGCGCAACCGCCGGGGCCCATCCGGCTGCCGTGGCGGATCTTCCTCTCCGTCCTCGATCGCCGCCGCGGCCGTGCTCACCATCCGCGGCCGCCCGCGCGACGTGGCGAAGGGCTCGGGGCTGGAACCCTGTTGCGCCGAACCTCGGTGTGGCCAAGGATGACCGGCGTGGACGATGTCGCCAGCTTCCTTGCGCGCTTGGTGAGCATCGATTCGGTCAACCGTCATCGAAGGCG
>DASVPU010000096.1:0-6821 GCA_036389475.1 Solirubrobacteraceae bacterium
GGTCGACTTCCAGCTCCGCCAGCGCGACCCGGCGACGCTCCACGCCGCCGGCGGCGCCCTCGCTGGCGAGCCGCATGAGGACGCCGCGAGCGAGAATCTGCTGGTGCTCGCCGAGCTGCGCGAATGCGTCCTCGGCGAGCCGGGCGACCGCGCCCCGCACGCCGCCGGACTGCTCATAGGTGCTGTAGCGCAGGCGCCGGCCGTCGCGGCGATGCCAGAGCTCCAGCAGCGCGGTCTGCAGCAGGGGCAGCGCACCCGGCTCGTCTCTGACGTCGGCAACGAGCGCGTCCGCCAGTTCGGGATCGACGCGCAGGCCCACCCGCTCAGCCGGCCGCTCTATCGCGCGGCGCAACTCGTCGCGCTGCATCGAGCCAACGAGGACGTGGTTGGCGGCCAAGGGCTTCGACAGCTCCGGGTAGGCCGCGCAGCGCCCGTAGAAGTCCGCCCGCAACGCCATCACGACGACGTAGCGCTGGTCGCGGTCCGCGGCAGCCGCTCCCAGCTCGGCGATGAACGCGGCACGCTCCTGCTCGTCGCGGCAGGTCGTGAACGTCTCCTCGAACTGATCGACGGCGATCACGATGCGCGGTGCATCGCCGACGCCGGCGAGGCCCTGGGCCAGCTCGCGCAGCGGATGCTCCCCGGGACGCATCAGCACCTGCGCCCATTCATGACTGCCCGGTAGCACGCCACTCGCCAGGGCCGGCAGCAGGCCGGCGCGCGTCACCGAGGACTTGCCACTCCCCGACGGGCCGACGACGCCGAGCAACGGCGCGCCGACCAGACGGGCTACGAGCTCGGCGATGAGCCGCTCGCGGCCGAAGAAGTAGGAGGCATCGGCGACGTCGAACGAGGCCAGTCCCTTGTACGGGCAGACGACGCGGGTGTCGTCGTCTCCCGCGCGCGCGAGGCGCTCGTCGGCGGCCTGCAACTGCTCCACGCCGCCGGTCAGCTCGTCCTGGATCGATTGCAGCCGCTCGCGCCCGGCAGCTGCCCGGCCCGCGACGGCGCCCACCCGCCGCGCCGCCTCGCGCCGCGCCCACTGGCTGGCGAGCTCATGCATCCGGCGCGGGACACCGCCGCTGGAGTCGACCAGCCACTGTGCGGGCACGTCATCGACGGCGCGCCCTGGGGCGTAGAGCGTCGCGATCGCGTGCGCAGCCTCGGCACCCAGCGGCGCGAGCTCGAGCACGGCTGGCGCGCCGAATTCCTCGAGCGCCCGCGCGTCCTCTCCGGTGATGAGCACGAGCAGACCGCCAACCGCCGCAAGCTCGCGCAGCTCGTTGAGCAGGCCGCGCTCAGCTCGGTCGACATCGTCGATCACCAGCAGCGCCGCGCCCGAAGTCTCGCGCGCTCGCCGCATCGCGCCGCGCAGCGCCTCCGGCGACCCGCTCCCGGAGGCGTAGATGACGGCGGCGCGGGTTCCGTGGACCCGACCGGCGAGCTGAGCCGCCAGACGGGTCTTGCCGGCGCCGCGCTCGCCTGCGAGGCCGATGAGCGCGCCGGCGCCCGTCCGCGCGCGCTCCCAGCGATCGACAAGCCACTCGAGCTCCGGATCGCGACCGAGCAGCGGCGGCGAGGACGTAGCGTCGAGCTCGTGCGGCAGGTCGGCGAGGGTCGGCTCCGGCTCAAGCGACTCGTCCTGGCGCAGGATCGCCTCCTGCAGCCGGCGAAGCTCCGGGCCGGGCTCGACGCCGATCTCGGAGATGAGGACCCCGCGGGCTGTTCGGAAGACCTCGAGCGCCTCGGTCTGGCGCCCGCAGCGATACAGCGCGAGCATGAGCTGGCCCGCGAGGCGCTCGCGCAGCGGGTTGTCCGCGACGAGCCGCTGCAGCTCGCCGACGAGATCGGCGTGATGGCCCGCGGCGAGGTCTGCCTCCACGCGCGCCTCGATCGCGGAGAGCCGCCCCTCCTCCAGGCGCGCGGTCTCGGATCGCGCGAACGGTTCGAGGGCAAGATCGCCGAGCGGCTCTGCGCGCCACAGCGCGAGGGCCTCGCGCAGCACACTCGCAGCGTGCTCCGGTTGCCCGTCGGCGAGCGCGCGCCGCCCGTCCTCGACGAGGCGCTCGAAGCGATCGGCGTCGAGCTCGTCGGGCCGCACGCGCAGCCGGTAGCCGGCCGATGTGGTCGAGATGACTTCGGTGTCGCCGAGCGCCTTGCGCAGGCGCGAGACGTGGACCTGCACGGTCTTGACGGCGCCGCCCGGCGCATCCTCCCCCCACAGCGCGAGCGCCAGGCGCTCAGCGCTGACCGGCTCATTTGCGTGCAGCAGCAGGACCGCGAGCAACGTGCGGGGTTTCGGACCGCCCAGCGCCAGCGGTCCATGCTCGCCGTGGACCTCCACAGGGCCGAGGATCTGAAATCGCATGGTCCTAAGCCAACGCTACTCGTTTTTGGGCTCCTTGAGATCCCCCTGTTGGCCGGCTGTTACCAAACTGTAAGTGCTCCCCCCGATGATCGCCGCCGAGATGACCACCCTGCGCAGCATCTGCTCCTCCGGCCCCGACAGCAACGCGTGCGAGGGCACTGCGTCGTGGTCCGAGCACGAGCTCCTCGAGCTCGTGGCAGCCGCCCGCCGCGGTGACAACGCGGCGTGGACTCGGCTGATTGAGCGTTTCGATTGCATGCTCCGCGGGATCGCCCGCTCGTACCGGCTCTGCGCTGCGGACGTCGATGATGTTGTGCAGGCAACCTGGACTCGCCTGTATCAGCACATCGGCGCCCTGCGCGAGCCGGCCGCGATCGCGGGCTGGCTGGCGACGACGACGCGGCGCGAGTCGCTGCGGATGCTTCAGGTGCACATGCGCGAGCGGCCGAGCGATGATCTCGAGTTCGGTGAGGGCACCGAGCAGGACCGTCCCGACACCGAGTTGCTCGCCTGCGAGGACCGCGTGGTCCTTGCTCGGGCGCTCGCGGCCCTCCCCGAGCGTCAGCGCCAGCTCATGATGCTCCTGGCCTGCGAGCCGGACGCGGACTACCGCCAGATCAGCGCGAAGCTTGCGATGCCGATCGGCAGCATCGGCCCGATACGCGCGCGCAGCCTCGCCCGGCTCGAGCGTCATCCGGAGCTGCGGCGCCACCACCTCTGCGCGACTTGATCCGGGCCGAGGGGGCTAGCCTGCACGCCAGGCGGGGGCGCCAGACTTGGGAAGCGTCACGTCCCACCCGTCGAGAACCAGAACGACGACGTCGTTCTCGACGAATGCGGTCTGTGCCTTGCCGTCGTGCGTGAAGGTGACCTCCTGCTGGCCAGAAGGCTGCACGTCCACGCCGTAGACACGGTCGACCTCGACATCACACTGCTGAAGGAGGCGGTGGGCGCGTTCCTCGGGTGAGCCTGGCTCGTATCGCCCGGACATCTTGATCGGCATGCGAGGGCGAGAGTACCGCCAACGCGGACCAGCGCCAACCCCCAAAAGGTTCAGATCTTCTCTTTGTGCTGCCGCGGCGGATGAGCGCGGCTAGCCGGCGAGCTCGCGCTCCAGCGGGGTGCGAAATCGCGGCGTCACCCGTAGGTCGCCGAGCCACGCGCGCAGCCGCTCCGCCTCGGCCTCGATCGCCGCGGCGGCGTCCGCGCCTACATCCTCGAGCAGCCGAACGACAATCTCGCCGCCGTCCTTGCGCTGCGCCCAGGCGCCCACGATCCGCCCCTCCCACCACACGGTCGGCCCGACGTTGCCGCTGCGGTCAAACAGCGGTTCGCGGTGCTCGCCGAGGTACCACTCGCGCGACTTCCAGCCCATCGGCGCCGGGTCCAAGCCCGGCAGCAGCGCCGCCCAGGGCTCGGGAGCGGTGGCGGGCTCCTCGTCTCCGGCGAGCACCAGTCCGACCTCCCCGCTGCCGAGCTGCACCTCGACGGTCTGCAGCTGCGCGAGCGCGCGCTTGAGCAGGCCCACCGTCCAGCCCGTCCACCACTTCAGGTCGGCCATCGTCCCCGGCCCGAACGCGGCCAGCCAGCGGCGTACGAGCTGAGCCGCCGCGGCGTCGGTCTCCAGATCGCCGAACCCGCCCGGGACCCACGACTCGATCGGCGACCAGCGATACAGCGTGCTCGTCCACGACCCGAGTGGGCGCCCTCGGGCGATCTTCGCATCGGCCGCGAGCAGGTACAGCACCTTCCACGAGACGCCCTGCACCGCCGCGTAGGGCTTGTCCTGCGCGACAGCGATCCTCTCCCGCAGCGCCGGCACGTCGGTGGCAAGCTCGGCTGCCGTCGCCTCCCCGCGCGCGCGCAGCGCACGCAGCGTCTGCTCCTCCGCGTCCTCAAGCCAGCGCGCCCCGTCGGCCGCGATCCCGGCGTCCTCCAGCAGCGCGATGAAGCGCTTGCGCTCGCCGGGCACGAGGCCGCGGGTGCACGCCGCCTGCACGACCGGCGCGAGCTCGACCGGGACGACGAACATCGTCCGGCGCATACACAGGATCCGCACGAGCGACCGCTCGACGTACAGCGCATCCTCGATCGCCTTCAACGACGGTTCGCGCAGCCGCGCCCGCGCCGAGAGCACGAGGGTCGCCGGGTCTGTTGCGTGCAGCCCGGCGATGTTGCCCGCGACCACGTCGATTTCATCGCCGCGGGCGCTTGGCGCCAGATGATGACGAACTCCAAGCCGCCGACGGCGCTCGTCGTCTGTGATCCGCCGCATCGGCGGGAGGCTAGAGCGCTCCGCGTGCTGCTGGCGAAGCCCGAGCGCTCGTTCGGGGTGCGCGAACGGCTGCGTTGACGTCGGGGGCCGAGCGTTGACGGATGAGGTCAGTCGTTCGATCATTCGACGCGGGGGACCGGTCGGCAGTCCCTTGTGCATCGCTGTGATGCACAAACGAACCCCGACCGAGTTGAACGCCGTTGAGAGGTCACTTCTGCACCAGAAGGATGCACAAACGAGGGACCGGTCGCGATTCAGGGGCCGCATGGACCCGAGGCCGCCCAGCCTGGCTCCGCGAGCCCAACCGTCTTGTACAGGTTCTGTGTTTGACGCGCCCGCATCGCCGGGCACGACGCGGCTGTGACCAAGCGCCCCCGTGCTCACGCACTGAGCGAGCGAATCGCGAGCCTGCGCCAGCTCGACGGGGGCGCCGCCACCGTTGCGGGCACGGTGCGATCCATGCTCGCGCCCGGACCCGTCAAGGATGTCCTCAGCGGCGTGCCACTCGGCCACCCGCTGCACCCGCTGCTGACCGACGTCCCGATCGGGACGTGGACGAGCGCCACGCTGCTCGACCTTGTCGGTGGCAGCGACGCTCGCGGCGCGTCCGAGCGGCTGATCGGCGTCGGGATCGCCGCGGCGGTGCCGACCGCGCTCACCGGCATGACCGACTGGGCAGACAGCGAGCCCGCCGACGACGCCATCCGCCGCATCGGCGCGATCCACGCTGTGGCGAACGTCACGGCGCTGGCCCTCTATGGAGCCTCGCTCCTCGCCCGTCGCCGCGGAGCTCACGCGGTTGGCGTCCTGCTCGGCCTGGCCGGCGCCGGCGCGGTCGGCGCCGGCGGGTGGCTGGGTGGCGACCTCGCCTACGCACGCGGCGTCGGCGTCGACCAAGCGCTGTTTGACCGTGAGCCCGAGGAGTGGACGCCGGCCCTCGACCTGAGCATGCTGCAGGAGAACCGGCCCGCGACCGCGACCGTCGGCGACCTCGATCTCCTGATCGTGCGCCGCAACGGAGCGGTTTACGCGCTCGCTGACCGCTGCAGCCACCGCGGCGGGGCGCTGCACGAGGGCGAGCTGGTCGACGATTGCATCGAGTGCCCGCTGCACGGCGCTCGGTACCGGCTGCAGGACGGCTCGGTGCAGCGCGGCCCGTCACCGTATCCGCAGCCCGTCTACGAGGCGCGGATCAGCGGCGGACGCGTCGAGGTGCGAGCGGCCCGCTGACTTCCAACCCGAAGGTTCTACCGCAGATTCATGATTGCTCGCTCGCCGAAGCCTCAAACGGATCCAGAGCTGCTCAGCCGAAGTCGATGACGCTGCGGATGCCGTCCTGCGCCTCCATCAGCTCAAAGCCCCTGTTGACCTCGTCGAGCGTGATGCGGTGGGACAGGAACGCGTCGACGTCGATGTCTCCGTCGAGGTAGCGCTGGACGAGCTGCGGCACTTGGTCGCGGCCCTTGACGCCGCCGAACGACGAGCCGGCAACGCGCCGGCCGGTGATCAGAAAGCGCGGGATGATGTCGAGCGTCTCGCCCTTGCCGGCGACGCCGCACATCGTGGCAAGACCCCAGCCCACCCGCGCTGACTCGACCGCCTGGCGCATCACGCCGACGTTCCCGGTCGCCTCGATCGTGTAGTCGGCACCGAAGCCGCCGGTCATGTCGAGGATCGCCTGCACCGCATCCGGCCCGCCGACGAGCGCGTCCGTGGCGCCCTGGTGGCGCGCCATCTCCAAGCGCTCGGGGCTGAGGTCGACGCACACGATCCGCTCGGCGCCCTGCAGCCGGCAACCGGCGACGGCGCCCAGCCCGACCATCCCAGCACCGAAGACCACGCAGGTTGAGCCGCGCTCGACCTCGGCGGTGTACATCGCCGCCCCAAGGCCGGTCGAGAGGCCGCAGGCGAACAGGCAGGCGCGGTCGAGCGGAGCTTCGGGCGACACATTGGCAAGCGCGATCTCCGGCATGACCGTGTATTCGGCGAAGGTCGACGTGCCCATGAAGTGGCGGATCGGCTCGCCGTCGCGCGACAGGCGCGTCGTGCCGTCTGGCAGGTGGCCCTTGCCCTGCTGGTCGCGAATCGCGAGGCAGATGTTCGTCTTCGGGCTGACGCAGTGCACGCACTCGCGACACTGCGGGGAGAACAGCGTGACGACGTGATCGCCGGGCGCCA
>DASVPU010000097.1:0-3742 GCA_036389475.1 Solirubrobacteraceae bacterium
GGCGTACGCGGGCGTGGGCGACGCGGAGGAGCGGGCGCGGCGGTCGAAGCCGGACTCGGAGGACGAAGGCGAGGGCGAGCCGGCCGACGACGACCGCGACCAGGAAGGCGGCGGCGACTGATGGCCACGATGCGCTACCGCGAGGCCCTCAACGCGGCGCTCCGCGAGGAGATGCAGCGCGACGAGAGCGTCTTCATCATGGGCGAGGACATCGGCGTCTTCAACGGCGCGTTCAAGGTGACGGCCGGCCTGCTTGAGACCTTCGGCGAGAAGCGCGTGCGCGACACGCCGATCTCGGAGAACACGATCGTCGGGATGGGCGTCGGCGCCGCGATGACCGGTTTGCGCCCGGTGGTCGAGCTCATGACGATCAACTTCTCGCTGCTGGCGATGGACCAGATCGTCAATCACGCGGCCACGATCCACTACATGTTCGGCGGCCAGGTCAAGGTGCCGATGGTCGTGCGTATGCCCCAGGGCGCCGGCCACCAGCTCGGGCCGACGCACTCGCACTCATGGGAGGCGCTGTACCTCCACGTGCCGGGCCTGCTCGTCGCGACGCCGACGACCGCCGCTGACGCCAAGGGGCTCTTGAAGTCCGCGATCCGCGACGACAATCCGGTCGTCTTCATCGAGCACGAGTACCTCTACGGCCAGCGTGGCGAGGTTCCCGACGACGCGGACTTCACGGTGCGCTTCGGCGTCGCCGCGGTCCGCCGGGAAGGCTCGGACGTCACGATCGTCGGGATCTCGCGAATGGCGCTGACGGCTCAGCGCGCGGCGAAGACGCTCAGCGACGAGCACGGCATCGAGGCCGAGGTCATCGATCCGCGCACGCTGCGCCCGCTGGACCTCGACACGATCCTCGCCTCGGTTCGCAAGACCAACCGCTGTGTCATCGTCGAGGAAGGCTGGCCGCACGGCGGCGTCGGCGCAAACCTCGCCGCTCTCGTGCAAGAGCAGGCGTTCGACGACCTCGACGCGCCGGTGATGCGAGTCACCGGCGGGGACGTGCCGATGCCCTACTCAAAGCCGCTGGAGCAGATCGCCTTTCCGCACGAGCCGCAGATCGTCGACGCGGTCCTCGCGACGTTCGCAGAACGCTGACGCTCGACGTCAGCGCAGTTCCTCGGTTAGATAGCGCTGGAGCGTCGGACCGACGGCCGCGACGAGCGCATCGTGGTCGGCCTCTGCCAGCGGCGCGAGGCCGATGACGTAGCGCGCGAGCAGGAGCCCGACGACCTGCGATCCGACGAGGCTGGCGCGCAGTCGCGCGTCGGGCGCGGGCAGCGCGCGTGCTATGCGGCCGACGACCTCGCGCTCGACGAACCCGCGCATCATCGTCGCGGCGGCGTCGTGGCCGGTCACGGAGCGCACCATCGCCACGAGCGGCTCTCGGTACTCGGGCACATCCCAGATGCCGAGCAGCCGGCGGACGAGTCGCTCGCCGAGCCCATCCAGCCCGTCCTCGAGCAGCGGCTCCAGGATCTCGGCGGGGCGAAACGGCAACGTCATGACGGCCGCGAACAGCGCCTCCTTCGTGCCGAAGAAGTAGTGCACTAGCGCCGGGTCGACGCCCGCGTCGGCGGCGACCGCGCGGATCCTCGTCGCGGTGTAGCCGTGCGCGGCGAAGCGCGCGCGGGCCGCCGCGACGATTGCCTCTCGGGTACCGGCATCGCCCGGTCTGCGCCCTCTTTTCATGAGAGGTTGAAATTAGCGCGCGATGATCTACAGTGCAGTTCATCGTTCGATGAATTCTGCGATCGTCACCGAGCACCTCGTGGTCGTCCGCGGCGGCCGGCCGATCCTGCGCGACGTGTCGCTGCAGGTCGCGACCGGAAGCGTCACCGGACTGCTCGGCCCCAGCGGCTCGGGCAAGACGACGCTGATGCGCGCGATCGTCGGCGCGCAGCGGATCAGCGGCGGGAGCATCACGGTCCTCGGGCGCCCTGCGGGCGATCGGGTGTTGCGCTCGCAGATCGGCTACGTGACGCAGGCACCCTCCGTCTACGGCGACCTGAGCGTCACCGAGAACCTGCGCTACTTCGCACGGATCGTCGATGCGGGCGATGAGCGCATCGCGGCCGTCCTAACGACCGTCGGCCTAGACCGCCACGCGCAGCGCCTCGTCGCGACGCTCTCGGGCGGCGAGCGGGCGCGGGTCTCGCTCGCAACGGCGCTGCTGCACGAGCCGCCGCTGCTGATCCTCGACGAGCCGACCGTCGGCCTCGACCCACTGCTGCGCGAGGAGCTGTGGGCGACCTTTCACGACGTCGCGCACCAGGGCGGCACGCTGCTGATCTCCAGCCACAGCATGGAGGAGGCCGAGGAGTGCGACGCGCTGCTGCTTCTGCGCGAGGGCGCGCTGCTCGCCGCGGACACGCCCGACGGCCTGCGCGCGCGCACGGGGGAGCACGATCTTGGCCGCGCGTTCGTGCGCCTCGTCACCGACCAGCAGCGGGCGGCCGCGGCGTGAGCGCGCGGCGCACCCTCGCCACCGCCGGGCGGGTCCTGCGCCAGATCCGGCACGACCCGCGCACGATCGCGCTCGTGCTGGTCGTGCCGCCGCTGCTGCTGGCGCTCATGGACGCACTGCTCGACGGGCGCCCGCAGGCATTCCAGCACGTCGGTCCGCCGCTGGTCGGGCTGTTTCCGTTCATCGTGATGTTCCTCGTGACGAGCATCGCGATGCTCCGCGAGCGCACCACCGGGACGCTGGAGCGGCTCATGACGCTGCCACTGGCGAAGCTCGATCTGCTCGCCGGCTACGGGCTGGCGTTTGGCGTGCTGGCCTGCGCGCAGGCGACCGTTGCGGCCGCCGTCGCCTTCGGGCTGCTCGGCCTCGACGCCTCGCACGGCGTCCTGCTCGTAACCGTGCTCGCCGTCGCCAACGCGCTGCTTGGCATGGCCCTCGGCCTCTTCGTCAGCGCCTTCGCCCGCACCGAGTTTCAAGCCGTGCAGTTCATGCCCGCGCTCGTCATGCCGCAGTTGCTCGTCTGCGGGTTGTTCGTGGAGCGCTCGCAGATGGCCGACTGGCTGCAGTCCGTCTCCCAGGCGCTGCCGCTCACCTACGCCTACGACGCGCTCGCGCGGGCGGTCAGCCCCGGCCAGCTGGGGGCCGACTTCGCCTTCGACGTCGTGGTCGTGGTCGTGGTCGCCGTGCTCGCGCTCGCGCTGGGCGCGGCGACGTTGCGACGCTCGACAGCCTGATCGTCCCGTTGCCGCGAGGGTAGGCTTTGCGGCCATGCCCGACATCGTCATGCCGCGCCTGTCGGACTCGATGGAGGAGGGCACGATCCTGAAATGGCTGAAGGCCGACGGCGACGACGTGCGCCGGGGCGATTCGCTGGCAGAGATCGAGACCGACAAGGCGACGCTGACCTACGAAGCCGACGCCGAGGGCGTGCTGGCGATCGTCGCCCCCGCCGGCGAGACGCTGCCGATCGGGTCGGTGATCGCGCGCCTTGGGAGTGAGGGCGCCGGGGTCGCGCCCACGGCTGAGGCGCAGCCCGCCAAGGACGTCGAGTTCGGGCGGTTTGCCGGCACCAAGCCCGGGCGGGCTGCCGCCACCGACACCGCGCCGGACCCCGGCGCGCCGGCGCCCGCCACGGCGGCGCCCAGTGGCGCGAACGGCCGCGCCAAGGCGTCGCCGCTCGCGCGCCGCATCGCTCGCGAGCAGGGCATCGACCTGCGCGCTGTGACCGGCAGCGGCCCCGGCGGGCGGATCGTCAAGGCCGACGTC
>DASVPU010000098.1:0-2898 GCA_036389475.1 Solirubrobacteraceae bacterium
CTGCTCGTCAGTCAGCGTCGGTCGCTTGCTGTGAGCCATGACGGCTCCCCTTTCGCTTGGCCGGGGGCTCCTCGCGGCCCAAATCACCCGCCCCCGGAATGTGAGAGCGAGGACAACGGCGCGCGCACGCCCGTCACCCCAACGGGGCTTGAGGTCAGCCCGTCAGGGCCGAGCGCAGCGAGCCGCGCAGCGGTGGCCTTGACGGGGCGAGCACGACGTCGACGATGCCTCGATATTCCGGGGGCGTGTCTGCGACGGCGAAGCCGGCGCCGTGACCGGTCGTTGGCGGCGGCGATCGCGACGCCCGACCACCGCAACCTGAGCGCCTACGCCCGCGCTCCTCTTCGGCGAGCGTGGTCGCCGTCATCGCTGACGGCCTGCGCGACATACACGCCGCGCTCGGGTTCGGAGAGCTCCTGCTGAGGTGCTATCGCCGGGGCGTCGCTTGTGAAAGCTGACCTAACCGATGCAACGTTGACCGGTACCCATCTAACGGGCGCAGACTTGGAGGGCGCGCGACTGGTTGACGCCGATTTGCGCGCCGCGGTTCTCACGGCGGCAGACCTGCGCGGCGCCCGTCTGCCTGGCGCGGTCTTAATTCGCGCGACGCTGACCGGAGCCTGCCTACGCGATAGCGACCTTCGGGGCGCGGACTTGCGAGGCGCCAGCCTGCGTGCGACCGACCTCCGAGGAGCCGATCTCCGAGGAGCCGTCGTGCGAGGTGCACGATTCAGCCGAGCATCGTACGACGGAACCACGCGATGGCCAGGTGAGCATGCGCCCAACGGTGCCATACAGAACCGCGTGGTGGCGGGGACATCGTGCTAGCGGATCCGCTTGTAGCACACGTGAAGACGCATGCGCGTCGCATTCCCCTCAACACCGTGGGGAACTGACTTATCTGTAGGCACGGCGATCGTCAAGGCCCGGTGGGCCGGCAGGCATCTGCTGGTCATGCGCTTGAGCAGGTTGTGGTCATGCGTGCGGGCGGCGGCGGGCACCTCCTTGGTCGGCGTGGTGGGTGGTGTGGGCGCGCGGGTGCCCAGCCTTATCTTGGTGCTCGAGCCCCGGGCAGGGCGCGGCGACGAGATCGTTGATGGGGGTGATCCCGCGGTGAGCGGTGCGGCCGCTCAATCTTTCAGGGTCGCTCATCGTCGTGTCGTCGATGGCAACGGGAATTCTGGAGGAGCCGGCCGCGGTCGATCACTGATGTACGGGCAGCGCGCGCTCGGACGTCAGCTGGCCGGGGCGGCGATCGCGTCGTCGCCGAGCTCGCGCAGGGTGTGGTGTGCGCGGCGCAGCAGCTTGCGCGCGATCGTCAACGCGGCGCGGTTTGCGCCCAGGCGCTCTTTGAGCGCCACGTAGTACTCGTGGTCTGGTGAGCTTGGTCGCGCCGCGCACTGCGCCGCTTCAAAGGCCGCCCAGCGCAGCACCGGCGAGCCCTGGCGGGAGAGGTGCCCGCCGCGCCGGCGGGTGTCGGACTCATGCACGGTGATGTCCAGGCCCGCGCAGCGCACCGCCTGCCTGGAGGACGAGAAGCGCCGTGCGTCGCCCAGATCAGCGAGCATCGCGGTCGCCACGAGCGGCCCGATGCCGTAGTGGCCCATCAATGCTTTGCAGCCCGCCTGGCGGCGCGCGTAGCGCTCAAGCTCAAGATCGAGGTCGTGCAAAACGCTGTTGACGTGCCCGATGACGCCCAGCGCCACGGTGATCTGCTGTCGGGCGATCGCGGGCAGGTCCAGGTCGGCGAGCTGCTGATGGGCATCCCTGGCGTCCAAGCGCGCAAGGCGTCCGGGCTGCACCGCCACGCCGTGGTGAAACAGCACGGCGTGGATGCGCTGCAGCCACTCGGTGCGTTGATCCACCAGCGTCTTTCGCAGCCGCACCTTGGCGCGCAGATCAAGGATGTGCGCAGGCCCGATCCAGCACTCCGGCAGGCGCTGGTGCATCAACAGCTCACGAAGCAGCCGGGCGTCGAGCTTGTCGGTCTTCGCGCGCCGCTTGCGATCCTGACGCAACCGCGTCTCGGCCGGCTCAGCCAACCGCACATCGATGCCGGCGCGGACGCATTCCTCGGCGATGAAGCGCCAGCCCGTCATCGCCTCGACGGCGACCGTCGTCTGCTTGGCCGCAAGCGGCGCCAAGAACGCCCGGACCGTCCCACGGTTCGCTGGGCGGATCCGGCCGGTCCGCACCTCCCCAGTGTCTGTGTCCAGCGCGTCGAAGGTGATCTGAGCGCGATGCACATCCAACCCGACGAAGATCGCCATGGTCCCTCCAGCCCTCGGTTCGACAGAGAAACCAGATGCTCCGAGACCACCCGGACGGCCCCTCCTACATGCGATCTTTCTCACGGGTGATCCGGGTCCCTGCGACCGACGGTCGCTGACGGGCCGCGCCCTCCCGGGCGGATTCTCGCTGGGCGATCGGCGCCGTAAGCACGACGTTTCCGACCGGCCGGCCAGGCTGGCGGCGTTAGTTGCGCGTGTCGGCGCGCGCGACTAGGTTCGGCAGGACCGTGACCGCCAAGCAACGCGTCGTCCTCGCCGCCCTGCGAGACATCCAGCACGAGCACGACGGCGAGGCCGTCAGCGCGGGCGAGATCGCCGCGGTGTGTCCCGCGCCGTGGCAGGGGCGTCCGGAGCTCGTGACACAAGCATTGGTGCTGCTTGAGCGCCACGGCCTGGTCTTGGTCGCGGCCGGTTCGACGCGGGCGCGGAAGATCACCGCGGCCGGTCGGCTGATGCTCGCGCCACGCCGCGGGCCCGCGCGTCAGCGGTCGGTCATCGGCGGCGGATCGCGCCCGCGCTAGCGGGCGTGCGGGCACCGTGGAGAGTCGTTCTCGCGACGGCACGGACGGCACGGCAGAACGTCAGGGCGACCTGACAGCTCGGCCTG
>DASVPU010000099.1:0-7554 GCA_036389475.1 Solirubrobacteraceae bacterium
CGCGACCGACCAGCAGCTCGTCTGCGGGGGGCATGCCCAGATCCTACTCGTTTTGCTGCATATTGCTAATTATGCAGCACATCCTCAGACGCGGGAGAGGGAGGCCCGAGTGTGCTCTGCGCCGCCTGGCTCTGCGCTGCCGGCCGTCGCGCTTCGCCCGAGCAGAGCACCGTCCGCGCCCGCTCGGCGAATGGCATCCGCGCGCGCAGGTCGATGTCGAGCAGGATCGAGCTCGTGAAGTCGCCGACGATCGAGTCGACCTCGGGATGCAGCGGGCGGCGGTCAAACGTCGGCACGTTGAGCATGAAGCGCGGCTCTGCGCTCCATGCCCCGAGCACCTCCGCGAACGCCGTCGCGACAGCCACGGTCGCCGTCACGGCGTGACGACGTGCCTGCTCGCCGAGGCTCGCGCGCTGCGCGGGCGACAGCCAGCGGTGCAGACGGATCACGCGCTGCGGGTCCAGGACCTCGGCCGGCGGGCGCCACGGCAGCTCAGGTGCGCCGGGCAGCTCGCCGAGCCGCTGGCGCCACCAGTGTACGTCGTCCTCGCGCGGCGGCTCGGTCGCACGCTCGGCGAGATACTGGGCGTAGCGGTAGCGCAATGACGGCAGCGGCTCGGACGGGCGCTCGTAAAGGTGAGCCAGCTCCGCCAGCAGGCCTCGCCGCCCGGCCGCCACCCGCACCCCAAACCACAGACAACCCCCACGGCCCCGCGCCACGCTCACCCCTGCCCGACTTGACACACACCACCCCATATGAGCGTAGTGGCCGTCGTCGTGACCTCATGCGGTGGGGTTGATCTCGCTCCGATCGGGATGACGCACCGATGGCGGTGGCGTCGGCCCGCGTCGAGCGCTCTTATCGGGGGCGACTGTCTAACCAGGCGAAACCGGCGGAGCTCGTTAGTCGAACTTCACGCCGCGCTCGCTGCGCGGAGAGGCGAAGCTGTCCGATCTGTTGATCGGTGCTGACGTCGTAGGTGTCGAACGGGTTGATGTGCTCGAAGAGCGTCGGGTGAGCCCCGCCAGCTCGACGCTGTCCGGCTCGTGTTGGACCTCTCGGGGTCTTTACGAGCGCCCGTACTCCTGCAGCGTTGACCCATCCCGACACCGCCGCGCGCGCAGACGATCCACGATAGCGCCTGCATTTCTTGATGGTCAGTTGTCGAGGTCGACGCGGATCGTGAGCTGCTGTGTGCCGATCAACAACAACAACGCGTCGTTGACGGGCCGCTTGAGCCAGCGCAAACGTGCCAGGGCGTCGTCGTCGACCAGGATCTGCGCGGTGCCCGAATGCCAGTGCCGGCCGACCTTGACGCGCATCCTGGGGTCCTGCTGGAGGTTGCGGACGTAGTCGGCACCGTAGCCGTGCTCGGTGACGATCCAAAACCGCTTGTCGCGCAGCCCGTTGCCGACGGGAACGCGTCGCGGCAGGCCGCTCGTGCGGCCGGTCGTCTCGATCAGCGCTTGCGTGCGCGGCCACAGGCCGCGCTCAAGCAGCGGGCGCGTCAGGCGATTGAGCAGCTGATTGGTGACAAAACGCATCGCGGCCCGCTTGACCGGGCGGCGGCCTGCCGGGTGGCCTTGTCCGGGCGACGGCGCCTGGCGGTCTGTGTAGAGGCTGCGCGGCGGGCGCAGTTTCCACGCGGCCGCGCTCACCACAACGGCGATCGCGCCGCCCCCGATGACGTCGCTGGGGTAGTGCTCGCGCCTGCGCATCAGCGACCAATGTGACAACGCGGTCGCGACCGTTCCCGGGATCATCAGCACCGGAAGTACCTGCGATGCACCGAACAAGAACCCCAGGTCGCTGGCAGTATGCCCGGAGGGAAACGATGACGTCAGCGGTCCAGGCCCGCTGGCGATCAGTCGTGCGCCCCGCGGCCGTCCGCGCCCGATGACGCGCTTGATCGGCAGATGAATCACGCTCGCAGCGCCCGAACACACCAGGCCGCGCAGCACAGCACGCCGTCCGCGGCGCCCGGTCAGCGCCACGACGGCCGCAAAGCCGGCCCACGTCAAGGGCTTGCTCGCAACGTCGCCGGCCCGACTCGCCGCCGACGTGCCGCTTTGCGAGCCCGTTCTGACGAGCTTCCACATCAGGCGTTCCTCGCGCCGCACAGGCAGCTTGTCGCTGAGCATCGATACCATCAAGCGCCGCGACGGGCGTTGGCAGGCAGCGCTTCGCCGGCGCGCACGCTGCGCAGTCGCTGCAGTGCCGCGCCGATGATCTGGGAGATCTGCATCTGGCTGACAGCGATGATCGTATCGATTTGGAGACGGCGATCAGTGCCGCCGCGCGGCCGTTGCGGGCCGCTTGACGGTGCCCTGTCGACGCATCGTGCTTGCGCTGGGTCACATACGGTCACCGCTCGTCCCTCCACGACGGATACGGCCCCGCGATCGCGGTCCTCGACCGGCGCCTCGGTTGACCGCCCATCTACCCGGCCCGCGCGTCAGCTAACGCGTTGAACCGTCGGCGCGCCCGACGCCCGTACAACCCGCAAGCGGCTGGCGGGCCGCGCCACTTCGACTGACTGATGCGGTACCGAGACAGCGGCTAACAGCCACCCCCCGTCGCTTCTCGTGTTGGTTCGGTTCACGGTGTAAGAAGCCGACGCGCGTGCGAGGTCAAAGCTGCGCTCCTGGATGCACGCAACGACGCGTACCCCAGATCATCCGCCGCTACCGCAGCCAGCGGATGCCGGGCGCGGCAACGCTTGGTAGCCAATGGCGGCGGCGCGCCACATATTAATCCAGATGATCGTCCGCTCCGGAAGGGGCCATCGGTAGCTGCGGCCCTTACGACTCAAGGAGCACCATGCGCAAGATCCACCTGCTGTTGGGAGCACTGCTCGCCTCGTTGGCCGCGGTCGGCGTCGTCGTGGCGGTCGGCACGGGTTCCAGTCACCGCGAGGCGCCGTTGACGTCGGCTGATCCGACGGCCGATGACACCGACGTGTACGCGTTCACGGCCAAGAATGCTCCCGGGGCGCTGACGGTGGTCGCCAACTGGGTGCCCTTCCAGGATCCCGCCGGTGGACCGAACTTCTATCGCTTCGACGATCGTGCGCGGTACTACATCAACATCGACAACACCGGCGACGGCGACTACGACGTCCGCTACCGCTTTGACTTCCGCACGAAGTTCAACAATAAGAACTTCCTGCACTCGCTGACGCAGGTCACGAGCCTCGACGATCCGCAGCTCTTTCAGAAGGAGTCCTACGAGGTCGTCCGCGAGACCTACAACAGCCGCGGGCGGCGGACCTCGACTCGCAGCCTGGGCCGCAACTTCCGCGTCGCGCCGAGTAACGTCGGCCCGAAGACGATGCCCGACTACGAGACGCTCGCGAACTCGGCGATCAGGTCGCTGCCCGGTGGCGGCAAGGTCTTCGCCGGTCAGCGCGACGATCCGTTCTTCCTGCCGCTGGACCGCGTCTTTGACTCGATCAACCTTGAGGGTGCCGGTACCGGCAACATGGGTGGCGGCATCGACACGCTGGCTGGCTACGGCGTGCAGTCGATCGTGCTGCAGGTCCCGGGGGCCCGGGTCACGCGCGACCGCATGGCCGTCAGTGGCCCGACGGCAGCCAACGCCGTCGTCGGCGTCTGGGCATCGACGGAACGCAAGCGCCTGCAGGTGACGAACGTCGGCTCGGGCCGCGACCGTGCCGAGCGGCGCAGCGACTGGGTGCAGGTCAGCCGCCTCGCAAACCCGCTCGTCAACGAGCTGTTCGTTCCGCAATCGCTGAAGGACAAGTACAACAGCACCCAGCCGTCAGGGGATCTGAAGAACTTCGGCAAGTTCGCGCTGAACCCGTTTCTCGCCGGCGCCTTCAACCAGTTGCTGGAGCTCGGCGTCAAGCAGACCGGTCGCACCGACATCGTGCAGGCGCTGTTCACCGGCATCCCCGGTGTGACGCAGATCTCCAAGAACCCGGCCGCGGCGGACACGCTGAAGCTCAACATGGGCGTGCCGCCATCGGAGACCGAGAACCGCTTCGGCGTCATCGGCGGCGACATGGCCGGCTACCCCAACGGCAGGCGCCTGGCCGACGACGCCGTCGACATCTCGCTGCGCGTCGTCGGCGGCTTCCTCGTGCCAGCCGGCCAAGGCGGAAAGAAGCTGCCGCTCGGCGACGGCGTCGACGTCAACGACCAGCCGTTCATGCCGGTGTTCCCCTACCTACCGTCGCTGAAGAACCAGATTGGTGGCTCGCCGACAGAGGATCGCCAAGAGCCGCCGCATTCCCCCACACCGGGCGACGCTCCGTCCTGAGCATCGTGTCGACAGACCGGGGTGAGTAGTGAAGCTCATCCCGGTCGGCCGGCCGATGAAATCCGTCGCCAGGATGCGTGCCCTGCTGATCGCCTGTGGAACCGCCTTCACGATCACGCTGATCGTGCTGGCACTCACCGTCCCGCCTGCGCCCCGGACGCCGGACGCGGGAGCGACTGCGCTGTCGCGGGCCGCCGGCGGCTCGACAGCGCAGCGCGTCCAACGTCTGCAAGCGGCGGTGCGCGCGCGACCGGCAGATGCCGACAGGCTCGTCGCGTTCGGATCGGCGCTCTTGCAACAGGTCCGCGAGACGGGCGACGTGAGCTACTACGCGCAAGCCGAGCACGCAATCGCCGGCGCGATCGCCCACGATCCCTCCAACGCCGGAGCCTTCACCCTCCGAGGCATGCTGCGCCTTGCCCGCCACGACTTCCGCGGCGCGCTGCGCGACGGCCGGCGCGCACGCAGGCTGGCCCCCGAGGTCGTCAATTCCCTCGGCGTGCTGGTCGACGCCAACGGCGAGCTTGGTCGCTACGGCGCCGCACGCGACGCACTGCAGCGCATGATCGACGCCAAGCCCAGCCTCGGCTCCTACGCGCGCGTCTCCTACTTTCGTGAGCTGCACGGCGATCTGGCCGGGGCGCGCGAAGCGCTGGCGCTGGCCCTGGGCGCCGGCGGCGAGGCGGCTGAGAACATCGCCTACATCCAGACGCTGCAGGGAAACCTCGAGCTCTCGCGTGGCCGGCGCGGCGCCGCGCGCCAGGCCTACCGTGCAGCACTCATGCGTAGCCCACGCTACGTCCCCGCGCGCGTGGGCCTCGCACGCGCCGAAGCGGCCGCGGGCCACCTGGGTCAGTCGATCGAGCGCCTGCGTTCGGTCGTCGCTCGGCTGCCGCTGCCGGAATACGTCGTGCTGCTCGGCGAGACAGAGCTCACCGCCGGCCGCGGCGCCGCCGCCCGCCGGACGTTCGATCTCGTGCGCGTGCAGCAACGGCTGCTGGCGGGCGCCGGGGTCAACACCGATGTCGAGCTCGCGATCTTCCAGGCCGACCACGGCGACCGCAAGCGCGCCCTCACGCTGGCGCGATCGGCGTGGCGCCGCGCGCCCAGCGTCCGCTCGGCCGACGCGCTGGGTTGGGCGCTGACGCGCGCCGGGCGGGCGCGGCAGGGCGTGGCATGGGGTCGCCGTGCGCTGCACCTGGGCTCTCGTGACGCGAGCTTTCTGTACCACGCGGGCATGAGCGCCCGCGCCGCCGGAGAGCGCCGGCTCGCAGCGAGGCTGCTGCGCCGCGCGCTCAACGCGGACCCGCACTTCTCGACGTTGCGTGCGCCCAAGGCACGCCGGGCGCTGAACGCGCTATGAGCGACCGGAGCCGCCAAATCCTTGCGCGCGTCGGAGGTGACCGCGATCGGCGATCGGCGATCGCCCGCCTCCGACGTGTCACCGCCGCGCTCGCCGGTGTGCTTGGCCTGGCGCCGGCCCTGCTGGCGCCAGCCGGCGCCCAGGCGCATCCGCTGGGCAACTTCACAGTCAACCGCCTCTCGATCGTCAGCGTGTCGACTGATCGCGTCGAGGTGCGCTGGATCCTTGACCAGGCCGAGATCCCCACCTTCCAAGAACGCGGGCGCACGCCCGCCGCTGTCCTGGCGGGCAAGCGCGCGGAGGCGCTGCGCGGCCTGCGGCTGCGCGTCGACGGCAGCGAGGTCGTACTGCGGCCCTCGTCGCCTGGGCAGATCTCGTTTCCGAAGGGCCAGGGCGGGCTGCGCACCACGCGGGTCGAGCTGATGCTGGCGGCCCCCGTCCGCGACGCCAGACGAGTCACGTTACGCGACTCAACGTTCGGCGATCGCCTCGGCTGGCGCTCGATCATCGCCGCCGCCGGCGACGGCACGACGACACGCTCGAGCCTTCCCGCCACCGAGCCGACGCGCCGGCTGCGCAACTACCCCAATCAGCTGCTCGAGAGCCCCGCCGATCAGCGCTCCATCACGCTGACCGTCCGGCCGGGCGACGGCGGCGTCATCGCACCGCGGGCGGACGGAGCCGGGATGGTGAGCACCGGCGGTCGCCCGAACGATGGGTTCGCCGGCCTATTCGACGATGCCGTCACCGGCGAAGGCACCCTGATCGTCCTGCTCCTCGCCGCGTTCGGATGGGGCGCGTTGCACGCACTCTCGCCCGGACACGGCAAAGCGATGGTCGCGGCGTACCTGATCGGCGCGCGCGGCACGGCCCGCCACGCGGTCATGCTCGGCGCCACGGTGACGGTGACACACACGATCGGCGTGTTCGCGCTCGGGATCGTGACCCTCGCGCTGTCGCAGTATCTGCTGCCCGAAGACCTCTACCCGTGGCTGAACCTCGTCGCAGGCCTGCTGGTCGTGCTCGTCGGAGCGCTGGTCCTCCGCGCACGAGTGCGAACGGAAGCGACCGGCCACCACCACGCCCACCCAGAGGGCCGCACGCACGACCCCGCCGACCATGCTGACGGTCACGGCCACGGTCCAGCTCACATCCACGGTGACGGTGAAGAACATGGGCACACCCATAGCCATGACCACGGCGGCGGCCATCACCATCATGCGCCCGAGTCGCTCAGACCACGCGCACTGCTGGCCGCGGGCGCTGCCGCCGGTCTCATCCCGTGCCCCTCGGCGCTCGTGGTGCTGTTGGGCGCCGTCTCACAGCACGAGATCGCACTGGGCCTGCTGCTGATCGTCGTCTTCAGCCTCGGGTTGGCAGCGACCCTG
This sequence comes from Solirubrobacteraceae bacterium, assembly GCA_036389475.1. Taxonomy (GTDB): domain Bacteria; phylum Actinomycetota; class Thermoleophilia; order Solirubrobacterales; family Solirubrobacteraceae; genus CADCVQ01. Next base: position 7,033 of record DASVPU010000099.1, read on the forward strand.
ACCGCTCTCGGGATCGCCGTCGTCTGCGCCCGCGGTCTGGGCGGGCGGTTGCGACCCGCCGGACCTGTCACACAGGCCGCCCTCACAGCAGCGCCCGCCGCCTCGGCGGTGCTCATCGTCGCCCTGGGCTGCCTGCTCACCGCCCGCGCCGTCCCCGCGATCATCTGACGGGTCATTTCGCCGGCGGCTCGCGCGATGCCGGCGGCCGCCGTCAGCCTGAGGACCGCCCGCGTGCGGGAAAATCGACGACTATCACGGGCGGCAGCGTCGCCGAAGTACTTTGGGCGCCGCCGCGGCGCGACATGGCTGAACCTCCTCTCCGCCCAGTCCGTCGGTCTCGCGAGCAAGGTCGTCTCCGGCACCCCCCGGGACTCGCCGCACATCGTTGACCTGATCTACCGCCAGGACGGCGGGTGGCGCCCCGAGGTGATCGTGTCCGACACCGGCTCCTACAGCGACATCGCGTTCGGGCTCCTACAGCGACATCGCGTTCGGGCTGCTGCAGCTCCTCGGGTTCGCCTA
>DASVPU010000100.1:0-10414 GCA_036389475.1 Solirubrobacteraceae bacterium
CTTAGTGAGGCCGAGGGCGGGATCGAGCGTCATCCCTCGGGGGCGGATCACCTCTGACGCGGGCTCGACCCGCGCCGGCGCACCTACGGTCGCAGCTCGACGAAGCCCCGCGGCAGCTCCCACAGCGGATCCTGCTCGATCGGCGGGGATCCTGGCCGATCGGCGGGAGACATGTGCAGGCGCTCGCGCACGCACGTGCGGGATCAGCGCCGCCTAAGACGTGTGCTCGCGGCTGGCGCGCGCTCGAGATCCTCGTCGATCATGATCTGGAGGCGCTCACGCCGGGCGGCTTTCATCGCTTGGTCGCAGTGATGAAAGGCGATGGCGCGGCGTGAGGGCGCGCAGGCTGGGCTTAGAGGCGGCGTCCCACCACGGGCCCATGAGCGGCTACACTCCCTAGAAGCAAATCCGAGCGCCCAGGACGGGATTGGGTGCCGGGTCGTCTTTCATGGCCGAGACACTGGACATCTGCCCTCTTTCCGAGCTTCCGCCCGGCACGTCGCGCGTGGTCGAGTGGGAGGACCTCGAGATCGGGATCTTCAACTGCAACGGCGAAGTCCTCGCGATCGAGGATCGCTGTTCGCACGACGACGGCAACCTCGCCGACGGCGAGTTCGACCCGAGCAGGTGCACGGTCGAATGCCCCCGTCACGGTTCGCTGTTCGATCTGCACACCGGCAAGCCAGTGACGTTGCCGGCCTACGTTCCAATCGACACCTTCGAAGTCCGCATCGAGGACGACATGATCAAGCTGGAGGTTGAGTAACCAACATGGCAACTCCCGAGACCATCGCCGAGCAAGAGGGCCTGCAGGGCATCAACTCCGACTACACGGAGAAGTACGGCTTCCACGATGCCGAGAACTACCTCTACAAGGCTCCCAAGGGCTTGACGAAGGAGCTCGTCGAGAAGATCTCCGAGTTCAAGAACGAGCCGCAGTGGATGCGCGAGTTCCGCCTCAAGGCGCTTGAGCACTTCCTCGCCCGTCCGATGCCGACGTGGGGCTCGCCGCACCTTGCCGAGGTCAATTTCGACGACATCCACTACTTCGTGCGCGCGTCTGAGCGCGCCGAGCGCTCCTGGGACGACGTGCCCGAGGACGTCAAGAAGACCTTCGACCGGCTCGGCATTCCCGAGGCCGAGCGCAAGTTCCTCGCCGGCGTCGGCGCGCAGTACGAATCCGAGGTCGTCTACCACCAGATCAACGAGAAGCTCGAGGCCCAGGGCGTCATCTTCATGGACATGGACACCGGCCTGCGCGAGCACGAGGACCTCGTCAGGGAGTACTTCTCGACGATCATCCCCGCAAACGACAACAAGCTCGCCGCGCTCAACAGCGCGGTCTGGTCGGGCGGATCGTTCGTCTACGTGCCCCCGGGCGTCCATATCGAGATGCCGCTGCAGGCCTACTTCCGCATCAACACCGAGAACATGGGCCAGTTCGAGCGCACGCTGATCATCGCCGACGAGGGCTCCTACGTGCACTACGTCGAGGGCTGCACGGCGCCGACGTACTCGTCGGACTCGCTGCATTCCGCGGTCGTCGAGCTGATCGCCAAGCCGGGCGCGCGGATTCGCTACACGACCGTGCAGAACTGGTCGACGAACGTCTTCAACCTCGTCACCAAGCGGGCGATCGCCGAGCGCGACGCGACCGTCGAGTGGGTCGACTGCAACCTCGGCTCGAAGCTCACGATGAAGTACCCGTCGGTGTACCTCACCGGCGAGCGCGCCCACGGCGAGATCCTGTCGATCGCGTTCGCCGGTGCCGGCCAGCATCAGGACGCGGGCGGCAAGATCGTCCACGCCGCGCCGAACACGACGTCGAACATCTTCGCCAAGTCGATCTCCAAGGACGGCGGGCGCGGCTCCTACCGCGGGCTGCTCGAGGTGGCCAAGGGCGCTCACGGCTCGAAGTCCAAGGTCGTCTGCGACGCGCTGCTGCTCGACGACCAGTCGCGTTCGGACACCTATCCGACGATCCGCATCGGCGAGGACGACGTCAACGTCGGTCACGAGGCGACGGTTTCGAAGGTCGGCGAGGAGCAGCTCTTCTACCTCACGAGCCACGGGCTCGACGAGGAGGAGGCGTCCAAGCTCATCGTCAACGGCTTCATCGAGCCGATCGTCAAGGAGCTGCCGATGGAGTACGCCGTCGAGATGAACCGCCTGATCGAGCTGCAGATGGAGGGTTCCATTGGCTAGTCCGTCCACGACGGCGACCGAACCGCGGTGGCTGACGGCGCGCCGGGAGCGCGCCGTCTCCTTGAAGGAGCTGCTGCCGCTGCCCTCGTTCCGGGGCACCCCCGGCTGGGAGTTCACGTCGCTGAAGAAGCTCGATCTCGATTCGTATGCGACACCCGAGGCCGTCGATGTCGATGCCGCGGGCATGGGCGTCTTCGAGGCGCCGCAAGGCGCCGTGCTGCTCGAGCAGGTCGACCACGTGTTCGCGCCGGAGCCATCCTCGCCGGATGGGCTGCCCGAGGGCGCGCTCGTCATGCCGCTGAGCTCGGCCGTGCAGTCGCACCCCGACCTCGTCGAGCAGCACTTCGGCTCGATCGTTCCGACCGAGGATCCGTTCGTCGCCCGCAACGAGGCGGGCTGGCAGGGCGGGGCGTTCGTCTACGTGCCGCGCGGGGTCGTGCTCGAGACGCCGATCGTCGTGACGGTCGTACAATCGCAGGCCGCGACGGCGCTGCACTGGCGCACGCTCGTGGTCTTGGAGGAGGGCGCGCAGGCGGAGGTGTGGGAGCAATATGTCTCGACCGACGACTCGCAGGATGCGCTCTTCTCGACGGTGACCGAGCTGGCGGTCGGCCAGAACGCGAACCTCCGCTACGTCTGTGCGCAGGGTCTCAGCGAGAAGGCGTGGATCTTCGGCAAGCAGCGCGGGACCGTCGCCCGCGACGGTGCGCTGGACTGGATCGCACTCGGCTTCGGCTCGGGCAACGGCCGCGTGGTCATGGACACCCAGCTCACAGGCCGCGGCGCAGACGCGAAGGTCACCGGCGCGTACGCCACCCACGGGCGTCAGCACCTCGACTACGCCACGACGCAGGTTCACGCGGCGCCGAACACGACTTCGGACCTCGCCTTCCGCGGCGTCCTCGACGGCCGCTCGAACACCGTCTGGTCGGGGATGATCAAGGTCGACCCGGGCGCGCAGCAGATCGACGCCTTCCAGGAGTCGCGCAACCTGCTGCTCACCAAGACGGCCCACGCCGACTCGGTCCCGGGCCTGGAGATCCTCGCCAATGACGTGCGCTGCACGCATGCGGCGGCGATCGCCCAGATCGATCCCGAGCAGCTGTACTACCTGCGCTCGCGCGGGCTCTCGCTGGACGACGCCCGGCGGCTGGTCATCGAGGGCTTCCTGGAGGCGACCGTCGAGCGCTTCGAGGCCGGCTTCGTGCGCGAGGCGATCGCGGGCGCGCTGGAGCGACGGCTGGAGGCCGTGCTCGGCTAGAGCCGCCGGGAGCGGAGACCGCTTGGCGCCTGAGCGCCAAGCGCAAACGAGCTCCTCGATACGTTGAACCTTGGATGTCCGCCTACGGGATCTTTCGTGTGCTGCCGATATCGCGGGGAGCGGTCGCGCACTCATTCCCGCGAAAGGACGTCTGGCATGCGCAGGTTCCCGCCCCTCATCGTTGTCGGCGCCATCACGTTCCTCCTTGGCGCCGCGGTGTCTGCCGGCGCCGCGAAGCTCATTACGGGCAAGGACATCAAGAACGGGTCGATCGGCATCGTGGATCTGTCCAAGAAGGCACGCACCGCCTTGCAGGGCGCGGGCGGGACGGTGGGCGCGGCCGGAGCCCAGGGCGCGGCCGGAGCGCGCGGCGAGACGGGCGCAACCGGTGCCAAGGGCGACACCGGTGCCAAGGGCGACACCGGCGCCAAGGGCGACACCGGGCGCGAAGGCCAGGGTGGGGCGGCAGGCTCCGCGGGCACGAACGGCACTCCGGGAGCGTCGGGCGTCGCCGGACCGATGATCGTCGCCGGCTCGATGGCCGCCGACGGCTGGTCCTCGCCCGGCACCGGCGCGAACTTCGGCTCGGAGTCCAGCGCGCTCGTGCCGATCCCGCCGGGCAGCTCCTACACCGCCAAGAACTTCATCGCGACCGTCAACACCGCGCCGGGCGCCGGTAAGTCGGTCGCGATCGCGCTGCGGCTCAACCAGGCCGACACCTCCCTCTCGTGCACGATCGAGGGCGACACGGCCGTGAGCTGCCAACCGCCTGACGGCACGACCGTGGTCGTTCCCGCGGGCGCGAAGGTGAGCATGCGCACCTCCACGACCGGGTCCCCGAGCGTGTACACGATCGCCTACGCCTACCGCGGCGAGTTCTGAGCGATCGAAGAACCCGGCTGTCGGCGCCGGGAGCGGTGGGCCCGCGGCGGCCCGGCTTGCGGTAGAACGCCTACCGCATGCACGCATGGCTAGCAGAGGGCGCCGAGCGGATCGCCGCGCGCGCTTTCCACGAGCTTGAGGGTCTCGTCGCGATCTCCTCGCCCTCCGGCGACGTGGCGGGCGCCGAGCGGGCGTTCGCCTTCGCTGCGTCGCTGGCACCCGCCGGCGTCCGCGCCGAGCGAGCCAGGTGCTCGTCGCCGAACCACGCCGACGATCTGATCCTCACGCTGGACGGGAACGGCAGCGGCCGCATCCTCCTGCTCGGCCATGTCGACACGGTTCACTCGCACGAGGATCACAAGCCCCTGGAGCGCGACGGCGAGACCCTGCTCGGATCGGGCACCGTGGACTTGAAGGGCGGCGACGTGCTCGCTCTCGGCGTCCTGCGCGAGCTCGCTCTGCGCAGCGAGGACTTCGCCGAGGTGGCGCTGCTGCTCGTCTGCGACGAGGAGTGGCGTGCCGGCGACTTCACCCACACGCGGCGCTTCGCGGGCTACGACGCATGCCTGTGCTTCGAGGGCGGCGAGAGGACGGCCGGCGGCGACGAGGCCGTCGTCGTGCGTCGCAAGGCTGCGGGAACACTGCGCGTGCTCGCTCATGGACGCTCGGCGCACTCGGGCTCGGCGCCTGACAGCGGCGCCAACGCGCTGCTCGCGCTCGCCGCTGCGGCACAGTCGGTCGCCGCCCGCCACGATCCGCAGGGCCCCAAGCACCTTACGGCCGTTCCGACCGTCGTGCGTAGCGGAGACGCGTTCAACGTCGTGCCGGCCGCGGGCGAGCTGATCTGCGATCTGCGCGCCGACGACCTCGACGTCTTCGACGTCGTGCTCGAAGCCCTGCCCGCGGCGGTCGACGGCGTCAGCCTGGAGGGCGGGTTCCTACGACGCTGGCCCGGGATGGACGCGCGCACGCAGACCGCCGGGCTTCTGGAGCGCGCGGGCAGGACGCTGGGGCGGCCGATCGTCGGCGCCGAGCGTGGCGGGGCGAGCGACGCGAGCTACATGGCGCCGGAGATCGCGAACACGATCGACGGTCTCGGACCCCGCGGCGGCGGGGCTCACACCCCACGCGAGTACATCGTCCAGTCGTCGCTGCGGTCGCGCGCCGCAGTCGCCTTGGCGATTGTCGACGCCGTTTTGACCGATCCTGACCGGTCGTCATAACTTCGTCCAACCAGGGTGCAAACATCCGGATCGTGCGCTAGGGTTGCCGCGTCGATGACCAGCCGAATCCCTGCCGATCATCGGTGGGGAGTGGGGGAACCATTTGGGGCGCTTCGGCGTCCTGGGGGCGAATTGCCGTCTTGTGCGGCATAGCGCTGCTCCTTTAGCGCGAGCCCGTCAGCTAACCCCGCAGGCACCCGAAGGAGAAGGGGTCTTGCCCGCGTGACGTCGTTGCTACGCCTCACCTTGTTGTCCGTGGTCGTCGTGGTGCTGCTGCCCGTGCAGGCCGCAACGGCTGCCAAGCGCGCCTGGAACCTAGGCGATCGGACGCTCAAGCAAGGCCACAAGGGTCACGACGTCCGGGTTCTGCAGAGCTTCCTCACCCAGGGCGGCATGCGCACGAGCGTCGACGGTCTCTTCGGGGCAGGGACGAAGAAGGCCGTCCAGGACTTCGAGGTCTCTCAGCGGCGGACCGTCGACGGCCAGGTGTCAAAGCTCGACGTCCTCGTGCTGCGCGACGTCGTCGCCAACGGAGGCGCGGTCGCCACGGCCGCGGCGACGGGCGGGGCGCTTCCGAAGAACCAGCCGCCGCCCGTACCTCCGCCGCCGCCGCCGCTTCAGCTCGGGCCCGGCATGGTCGCGACCGTCGGCGCGGATGGCCTCGCCGTCGCTCCGGTCCTCGCGCCGCCGATCGTCCAGCAGGTCATCAACGCCGGCAACGTGATCGCCAAGATGCCCTACATCTACGGCGGCGGGCACGGCAGGTGGGACGATGCCGGCTATGACTGCTCCGGCTCTGTCTCCTACGCGCTGCATTTCGCCGGGCTGCTCGAAACGGCGATGCCCTCGGGCAACTTCATGAGCTGGGGCGAGGCTGGGCCCGGCCAGTGGCTCACGATCTACGCCAACGGCGGGCACGCCTTCATGGTCGTCGCCGGCCTGCGCTTCGACACGAGCGGTGCCAGGACGTCCGGCACCCGCTGGCAGACGGACATGCGCCCCGACAAGGGGTACGCGCTCGTCCATCCGCTAGGCCTGTAGCGCCTGCCAGGCGGCTGCTCCCGTCACGCCGCCCCGTGCGGCCTTGCGATCGCACAGGAGGTTCGGAGGACATGAGCGAGCATCCGATCGTCGCCTGCTAACGCGGGCTCGACAGCTCCGGCGCGGTCCGCTTCGGCGCGCTCATGGCCCCACGCTGGACGAGCCGTTCGTCGTCGCAAGTGCGTACGTCAGCGATCCGGTCGGCAGCATGCTGCCGGGGATCCGCAGCCGGCTGCAGGCGGCGCGGTCGTGGCCGACGCGCGCGCCCCGCACGGTTCCTGACCGCTCTTTTGGCAGTGGCCTTCGAGCGAAGCTCATGCCTCGCAGTCGAGAATCAGCTCGGTCACGGGAGCGGGGCGGCCGAGGTGGTAGCCCTGACCGTAGTCCACCCCGAGGCGGCGCAGCAGCGCCTGCGTCTCGTCGTCGCCCACGAACTCCGCGACGGTCTTGGTGCCCATGTCCCGAGCGATGTTGACGATCGCCTCGATGACGAGGCGGTCGGTACTGTCGTCGACGAGGTTGCGCACGAACTCGCCGGCGATCTTCAGGTAGTCGAAGTTCAAGTGCTTGATGTAGGAGAAGGACCCGAAGCCGGCGCCGAAGTCATCCAGCGCGAGGCAGCACCCAAGCTCGTGCAGGTGCTCGGCAAACGCTCGCGCCCGCTCGACGTTGACGATCGCGGCCATCTCGGTGATCTCGACGACGAGGCTGCCCGCGGCGATCGGGTGCTCGGCCAGCAGGCCGGCGACGTGGTCGCTCAGCTGCTCGTCGCCCAGCGTCTTGCCCGACAGGTTGATTGCCAGCCGCAGCCCGCGCCCCGCCGCGTGCTCGCCGTGCAGCATCTGGACCGCCTGAGCGAGCACCCAGCGGTCGATGTCGATGATGAGGTCGAAGCGCTCCGCCAGGGACAGGAAGCTGCCTGGGGGGATGAGGTCGCCGCTGCCGTCCTCCAAGCGCAGCAGCAGCTCGTGCCACGGCGCGCCGCTGGAGACGATGCCCGTGATCGGCTGGGCGAGGAGCCGGAACGCACCCCGCTCAAGGCCGAACCGGACGCGTTCGAGCAACTTCGCACGCGCCGTCACCCGCTCGATGCGAAGGTGCTTGCTGCGGAAGACCTTCACGCCGTCACAGCCCGCGTCCTTGACGTCGTACATCGCGACGTCCGCCTCAACGAGCAGATCCTCCCCGGTCAGGCCGGGCTCGGAGCCGAACAGCGTCACCCCGATCGAGGCCGTCACGCGTGCCTGGGGCTGCAGGGTGGTCAGCGAGCCCTGCCGCCGTACCGCTGCCAGCAGCTTGTCGGCGACCGCGAGCGCCTCCTTCTCGGTCGCCTGGGGCAAGATCAGCGCGAACTTGTCGCCGCCCAGGCGCGCCAGGACGTCGTTGGTCCTCAGTCCCGCTCGCAGGACGCTCGCCACGCGAGTGATCAGCTCATCGCCGGCCGCGTACCCGAGCGTGTCGTTGACGTACTTGAACCCGTCGAGGTCAAGGACGAGCACAGCGCCGTGAGCGTCGTAGCGCTTGCTGTGCGCCAGGCTGCGTCCGAGCTCGGCCTCGAAGCGCCGGCGGTTGAACAGGCCGGTGAGCGCATCGTGGTCGGCGAGGTGCCGTAGCCGGCCTTCGAAGCTCTTGCGCTCTGTGATGTCGAGGAACTGGACCATGACCTGCGGCGCCATGTCCTCGGCGGCGTGTACGAGGGAGGCGGACACGAGCGTCCACAACTGGCGCCCGTCGACGCGGCGTAGGTGCTGCTCGAGTCGCACGCGCTCGGCGCTGCCGCGCAGCAGCCGCGCGAAAGCCTCCTCCAGTCGCGGTCGATCCTCCTTGTCGGCCAGCACCGCGACTCTGCTGCCGATCAGCTCGCCCGGCGGGCTGCCGACGAGATCCTCGAGCGCATGGTTGACGCGCACGAGCTCTCCGGCGCTGGGACCCGCGGCGACGCACAGCGCGACCCCGATCGGCGCATCCTCGAAGGCGCCGCGGACCAGCTCCTCGGCGCGCTTGACCGCCGTGATGTCGGTGACGATGGACAGGAATCCGGTCGCCGCGCCCTTCTCGTCGCGCTGGCCGGTGATCGTCACGCTGACGCGCCGCCGGCCTCCGTCCTTGCGCAGGTAGGTCCACTCGTGCGTCTCGGCCTGGCCATGGCGCGCGGCCGCGACGAGCACGTCGAAGCCCGGCTTCAGGCCAAGCTCCTGTGCTCGGGCCCGCAACTCCGTGGGGTCGTGCAGCAGCGTCGGCGTCGCGGTACCGACGAGCTCCTCGGCTCGGTAGCCGAGCATCCGCTCCCCGCCTCCGTTGAAGATCGTGATCGTGCCTTCGCTGTCGGTGGCGATGATCGCCGACTCCGTGGTCGCGGCGAGCACGCCCGCATAGCGGTCGCGGGCGCGCGTCAGATCGCCCTGAAGCGCTTGGCGCACGCGCTCGGCCGCCACGCGCTCGGAGATGTCGCGCGCGACCGTCGAGGTACAGACGATCCGGCCCGCGCCGTCGCGCACCGGCGAGACCGTGATCTGCACGTCGATGATGCTGCCGTCGCGGTGGCGGCGCGTCGTCTGCACCTGCTCGACGCCATGGCCGGCGAGCACCGACGCGACGAGCGGCTTCATCTCACCGCGGCGGTCGCTCGGCACCATGACCGAGCACGGACGGCCGATCATCTCCTCCGAGGAGTACCCGTACAGCCGCTCCGCGGCGTGATTCCAGGTCAGGATCCGCTCCTTGAGATCGACGGCGTAGATCGCGTCGCTGGCGGACTCGACGAGCGCGCGATAGCGGCCCAGCTCGAATTCGGCCGCACGCTGCGCGGTCACGTCGCGGACTTGCGCTATGGCGTGCAGCGGGCAACCCTGCTCGTCGCGGACGATGGCGGCGTGCAGCTCGATCCAGGCGATTCGCCCATCCGCGTGCAGGTAGCGCTTGTCGACCTCGTAGGCGTCGATCTGGCCTTCGATGAGCTGTGCGAGCATCGCCACGTCGGCGTCCACGTCGTCAGGGTGGGTGATGTCCTGAAACGTGCGCTCGAGCAACTCGGCCTCCGTATAGCCGACGACGTCGGTCAGCGCGCGGTTGACGCGCAGGAAGCGCCCGTCCAGGCGGACCAGCGCGATACCGATCGGCGCGTTCTCGGATGAGGTGCGAAAGAGCTGCTCGGCAGCCTGCACCGCACGCAGCAGTCCATCGACGCGTACGCGAAAGGCGCCGACGAGCGTGCCGATGGCCACGATCGAGGCGACGCCCACGACGCTGGTGGCCCCAGGGAAGGGGGCATGCGTCGCGACCGCTGCAAAGACGAACAGGAACGCGGCGCAGGCGATCTGCCGCATCGCCCGCGCCGGCGGCAGGAAGTGAAAGGAGTGCACGACGAGCCAGACGTGAAACCACAAGAACGGCGCTTCCGGGGCTCCCCAGAAGAACGTGAGCGCGGTGATGAGGCCCTGTCCGACGTACGTGATCGCTTCCAGAGCGGATCGAGGAAGGTCGCCGGCGCGGACGAACATCACCGCGGCAATCGGATACGCAACCGCGGCGATCAGAGCCAGACCGGCGACGTTGGCGTTGTCGGGGTGCGGCAGCAGTATCGTCGCCGTCAGGCAGCTCGCGCCGAACGCCCAGACGCAGGCCATCGACCGATCGTTCGCGCGCTCCTGAGCACCAAGCACGTGACTGATCCTCCTCAGCAGGATCTCGATCATCTGTCCTCATCGGCAGGCCGCGCCTCAAGCTGTAGCCCGAAACGCTTGATCGACGACGCGACTGGATTGTGGACGTGCGGCCCTGAGACGGATCGGGAAGGATGGGC
>DASVPU010000101.1:0-1545 GCA_036389475.1 Solirubrobacteraceae bacterium
TGTCGACTCCAACCCAGCCGATCGACATCGACGACGTCGTCGCCTACCTCGCAGCCGCCCCGTACGTCGAGGCGTCGATTGGTCGCGAGATCCAGATCGGCAGCCCCGACGTGCTGGCCTACGGCGAGATGCTCGATCGCATGGCCGTCGCGCTCGGAAAGCGTCCGCGGCCAAAGCTGCCGGTGCCGCTGCTGACACCGTGGCTCTCCTCGTTGTGGATTGGACTCGTGACGCCGGTCGACGCACGCGTCGCACGGCCGCTGATCGAGGGGTTGTCGACGGAAACCGTCGTCACGGATGCGAGCGGCAGCGCGCTGTTCGACATCGAGCCGATCGGGTTCGATGAATCGCTGCGCAAGGCGGTCGCGGCGGAGCGGCGGGCCGCGCAGCGACGTGCCGAGCCCGTGCGGCGCTGAGCGGTGGCTAGAGGCCAAAGACGAGCGCAAGGGCCTCATCGACGGCGCGTAGCTCAGCGGTGTCTAACCGTCCGGCGAACGCACCCAGCCACTGGGGATCGACCACGGTCGTTTGTTCGATCAGGACACGGGTCAGCTTGCCCTCGCTCGCGATCGCAGGGCGAAATGTCGCCGCTCGGGCGCGCGTCACTGTCGGCGAGACAAGTACGGTGCTGAGGCCCAGCAGCTCGTCCGCCTGCACGACCACGGCGTAGCGCGCACCGTGCTGCTCATGGCCACGCGTCCCGCGAGGCGCCGGTAGGCGAAACAGCTCCCCGCGAACCATCGATCAGTCAATCGTGCCGGGTGCCAAGCCGGCCATCAGCTGACGGACCTCCCGCGCCTCCGCACGGTCTTCGTCATCGCAGACCAGCGCTTGGACCTCGGCGGCAAGCGCTGCCCGCGTCCGGCGACGCTCACCAGCCTCGCGCAGTGCAACGCGTACCGCCTCCGAATCCGTCAGGCCGCCCGCCCGCAACAGCGCGAGAGCGGCGTCAGACGCGTCATCCAGTCGAACGTGGATGGAACGCGGCATCCGGCGCAATGTGCATGATATGTGCTACGCAGTCGTCCGACTGGTCACGACTCAGCTCACTACCGACAAGAGGTGCTGCGAGACGAGAGCCAGGGGAATCATTGGATGTCCAGAACGTAACCTGCTAGACACTGACGATGGTGGCCAACAACCGTCGTGGGCACGCTATGCGCCCGGACCAGGACGATGCTTGATGGCGATGGACGGCCCGCGACATGAGAAAGCCCCGCCGTAGCAAGGCTTTGCTGCAGCGCGCCCGAGAGGATTCGAACCTCTGACCTTCGGTTCCGTAGACCGACGCTCTATCCAGCTGAGCTACGGGCGCAGTGAGCGGCTGAGCAGTCTAGCCGCCGCAAGCGGAGAGGGCGGGATTCGAACCCGCGATGGAGATTGCCTCCCCATACTCGCTTAGCAGGCGAGTGCCTTCAGCCACTCGGCCACCTCTCCGGGACCCGGCTGCGGAGCCGGGCACGCAGGCCAGTGTAATCGCCGGGCGCCGCCGTTACGTAGCGGTAAGCCGCGCGCTCTACTCTCGATCCATGTTCCTGTTCCGCG
>DASVPU010000102.1:0-31716 GCA_036389475.1 Solirubrobacteraceae bacterium
CCCCATGAGGTCGTTGGCCTGGATGATCGATACAGGCAGGCCGCGCAGACAGGCCGCGGTCTGGCTTGCACAGCCGACCTTGGCGGCAAAGGCCGCGCCCGCCGTCTCGGCCTTGTCCAGCGGTGTCTGCGTGAGGAACGCGCCGCTCTGCACGATGCCCCGAGCAAACAACCCGCGCGCGCGTGGGGAGGCCATGTGCGCGAGAACCGACAGGCCGCCGGCCGACTCCCCGGCGATCGTGACGTTCTCCGGGTCGCCGCCGAACTTGCCGATATTGCGCTGCACCCAGCGCAGCGCCGCCTGCTGATCCATCAGGCCGTAGGCGCCGGACGAGCCCCCCGGGCGGTCGGCCAGGGCGCGGTGAGCGAGGAAGCCCAGTGCGCCGAGCCGGTAGTTGATCGTGACGACCACCGTGCCGTCCGCTGCCAGCTTGGTCGGATCGTAGTCGTTGCTCTCGCCGACCAAGAAGCCGCCGCCGTGAATCCAGACCAGGACCGGGTCGTCCTCGTCGTCACGGTGCCGGCGCCCGGCCGGGGCGAACACGTTCAAGTATAGGCAGTCTTCGGATGAGCTGGCCAGGCCGAACGGCGTGGCGGGCTGTGCACAGTGCGGGGCGAACTTGGTGGCGTCCCGCTCACCCTTCCAGCGGGCGACTGGTTTCGGCGGGCGCCAGCGCAGCGGGCCGACCGGCGCAGCGGCATAGGGAATGCCGAGGAACTCATCGACGCTGTCCCCGAGCTTGCCGCGGACAGCGCCCCCGTTGACGTCAACCACCGCCGTCGCGGCCTCGTCGTCGTCCGACTCGGCCATGCTGACGCCAACCGCGGTTGCGCTGCTCCCCACGATGCCAAGGGCGATCGTCGCGGCACACAAGCGAGCGCCTGCCCGCCAGCCGATCCCTGTTCTCAGCACCCGCTTGATGTCCATGAGCTGAACTCCTCTTCCTGCTTCGTACGTTCGTTACTCAGATCGAGGTCGACGACGAGGCCGCCGTGGAAGCCGTTGCCCGAACGTGCCCTCACCGCACTCCGAACGGCGCACGCGCTGGCAGCCATGCTCGGACTTCCCCACATACCTCGAGCTATGAGCAACCTGAGCAGCAAGCGCCATTTCAGGTACCCCGCCACGACCTCGCAATACCGCTGACCTCACGGGCTCAGGAAATCCCGTCGTGTTCAACACGGCCCTCAGCGAGCACCTGGCGTACATCGCGGTGCTGACCTCAAAAAACCCATGCCGCAGCATAGATCCAGCGTGTGCCGCTTTCCAGGCGATGGGACGCGACGCAACCCCCGCGGGGCAGGCGACTGCAACGGCCGCGCGCTCCCTCATTCGCGTACGAGGTTCGGTGCCAGCAGCCGCATGCTGCCGTTCTCCTGCAAACCAACACCTTATGCGGGCGGAGGGACTTGAACCCCCATGGCTTGCGCCACCGGCACCTAAAGCCGGCGTGTCTACCGTTTCCACCACGCCCGCGAGCGGGCGAGCGCGATCGCACGCTCGCCGCTGACGATTGTATGTTGGCGTGCGATGGCTCAGGGTGACGGGCGCATCGAGCATCCCAACCGCGAGCGGCGCGAATCGCGCACGACGCGGGCGATCGTCGTCGCGCTGCTGCTGGTCAGCGACGTCCTGCTCGTGATCGTCACGGTCGGCGGCTGGGAGAAGATCCAGGGCGCAAAGGCGGTGCAGGTCGCGTACATCGTCATCTATCTGCTGCTCGCGTTCTACGTCGCGCGCTGGCGCAGTGGGCTGCTGCCGGTCGCCGCCGGCTTCGCGATCATCCTGCTCATCTTCTCGGCGATCAGCGCGCCCGAGTGGCTCGCGCGCGACAAGGAGGGCTTCGCCAACCCGCTGCTGGACGAGAGCATCGTCGGCTTGCTGACGCTCATCCTCATCCCGCTGCAGGTCCTGCTGATCAGGTTCGCGGCGAGGGGCTTCTCGCAGAAGTGGAGCGTCGAAGTCGAGCATCGCGTGGGCTCGCCACGGCTCGCGTAGCTGGAGACCTACAATCGCCTTCCCGCGCCCGGGTGCTGGAACTGGAATACAGGATCGGCTCAAAACCGATTGCCCGTGAGGGATTGTGGGTTCGAATCCCACCCCGGGTACTCGCTCACGTCACAAGCGTAGAGAGCTTGTCGATGAGCCCCGGCGGCGCGACGACGACACCCGAAGGCAGCGTTTCGCCCGCGTCCAGCGACCGCACCTGCAGACCGGCGCACTCGCAGAGGATCGTGCCCCCCGCTGTGTCCCAGATCTGCACGCCGCGCTCGTAGAAGGCGTCGTAGCGCCCACCAGCCGTCCACGCGAGGTCGAGCGCGGCGCTGCCCATGCGGCGCACGTCTCGCACGCGCGGCAGCAGCCCCGCGATGACCTGTGCCTGGGCGGCCCTGACGGTCGAGTCGTAGGCGAAGCCCGTGGCCACGAGGGCCGTCTCCAGCTGCTCGCGCTCGGAGGCCGTCACCGGCGCACCGTTGAGCGTCGCGAAACCGCCGCGCTCGGCGGCGAAGACCTCGTCGCGCAGCGGATCGAAGACGACGGCCGCGAGGCCGCCCTCGTCGTCGTGTACCGCCACGCTCACGCACCACTGCGGGATGCCGAAGAGGAAGTTCACGGTGCCGTCGAGCGGGTCGACGATCCAGCGCAATCCGGCGCCCTCCTGCGTCTCCCCGCCCTCCTCCCCGAGGATCGCGTCCTCAGGGCGCGCGGTGGAGATGACGGCGCGGATCGCCCGCTCCGCGGCAAGATCCGCCTCGGAGACGACGTCCGTCGGCGAGGACTTCGAACCGGTCGCGCGCTCGCCGCCGGCGATAAAGCGCTCGCGCAGCAGCTCGCCCGCGGCCTGGGCGGCCTCGGCGGCGATCAGCCGCACCGATGCGGCGCTCGCGCGCGTGGTCAAGAGATCGGCGGGCGCTGATCGGCCCACGGCCGAGCAGCCTCGATCTGCGCGGCCAGCGAGAAGAGGGTCCGCTCGGCGCCGGGACGGCCGGCAAGCTGCACCGACAGCGGCAGCCCCTCCGAATCGAACCCGGCGGGCACGGCGGCTGCGGGATTGCCGATGTGGTTCCACAGCCCGTTGAACGGCACCCAGCGCAGGACGCCGCCGAGGGTGTATGCCGCCCCCCGGCCTTCGTAGCGGCCGATCGGCAGCGGTGCTCTGGCGAGCGTCGGGCCCAGCACGATGTCGAAGTCGTCGAAGATCGCGTTGACCTTTGCGGCGTCGGCGAGCTCCGTGACACGTATGTGGTCCAGCCGGCGACGCGCGGCCTTGCCCCACCGCGCGATTGCGCGCGTGCGCCGCTCCAGGCGCTCGGGATGCTCGGCCGTCTGCGCCTCGTCATAGGCGCCCGCGAGATAGCGCGCGAGGACGCGCGTTCCGGCCGCCCCGATCGCCGGGTTGGCCTCGGCGACGTCGTGGCCCCGCACGCGCAGCAGCTCGGCGGTGTCCTGCGCTGCACGGCGCCAGTCGGGATGCAGCCGCGCGCTGGATCCCGGCGGGATCTTCAGCGATAGCGCGATCCGCAGCTTGGGCGGCTCCTGTCCGGCAGCCGCGATGTACGGCTTGCCGGTCGCGACCTCGTACAGCAGCGCGGCGTCCGCGACCGTGCGCGTGAGGAAGCCGTACGCCGACATGGCGTTCCAGACCTCGTCCAGCGGCGCCGTCGAGATGCGGCCACGCTGGGTCTTCAGCCCGAAGAGCCCGCAGCAAGCCGCTGGGATACGAATCGAGCCGGCCCCGTCGGAGGCCGTCGCGCCCGGCACGAGCCCCGCCGCGACCGCCGCGGCAGAGCCGCCGCTCGAGCCGCCCGGGGTGCGCTGTGGATCCCATGGGTTGCGCGTGATCCCGCCGGCCGCCGTCTCGGTGAAGGGCCACAGCGTCAGCTCGGGCGTGCGCGTGATGCCGACGACGATCGCGCCCGCCGCCCGCAGCCGGCGCACGAGATCGGCGTCCGCGGCCTCGGGCGAGCTGTAGGCGTTGGAGCCACGCGCCCGGACCGCACCGGCCACAGCCTGGTCGTCCTTCACCGCGATCGGCACACCGAGCAACGGTCGCGGGTCCCCCCTCCGAGCCCCGGCCTGGTCGGCCTCGCTGAGCGCCCGCTCGGCGAAGACGATCCGGAACGCGTTCAGCTCAGGATCGAGCGCCTCGATCCGCTCGAGCGCCGTCTCGACGAGCTCGCGCGGCGAGACCTCGCCTGCCCGGACCATCTCAGCCTGTCGCGCAACGCCCGCGAACGCAAGCTCCCGGCCGTGGGTGGCGGTCGTGGACGCCATGGTGTCAAGAAGACTAGTGACGGACCACGAGTGACCGATGCCTGCGCCATTTCCGCGGCGGCTGACCGGCGCCGGATATGCTCGCCACGCTCTTGCCCGAGCCGGTTTCCATCATCGGCGCCTCCGGCGCGCTCGGCTTCGGTCTGACCGTGCGTCTTGGTCGTGCCGGCAGCGCGGTCGTACTCGGCTCGCGCGACTGCGCACGCGCCGAGGAGGCCGCGGAGCGGGCCCGTGACGCCGTCGCGAAGGGCACGTTCGAGGGGCTGCCCAACAATCAGGCCGCTGCCGCCAACGAGATCGTGATCCTGTGCGTGCCGTTCAGAAACCAGTCCGAGACGCTGAACAACCTGCGCGACGTCTTGCGCCCGGAACAGATCGTCATCGACGCAACGGTTCCGCTCGGGGCCGCGGTCGGCGGCAAGGCGACGCGCACGCTGGGCGTCTGGCAGGGCTCGGCCGCCCAGCAGGCGCAGGAGATGGTGCCCAAGGGCGTGACGGTGCTCAGCGCGCTGCACACGATCAGCGCCGCGAGGCTGCGCGACCTCTCCCATGACCTCGACGAGGATGTCCTGCTGTGCGGCGACGATCGCAGGCACAAGCGGCGCGTGGCAGCGCTGATCGACAGCGTCGGCGGCCTGCGCTGCGTGGACTGCGGACTCCTGGAGATGGCTCGGATCACCGAGGGGCTGACGGCGCTCATGATCTCGGTGAACGTCCGCTACAAGGCCCGGTCCGGCGTGAAGATCACGGGCCTTCCCGCCGATCTCTGGCCGCGAGCCTGATGTCCGGCACCGTCGTCGTCCTCGCCGGCGGCACGGGCGGGGCGAAGTTCGCGCGCGGGATGCTCGACGTCGTGGGCGAGGACCTCACCGTCGTCGCCAACACCGCCGACGACATCGAGATCTATGGCGCGTACGTCAGCCCCGATCCCGACCTCTGCACCTTTTGGCTTGCCGACCGAATCCACGAGCGCGGCTGGGGCGTGCGCGACGACACCTTCGCGGTGATGGACGGGCTGCGTGAGCTGGGCGTCGACATCTGGTTTAACCTCGGCGATCGCGACCTTGCGATCGGGATCGAGCGCGCGCGGCGCCTGGGCGAGGGCGCGCGCCTGACCGAGACGCTCACCCAGATCGCCACGGCCCTGGGCGTCGGAGCCCGGGTGCTGCCGATGTGCGACGAGCCCGTGCGTACGTGGGTGCACGCGCACGCCCGCTGGATGCCCTTCCAGGAGTTCATGATCCGCGGGCGCGGCGAGGGCCCGGTCCAGCAGACGGTGCTGCGCGGGGTCGGCGAGGCCGTCCCTCCGGCGGAGGTGCTCGAGGCGCTGGCCGACGCACGCGCCATCATCATCGGTCCGTCGAACCCGGTCGCCTCGATCGGCCCGATCCTGGCGGTACCGGATATGCGCCAAGCCCTCCTCGACAGCCCGGCACCGATCGTCGCGGTCTCGCCGATCGTCGGCGGTCGGGTGCTCAAGGGCCCGACGGAGGCGTTCCTGCGCTGGGCCGGCTACGGCGCCACCACCGATGCGATCGCCACGATCTACACCGGCCTCATCGACGGCCTTGTCGCCGACGAGGAGACCGGCGGGATGCCGGTGCTGCGGACCGACACGCTGATGGGCGACGCGCAGGACCGCCGCCGAATCGCCGCCGAGACCCTGCAGTTCGCCGAGGGTCTGGCCTGATGGCGGCCAGCCCGTCACGCGGGCGATCGGCCGCTGCCCCCGTCACCTACGCGATCCTGCCGGTCAAGCGCTTCGGCGCGGCGAAGGTCCGCCTCGGCGACGAGCTGTCGGGAGGCACGCGCCGCGCGCTCGCCGAGGCGATGGTCACGGATGTGCTCATGGCGCTGCGCCGCACCGCCGCGGTGCACGAGGTCTTGGTCGTCACCTCCGAGCCGGCGGCGGAGGCGATCGGCCGCGGCTACGGCGCGAGGGTGCTCTACGACAACCGCGAGGAAGGTCAGAGCGCGGCGACGCTGATCGGGATCGAGCACGCGATCGAGGCGGGCGCGGCGCGCGTGCTGCTCGTCCCCGGCGACTGTCCGGCGCTGGATCCGGCCGAGCTGGCCGATCTCCTCGACCAGCCGGCGGACGAGCGTTCGATCACGATCGTCCCCGACCGCCACGGCATCGGCACCAACGCGCTGCTGCTCACCCCGCCAAACGTCATCGCGCCGTCGTTCGGGCCCGACAGCCGCGCCCGCCACGAGCAGGCGGCGGCGGCGGCCGGGGTTCGGTGGAGCGTTGAGCAGGTGCCCACGCTACTGCTCGACGTCGATACCGCCGACGATCTAGCGGCGCTGCGCCAGGCGCTCGCCGCGCGCCGCGGTGGTGCGGCGCACACGCGCGGGATGCTCAGTCGTCTCGCCGGCTGGGGACGATCCCCGACGCCCGGTTCGTGATCGTCGCGGCGGCGCTACCCGGCCTGCCGCAGGTTCGCGCGGGCGACGACCTCGCAAAGCTGCTCGTCGATGCCGCCGTCCGTCTGGCCGACGGTGACGTGCTCGTGATCGCGCACAAGATCGTGTCCAAGGCGGAGGGGCGAACGGTCGCGCTGGCCGACGTCAAGCCGGGCGATCGCGCCCGCGCGCTCGCCGCCGAGCACGGCAAGGATCCGCGCGCCGTCGAGGTCATCCTGTCCGAGAGCACGGAGATCGTGCGCTCCAGACCGGGGATCCTCATCTGCCGGACCCACCACGGGTTCGTCTGCGCCAACGCGGGCGTCGACGCCTCCAACGTGCCGTCGGACGGCGAGCTCGTCCTGCTGCCGCAGGATCCCGATGCCTCCGCGCGGGCACTGCGCCGGCGCCTGCGCGAGCTCAGCGGTATCGCACCGGCGATCGTCGTCAGCGACTCGTTCGGGCGGGCGTGGCGAGTCGGGCAGACCGATGTCGCGATCGGGATCGCCGGCCTCGCGCCGGTCGACGATTGGCGCGGGCGCCGCGACGGCGCCGGTCGCGTGCTGGCCGCGACGGTCATCGCCGTCGCCGACGAGGCAGCGGCCGCCGCCGATCTCGCACGCCGCAAGGACAGCAACGAGCCGGTCGTGCTCGTGCGCGGCCTGGAGCGGCATGTCGGCGACGCCGACGGCCCAGGCGCAACCGCGCTCATCAGAGCCCGCGAAGAGGATCTGTTTCTGTGACGGAGTCAGTCGCGTCGCGGACGTATCACGGGTTCGCGATCTCGCAGCCGTGACCGAGGAGCAGAGTGTCCATCCCGGCGCCGCCCAGGCAGCTGTCGGGTGAGCCCGGACCGCCGGAGAGGGCGTCGGCCCCGTCACCGCCGCTGAGGGTGTCAGCCCCGCCGCGGCCGAACAGTGTGTCGTTGCCGATGCCGCCGAGGAGCGAGTCGTTGCCGGAGCCGCCGTCGAGGCGGTCGTTGCCTGCGCCGCCGTTCAGGCTGTCGTTGCCCGAGCCACCGCAGAGCGTGTCGTTGGCGCCAATGCCCAGCAGCGTGTCGTTGCCGCCGAGCCCAGCAATGACGTCAGCACCGGCGGTGCCCGTGAGGGCCTCCGGCCCACTCGTGCCGGCAAGCGTCGCCAGGAGGCCGTTGCACCCCGCTCGCACCGTGATCGTCACGGTCGCCAGGTTGGAATCCGCGGTACCGTCGTTGGCCTTGTAGGCGAAGCTGTCGATCCCGGCGAAGTCCTCGTTTGGTTGGTAGACGAACGAGCCGTTGGAGTTGAGCGTTAGCGCGCCCTGGCTCGGGCCGAACACCAGCGCCGCGGTGAGGAGGTTGCCGTTGGCGTCCGTGTCGTTGCCAAGAACGCCCGGCGCAGCGACGACGAGCGGCGTGTCCGAACCAAAGTGGGTGTAGGCGTCGGCCACCGCGATTGGTGGCTGATTCGACACGCCCCTGTTGAACAGCACCGAGACGTCGTTGGAGTTGCCGTTGGCGGTCGCAAGGTCAGGGGCGAGGTCGCCGTTGAAGTCGGCGACCACGATCGAGCGCGGTCCGGCGCCGGTTGCAAACGTGGTCGGGGCGGAGAAGCTGGCGCCGGCGCCGCCCTGCAGCACCGAAACGCTGTTCGACACAAGATTGGTAACCGCGAGGTCGGGGTCGGTGTCCCCGTTGAAGTCACCCACAGCAACGGCGAAGGGCGCATTGCCGGCAGGGAAGCTGGTCGGGGCCGAGAAGCTGGCGCCAGCGCCGCCCAGCAGCACCGTCACAACGTTGGAGTTGTTGTTGGCGACTACGAGGTCGGGATCTGTGTCCCCGTTGAAGTCACCTACCGCGACCGAGCGCGGGCCGACGCCGCCGGTGGCAAGCGCGGTCGGGGCGGAGAAGCTGGCGCCTGCGCCGCCGACCAGCACCGACACGCTGTCGGAGCCCAGGTTGGAGACCGCGAGGTCGGGGTCTGCATCAGAGTTGAACCGACCCACCGCGACGGAGTTGGCGATGAAACCGGCCGCGAAGTTGGTCGGGCCGCTGAAGCTGGCGCCGGCGCCGCCTACAAGCACCGAAACGTCGTTGGAATTGTTGTTGCCGACCGCGAGGTCAGGATCTGCGTCCCCGTCGAAGTCACCTACAGCGATCGCGAAGGGGTCAAGATGCGCGGGGAACGTGGTCTGAGCGCCGAAGCTGCCGCCCGCGCCGCCGAGGAGCACGGAGACGGTGTCGGGGATGGTGTTGGCGGTAACGAGATCAGGATCCGAGTCGCCGTTGAAGTCCCCAACCGCAACCGAGAAGGGCTGGGTGCCAACAGCAAAAGTGGTCGCACCGTTGAACCCGCCACCGAAGGCGCCGAGCAGCACCGAGACGTCGTTGGAGTTCGCGTTGGAGACCGCGAGATCCGGATCCGCGTCGCCGTTGAAGTCACCAGCCGCGATGGATGCCGGGAAGGTGCCGGCGGGGAAGTTCGACGGGCCCGAGAAGTTGACCTGGGCCCTCGATGCGGGCGCGAGCCACAGCACCGCGAGGCTGGTGAATGCAAGCGCCGCGCTCATGGATGCTGAGCGCCTGCGGCCGATCCCGCGCTCCCACAAGAAAGTTGCTGTTACGTGCGGGGAAGTGAACATAGATCCTCCTTCGCCGCGTCCATGCGCTATATACGCGCGGGGAGAACCGTGCGGTGACCCCCGCGACCGCGTGATCGGTGAACGCGACCATACTCTCTTTTCCGTCAATCGCACAAGCGCTGCAGCATATGGTTATTGCCCGCGTAGGCGAGTAGGCGGGGCGCGAGCGCGATCGCCGGCGCGCTATTTGACCACCGGCCGGAAGTTCCGACGGATCTCAGCCAGGTTCAACCCACGCGCTCGACGCGATAGCGCCGCTCGCCACCGGGCGTCTGAACAGCCACGGTCTCGCCCGCGCGTGCGCCCATCAGCGCGCGCGCAACCGGTGACTCCGCCGACAGTCGTCCGCTGCTGAGATCCGACTCAGTAGGGCCGACAAGCGTGAACGCAAGCTCCTTGCCCGACGCCTGGTCTACGAGCGCGACGCTGGAGCCGAACCCGACGACGTCGGGATCGCCCACGCCCTCCACGACGCGCGCCGCGCGCAGTCGCTGGTTGAGGCGCAGGATCTTCGTCTCCAGGTGCGCCTGATCCTCCTTGGCGATGTGGTACTCGGCGTTCTCCTTGAGGTCGCCGAGCTCACGCGCCGCCTTGATGCGCAGCGCCATCTGCTGGCGCCCCTCGGACTCGAGCTGCTCGATCTCGGCGCGCAGCGCGATCATGCCATCGGCGGTTATGTGCTCGGGTTCCGTCATCAGGTGAGACTAGCGAGCTGTCGTCAACCGCCTACGGCCGGTGGCTCAGGCCGCCGCCCGCACGTCGTAGCGCCGGCGCAGCTCGTAGAGCGTCGTGCGCTCTGCGGCCGGGCGATTGGCGCGGTGCGCGGCGGCGACGAGATCCTCGGGCTCCAAGCGCACTCCGTGGTAGCTGCCGGCGAGGCGGCTGATGTTCTCCTCCATGAGTGTGCCGCCGAGGTCGTTGACGCCCCAGCGCAGGGCCTCCGTCGCGGCATCCAGGCCCATCTTCACCCAGCTCGCCTGGAGGTTCGCGATGCCGTGCCCGAGCGCGAGACGAAACGCGGCGGTGTGCTTGAGGTTCTCCTCGCGTGAGATCTCTTGGACTCCATGCGTTCGGCCCAGCAGCGTGTGGAAGGGGATGAAGCTCAGCGGCACGAACTCGGTGAAGCCGCCGGTGCGCTGCTGCAGCTCGCGCACGACGCGCATGTGCTCGGCCAGCTCCCAGGGCTCCTCGATGTGACCGAACATGACGGTGACCGTCGAGCGCAGGCCGGCGCGATGCGAGGCCTCGACGATCTCCACCCAGCGCGCGACCGGCAGCTTGTTCGGGCTGATCCGCTCGCGCACGCCGTCGTGCAGCACCTCGGCGGCGGTGCCGGGCGTCGAGCCGAGCCCGGCGTCGCGCAGGCGCGCGAAGACGGCGTCCGGCGACAGGCCCGTCGTGTCGCACATGTGCGCGATCTCCATCGGCGAGTAAGCGTGCAGGTGAAGCTGCGGCGCGACCTCCTTCGCGAGGCGCAGCCAGCCCTCGTAGTCCTCGATCGACCAGTCCGGGTGGATCCCTGACTGCATGCAGATCTCGGTCGCGCCGAAGTCGACGGCCTCCCCGATCCGGCGCACGAACTCCTGGCGGTCGAGCTCGTATGCATCAGGTGAGCGCTTGCCCTGGCCAAAGCCACAGAACGCGCAGCCCACGACGCAGACATTCGACACGTTGATGTTGCGGTTGACGACGAACGTCACGGTCTCCCCCGCCAGCTCGCTGCGCATGGCGTCGGCGGCCTGGCGCATGTCCTCGATCGCCTCCGGCCGCGTCTCCGCGAACAGCGCGGTGAGCTCGTCGGGGCTCAGCGCCTCGCCCGCGTGGGCGCGCGTGATCGCGCCGCCGACGAGGTCGGCGCGCAGCGGCCGCGGCGGGTCCGTGCGCCCGCTGCCCCGGCGCGGGATGAAGCTCCAGTAACGCGCCTTGATGACGTCGAGCACTCCCTGCGCGATCCACGCGGGATCGATGTAGCGCGGGTAGACGCACAGGCGCTCGGTCAGCGCGACGCCGTCGGCGGCGAGGCGCTTGCGGATCTGGTGCGGCGAGGGGAACGGGTGCTCGGGCGAGATGTGGTCGCCGTTGGCGCTCAGGCCGCCGAGGTCCGTGGCGCCGGCGCGTACGAGCTCCGGCCACCAGCCGGCGAGGTTCGGGGGCACTTGCACGCCGATGTCGGGCATCAGGCGCCGGCACTCGGCGACGAGCCGGCGCATCTCGTCTATCGACACCGGCGTCGCCCAGCTCGGCAGGTCCAGGCGCGGGCCGTGACCGATGCCCGTGCGCCACAGCTCTTGTGCCGCCGCGTCGGCGATCTGGGCCGGCTCGCGACCGTAGTAGGAGTCGTGCGGGACGAAGTTCTGCAGGATGACCTCCTGCAGATGATGGTGGCGAGCGTGGACCTGCGCGAGCGCCTCCAGCGCCGCGACGCGCTCGTCCTCGCTCTCGCCGATCCCGACGAGGATGCCGCTCGTGAACGGAATCCGCAGCTCGCCCGCCGCCGCAAGCGTCTCCATTCGCCGCGCGGGGTGCTTGGTCGGGGAACCCTGGTGGACGACGAGATCGGGATTGACGGACTCGAGCATGAGCCCCTGGGAGGCGGTCACCTCGCGCAGCCGGGCCAGAGCGTCGCGATCGAGCACGCCGAGGTTCGTGTGCGGGAGCAGCCCGCGCTCCAGCGCGCGCTCGCACGCCCACACGACGTAGCCGACGAAGTCCTCGTGGCCATACTCCGCGAGACGCGCGCGGACCTCCGCATTGACCTCCGGACGCTCACCGGTCAGGACGAGTAGCTCCTTGACGTTGCGCCGCGCCGCGCGATCGAGCAGCGCGAGCACCTCGTCGGGAGCGTGCAGGTGCGCCTGATGCGT
This sequence comes from Solirubrobacteraceae bacterium, assembly GCA_036389475.1. Taxonomy (GTDB): domain Bacteria; phylum Actinomycetota; class Thermoleophilia; order Solirubrobacterales; family Solirubrobacteraceae; genus CADCVQ01. The sequence continues at coordinate 12,165 of DASVPU010000102.1, forward strand.
CGCAAAGGCGCAGTACTTGCAGTAACAGCGGCACGTCCGCGACAGCGAGAGCGTCAGGTTGCGGCTGAAGGTGACGCGCCGGCGCACAAGGGCGAAGTCTAGGCTCCGCCGAGCCTGTCGACCGGCCGTGGCGAAGGCCGGTCTTCAATGACGATCGCGAGCGGCGCCTGACGACCTCGATAGCCACGCCGAGTTTCGCGCTGCCCGCCAGGATCAGCACGATGAAGAAGACGAGCAAGAACGTCCCGGTGCCTCGGCGGCGAACGCGGACGAGCGACGGGTCCATGTCATCTCCGATCGGCGGATGGGCGGGCTGCGGTCGACGCCGCCCTCATCCTTATGCTCACGCGCGCACATGACAAGGTGGCCGCTCATCGTCATCGCGCTGGCTGTTACGACGGCGCTCGCCGGCTGCGGCGCGCCGAGCGACATGCGCGCTCCAAATCGCGGCGCGACGCTGCTGCTGGACTTCCAGCCAAACGCCGTCCACACGGGCATCTACATCGCGGTCGAGCGCGGCTTCGATACAGCGCTCGGCGTCACCCTGCGCGTTCGCGTCCCGTCGAGCTCCAGCGACGCGGTCAAGCTGCTCGTCTCCGGGCGCACCGACTTCGCGATCCTCGACATCCACGACCTCGCGATCGCCCGCGAGCGCGGCCGCGATCTCGTGGGCGTGATGGCGATCGTCCAGCAGCCGCTCGCCGCGATCATCGCCCAGCCGTCGATCAAGACCCCGCGCGACCTCGAGGGCAAGCGCGTCGGGGTGACGGGGCTGCCAAGCGACGACGCGGTGCTGCGCACGATCGTCGCCGGCGCGGGCGGCCATCCGGACAGGGTGCGAACGACGACGATCGGCTTCAGCGCCGTACAGAGCCTGCTCACCCGGCGCGTCGCGGGCGCGACCGCGTTCTGGAACGTCGAGGGCGTGGTGCTGAAGGCGCGCCGGCCCGGGATCCGCGTGTTCCGCGTCGATGACTACGGCGCTCCGAGCTATCCAGAGCTCGTGCTCTGCGTGACGCGCGAGACGCTGCGGGACTCGCCCGAACTGGTTCGCGCCACGGTCGCCGCGCTCTCCCGCGGCTACGAGGAGGTCATCAGCGATCCGGAGAACGGCGTCAGCAGCCTGCTCGATGCGACGACCGGCCTGAAGCGCAAGGTCGTCCAGCGCGAGCTCGACGCGGTGTCGCCGGCGTTCACGGCGGGCGCGCGGAGGTTCGGCGAGCTCGATCCGGCGCGGCTGCGGGCCTGGGCGCGGTGGAGCTGGGAGAAGCGCCAGCGGATCGTGACGCGTCAGCTCGACGTGGCGCGGGCCTTCGACGGCCGCTACGTGCCAGCGCCGGGCCGGGACTGAGGCCCCGCCGGCAGCACGGAACACCCTTGCCACGAGCGCGTCCTGGGCGTAAGTTCGTCACAAATCCCACGATCTCCTCCGCGAAGGACGCTCATGGTCTTCACAATGAAGCTCCTGGTCATCGCCAACCGCACCGTCGATTCGAATGAGCTATTCGAGGTGCTGCGAGCGCGCGCCGGCCGCGGCCCGATCGAGGTGACGCTCGTGGCCCCGTCGACTCGCGGGCGCGGGGACGAGACGGCGCAACGCCTGGAGCGCGCCGTCCAAGCCATCGGTGACGCTGGCATCCCCGTCGAGGGCGTGCAAGGCGATCCAGATCCGATGATCGCGGTGGCCGACACCTGGGACCCGCGGCGCTTCGACGAGGTCGTCGTCGCAACGCTGCCCGGGGCGACATCACGCTGGCTGGCGGCCAACCTGCCCAAGCGCGTCGAACGCTTCACCGGTGCCCAGGTCACCCACGTCGTCGCTCACTCCTCCGGTAGCGGCATCATGAGCGGCGGCGAGCGCGGCGAGCAGTCTTTGCGACGGTAGCCGTTGGCGCGGCGCGTACATCGGCCTTCGAATACCCCCTCGGGACGCGTGCAGTGCGATCGCAGTCGTGCCCGGATACTGGCCCGGCCGCTAATCTATGCAAACTTGATGGGGTTTATGGGTATTATACGTCGCGTGAAAGTCGATGTCCACCAGCACCTCTGGCCCGAGGCGCTCATCGCCGCCCTGACGTGGCGCCGCGAGCCACCGCTTCTGCGCCGCTGCGGCCAGAGTTGGGTGTTGCGCCTGCGCGACGAGCCCGAGTGCGCGTTTGACCAGCGCGAGCACGACCCTGACGCACGGCTGGATCTGCTTGAACGCGACGGCGTCGACCGCGCGCTGCTGGCGATCTCGAGTCCGCTTGGGATCGAGGCGCTGCCGCGGACCGAGGCCGAGCCGCTGCTGGATGCTCACAACAACGGGTTGATCGAGCTCGGCGGCCGGTTCGGCGTCTGGGGCGCGGTCTCGCTTTGCCCGCCGGTGGCGGCCGACGTCGACGCACTGCTCGACGCCGGCGCCGTCGGTATCTCGCTCCCGGCCGGCGCACTCAGCGGCCCGGCGGGCCTCGATCGCTGTTGTGACCTGCTCGAGCGCCTCGAGGCGCGCGATGCGCCGCTGTTCGTACATCCCGGCCCGGGACCGTCTCGCTCCCAGGCCTACGTCGAGCTCGATGCGCCCACCTGGTGGCCGGCGATGACGCGGTACGTCGCCGACATGAACGCCGCCTGGCACGCCTTCGTCGCGCTCGGCCGGCCGCGCCACCCGCGCCTGCGCGTCGTGTTCGCGCTGCTCGCCGGCGGCGCTCCACTGCACGCAGAGCGCCTGGGTGCTCGCGGCGGCCCGCGCGAGGCCGTCGTCGACTGCGGCCTCTTCTACGATACGTCGTCGTACGGCGTGCGGACGATCGACGCGGTCGTACGCTGCGTCGGCATCGACCAGCTCATCTACGGCTCGGACCGGCCCGTCGCCGACCCGCCGCCGACATCGCTTCTCGGTCCGGCCGCGCGTGAGGCGATGGTGGCCGTCAACGTCGCTCGCCTCCTGCACGGCGAGGCGCCGGCGGTGGCGGCATGATCGACCTGTGCCGCGGTCGCGATCTCGCGCGTCACGAGCTGCGAGAGCTGGTCGCCGACATCGCCGCCCGACCCCAGGAGTGGCGCCATCTCGTCCACCACGATCCCGCGGTGCGCACGTACGAGCAGCTGCTGCGCGACGAGCATGTCGCGGTATGGCTCATCTGCTGGATGGATGACCACGACACGGGCTTTCACGACCACGATGTCTCCTGCGGTGCGCTGGCCGTCGCGCGAGGCGCCGTGGTCGAGGAGCGCCTCGCGCTGGGCGGACCGCCCGCGCGCAGGCGTCTGCGCGCCGGCCAGGCGCTCGACTTCGCGGCATCGGACATCCATCGCGTCGCGCACGGCGGCGGCGGCCCGGCGATCACGATCAACGCCTACTCTCCGCCGCTGTGGCGGATGGGCGCCTACGAGACGACGCCGACGGGCGAACTTCAGCGACACTCGATCTCCTACGCCGAGGAGTTGCGGCCGTTGAGCCTGGCCGTACTTTGAATCGGACGTCTCCAGCCGCCTTCAACGTTATCGTCGCTGCTGCATGCGACTGTCGCGGCCCTTCCGGACGATCCTCGCGCTGGCGCTGGCGCTGGTGCTCTCGCTCGCCTCGTGCGGCAGCGACAAGGACGAGACGGCGATCCGCGACGGCCTCACGAAAGCCCTGACGAGCACGAGCCCGGCCGCCTGCTCTTCGGGCTACACGCAGGCGTTTCTCGATCAGGGGACCTATGGCTCGAGCACCGTCGCGGCCAGCTTCCGCAGGTTCTGCCGCTCGAACATCAAGGAGCTCGCGGCCGACGCGGTCAACGTGTCGGAGGTTCGGATCGACGGAGACAACGCCGAGGCGGACTTCAGCGCCAGCGGCGGCCAGTACGCATTCAAGAACGCCACCGTGACGCTGCGCAAGAGCGACGGGCAGTGGCGGCTGGACCGGCTCAAGGCCCTCGAGCTCAAGCGCCCCGAGTACGACAAGCAGCAGGAGCGCCTCGCGATCCTGCAGGCGGGCGGGCTGTCGAGGAAGGAGGCCGCGTGCTACCGGCGCCGGATCGAACGCGTCAGCGACAAGCGCCTCTCCAACGCGATCGTGGCGTCCGATCCGTCCTATCTCGCAGACCCGCTGCTGGTCTGCGTCATCCGCCCCACGCTGCTCAAGGGCGGTTTCACGAGCGCGCAGACGGGCTGCATCCTGCGGCGCGTCCGCGGGAGCTCGGCGCGCACGTTCGTCCGCTTGACGCTTGCGGGAACCAAGAGCGCCGAGCGCTCCATCAAGGGCCGCTTCAGGCGCGCCGCCAAAACCTGCTCGTCGGTGTAGGGACGGGCTCAGCCGGCGAGCTTGTCGACGAGCGCGGCGCCCTCGCGAGCCATCCGCGAGCGTGGGACGACGAGATCGAAGCCCGCGTCGAGCGCGCGCTTGCGCACGTCGGCGTCCACGTGGCTGTAGAACGCGAGCGTGCGGGTCTCGTCGATCGCGCCGTCGGACCGCAGCGCCTCGAGCAGCGCGATGCCGGCGACGTCGTCGGCGGTCAGGTCGATCACGAGGACGTCGCCGCCCTCGATCTGCTCGCGCGCGCCGGCCTCGTTGCCGACGAGCGCGACGTCGTGGCCGCCCGCGGTCAGCATCCCCTGCACCTTGGAGCCGAACAGCAGGTCCGGGACATGCGCGACGACGCGCGCCATCGGCCTACTGCGCCCGGCTGCGACGAAACTCGTCGCGCACCGACTGCGGGCGTCCCCACATCTGCGTGACCTCGACGCGACCGGAGCGGACCTCGCGCACCGCCAGCTCGCCCTCGATGCCTGCGTCGTCGAGCAGCTTCAGCGTCCCGTGGACGGTGGGGGCGGCCGCGGCGTGTCCGAAGCGATGGGCGACGAGCAGACGCCAGTGCCAGTCGTGCTTGGAGTAGGGCTGAGCATTGCAGGTGACGAGGTAGGTCGCGGCGTCGATGTAGCGCTGCTCGTCTGCGATGCGCAGGTCAAGCTCCAGGTCGGTCCAGTCGTCGGGCAGCGAGTCCACGATCTTCTGGAAGGTCTCGGCGAGCGCCATGTGGGCGCAAGGCTAGTACAGCGACGGGCTGTGGCCGGCGTCTATCCTCGAAGCATGGCGACGACAACCGAAGACCTCGCCGCCGAGTACCGGGCGCTGACCGGTTCATGCGGCCTGCTCGACCGCTCCGAGCGCGGCAAGCTCGCGCTCACCGGCGGTGAAGCGAAGTCCTTTCTCGCCGGCCAGGTGACAAACGACATCGAGGGGCTCGAGGCGGGAACCGGGTGCTATGCGGCGTTTCTCACGCACAAGGGCAAGATGCTCGGCGATCTGCGCGTGCTCGCAGTCGCCGATGCCGGCGAGGCCGAGCCCGAGCTGCAGCTCGACACCGAGCGGCCGACCCTGCAGGCGCTCTACGACATGGTCCGGCGCTTCAAGATCGGCTACGACGTGGAACTGCACAAGCGCACGGTCCAGCGCGGCCTGCTGTCGCTCATCGGACCGCAGGCGCTCGCGGTTGCAGGGGCGCCCGCCAACCTGCCGGCCGACGAGCACTCCCACCTGCCGGGCTCGGTGGATGGGGCGCCTGTGCGCTTCGTCGTCACCGACGTCGGAGTGGACGTGCTCTGCCAGGCCGACGACACGGAGGCCGTGCGCGCGGCGCTGCTTGCGGCCGGTGCGGTGCCGGTCTCCGAGGCCGCGACCGAGATCGTGCGCGTGGAGCGCGGACGCCCGCGCTACGGGCCGGACCTCGATGACACCACGATCCCTCAGGAGGCCGCGCTGAACGAGCGCGCGGTGAGCTTCACGAAGGGCTGCTACGTCGGCCAGGAGACCGTGGCGCGGCTGTTCTACCGCGGCAAGCCAAACCGCCACCTGCGCGGCCTGCGGCTGACGGAGCCGGCGCCGTCGGGCACCGAGCTGCATCTCGGCGAACGGCTCGTCGGGCGGGTCGGAAGCTCGGTCGTCTCCCCTACGCTCGGTCCGATCGCGCTCGCGCTCGTGCGTCGCGAGGCCGCCGTCGGTGACACGCTCGCCGTCGCGGGAGGCGCGCACGCCGAGGTCGTCGCGCTGCCTTTCGCATAGGGCTGCGTTCCGTCGAGCACACCGGCGTCGCTGGCCTTCGCAGTCCAGGCTCGGCGGTCCCACTTTGACGACAGACGCGTTGGCCGTGCCCGGCTGAGGGGGGCTTCGACAAGCGCTGGCGGCGGTCCTCCAGGCGCGCCTCGGTCGCCGGCACCACCCGCCGTCACCAAGTCGCCCTCGCAGGCCCGGGCTCCTGCCGGGATGAGCCATACTTCCCGCCATGCCGCGCCACGTCGTCCTCTTCTCGACCGACTCCTGCAACTTCTGCGTCCACGCCGCGTCGCTGCTCAGCAAGCGCAGCGTCGCCTTCGAAGAGGTCAACCTGGGCGCCCATCCCGAACTTCAAGCCGAGCTGACCAGCCTCACGGGCCTGACGAGCTTTCCCCAGATCCTCGTCGACGGCGAGACGCTCGGCGGCCTGAACGAGCTCCGAGCAGCCGACAAAGACGGAACGCTCGCTTCCTGGGCCGCTGAGTAGCGCCCCCTGCGCGCTCGCAAACCGCTCGAGCGCCTCGGCGCACGGCACGGGATCGAGGTCGAGCGCCGGGGCGTCGTGGCCTGCCAGCCATGTCTGCACGATCCGCGCCTCGGCGATCGCGTCGGCCGGTAAGCAAGGGACGGCGCCCGGGCGGCTGGCTCCGGCGAGCGCTGTGCTCGTCCGGGCGTGCAGGTCGCCCACTTCCTGCGAAGCGCACCAGTCGGCCACCTGCCCTCCGACGATCCAGAAGACGTCGAAGCGCTGGGTCTTCCTCGGATGGGGCGCGAAAACGAGCCTTGGCCGAGCGTGCGTCGCCGCCAGCGCGCCGTCGAGGATTCGCACCAGCGTGGCGATCCGCTCGCGACGGCGCCGCAGCCATGCGGCGCGCTCGTAGGCCTGCGCAGCGGCGGCAGCGCGCATCTGCTCCTCGATGTGCGCGAGCAGCGCGACGCCGCCGTCGCCCTTGCCGGCGAACAAGCCCAGGGCCTCGTCCAGGCGCCGGCGGTAGAGGTTCGGATCGAGGTCGTTCAGGCATGGCGACAGGCAACGGCCCATCTGGCCGTAGGCCGACGGCCACTGGCGCAGGCGCAGCTTGCGTCCACAGTGGCGCAGGCCGAAGAGCGAGTCGAGCTGCTCCTTGAGCTCGACCGCGGCGGAGCGGCTGCGCAGCGGGCCAACCGTGACCGCCCGCCCGGCGGCGGGCTCGCGCGCGACTTCGAGCACTGGGTAGGCGATGTCGAATCGGCAGCGCAGGTAGACATACTGATCGTCGTGCTTGTGGACGACGTTGCCCGGCGGGCGCAGCTTGCGGATGAGCCGGTGCTCGAGCACGAGCGCCCCGAGCTCGGAGTTCGTCGTCTGGTGGTCGACGATCGCCGCCTGCTCGGTCCAGCCCTCCGGCGCAGCCGAGGTGGCGAAATGTGACCGCGCGCGCGTGCGCAGCGAGATGGACTTGCCGACGTAGAGCGCCTGGCCGGCGGCGTTTCGAAAGAGGTAGACGCCGGGCTCGTCGGGCAGGCCGGCGGTATCGGGCCGGTGGTGCTTGACGGCACCGACGCCGACCGTGCGCCCGGCCCGCGGCGCACGAGCCCGGCGCGGCGAGCGCAGCGCGGCGAGCGCGTCGGCGATCGTCGCTGCGTGCGCGCACAGCTTGCCGAACAGCGCGCAGAAGACGCGTGCGCAGGTCTCGGCGTCGGCGAGCGCACGGTGGGTCGTCTCGACCTCGACGCCGAGGGCGTCGGCGAGCGCAGCGAGCCTGCGCTGGCGCGCGAGCGGGGCGAAGCGCCGCGCCAGTGCGACGGTGCACAGCGCGGGCGGATCGGGCCAACGCAGCTCGACCCGCTCGAAGGCCTGGCGAAGCACGCGGCGGTCAAACGCCGCGTTGTGGGCCACGAGAACGCGCCCGTGCAGCTGCTCGGCGAGGTCGGGAAGGATTAACTCTGCCGGTGGGGCGGCGTCGACCATCTCCTGCGTGATCTGCGTAAAGCGCTGGATCGCGCGCGATAGCGGTGCGGCGCCGCCGACGAGCGTCTCCCAGCGGTCGTGCAACTCGCCGCCGCCGACGAGTACCGCCCCGACCTCGGTGAGCTCGCAGGCGTCGCCGGCGCGCCCGTTGGTCTCCGTGTCGAGCACGAGAAACTCCGCCGTCGCCAGCGGCTGGGCGAGCAGGTCCATCCCTGCAGGTTGCCGCAGCCAGGCGACGCGTTGCACGCGCCTTTGCAGGCGGGCCGATGGGGGACCGACCGAACCTGGGCGTAGTGTTGAGATCGACGAGGACATCGGCCGACACAGGAGTGAGATGACGACCTTCGCCACCCAGCCCGAGATCGACTATCGCATCGCCGAGATCGACACGTGCAAGCGCGGAGCGTGGGCGGTCTATCGCGATGATCTGCGCGGCCTCGAAGGCCAGATCTACGACGCCGCGGAGGTCGCGTCCTGGGAACGCCTACAGGCCACGCTTCGCGATCTCGATGCCGAGCGGGCCGCGCTTGCGGCGACCGCCGCCCTACGCTGAACCCGGCGCGCCGGCCACGGCCGTGCGCGCTCGGATAGGTTTTCCCTCGTTGGTGAGAGCGGTCGACGTCAAGCGCACGATGCCATGGACCGCGGCCGGAGTCGCCGTTGCACTGGTCTTTACCATCCCCGCGTGCGGCGGTGATGAGGAGTTTGCCAACCGGCCCCGGCCGCCGCAGACGCTTCAGCTCAGCGCCGTGGTCGCGCCCACGCGCGTAACAGTGTCGCCGTCGCGCTTCGGCGCAGGACCGGTCGAGCTCATCGCGTCCAACCAGACGGCGATCTCGCGGCGACTGACGCTGCGCAGCGAGAGGCTCGCGGCCGGTGCCGGCCAGCTCAACCAGCGCACCGCCCCGATCAACCCCGGTGACACCGCGTCGTTGAAAGCCGACCTGGCCGAGGGCCTGTACTCCGTCTCGGCGGACTCGGGAACGATCAGCACAGCTCGCATTCGCGTGGGCCCGCCGCGCCCGAGCGCCAAGGACCGTCTGTTGCAGCCGTAGCGGCGGGTCGGCGTGCTTGTCACAATGCGCGCGATGCGCCGGCACCGGATCCTTCCAGCCGCAGCCGCGACGCTTGCGCTGACCGCAGTCGGCGTCTTTCTGCACTCCGTAGGCTCGCCTGCGGAGCCGTCGGCGCCGCAGGCGCTATTCAAGAAGACACTGCTCGAGGACCCGCGCACGACGCCGGCGATCAAGGAGCTGTTCCAGCAGCATGGCGGCCTCGTCGCACCCGAGACGGTGTTCGCGGACCTCACCGGCGACGGGCGCTCCGACGCCGTCGTGCTCGTCGAGACCGGCGGGGTCGCCGGCGCCGTCGCGCTCTACCTGTTCAGCACCGACGGCATGCCCGAGGACAGCCCGCTGCGCGCGGTCTTCAGCTCGCAGCGCCTATACCGTGCGAGCGTCGTAGTCGCGGGCACGACGTTGATCCTGCGTACCCCACGCTACGCCCAGGGCGATGACGTGTGCTGTCCAGCGAGGATCGTCGAGCGCTTGTACACGTGGAGCGCAAGGGCCAAGACGTTGCGCAAGCGCAGTTCGCGTGAGGTGCCGGGACCGGCGTAGTCGCGCTTGCCGCCGGCGATGCGGGCCTACCGCCAGGGCGATGACTACCGACAACAGCACCCTCGGCTCGGTCGTGGACACGACCAGCAAGAAGATCCGCAAGCTTGACGAGCGGGCGCAGAAGCTCGCCAGGCGAGCTCGGAAGGCATGGAAGAAGGCGCGGAAGGCGAACAAGAAGCAGTCGCTCGCGCGCGGGCAGAAGGAGCACGTCAAGCCCAAGGTCGCGCTCTGGTCGCGGGCGGAAGCAGCACGTCGAGCCGAAGGCCGTGCTCTGGTCGCGGGTGTTCCGGCTTTGTCGCTGTTAGAGCGACTAACCCGGAACACCCCCTCCAGAGCGGCGTGACGATTCATCGCCAGCTCCCTCGCCTCGGCGAGGACAACCCCGCTGGCGGAGCCGCGCTGCGTCGATGTTTGGGCGCGCGCACGGCGACGACCCCGCGCATCCAGCAGCGAGTTGGTGCTGCTCGACTGCGCCCGCCGAACAACGGAGCGGTTCCGCAGCAGCAGTGCTAGGCATATCCATGCGCCTGTGCAACACTTGCGTGCATGCAAGCATCTTTCTCTGCCGCCCAGCCAACGCACTCCGCCGTTGAGGCCGGCTCCACGGACGCCCTCGCCGAGCAGCTGCTTGCCCTCTGGCGTTACCTGCTCACCCATGGCGGCGCGGAGTCCTACTCGATCCTCGACAAGCTCGAGCTGACGCTGACGCAGGTCAAGGCGCTCCATGCGCTCGCAGACCACGAGCTCACCGTCAAGGACGTTGCGGAGAAGCTCGGTCTCTCCCTCCCAGGCGCAAGCCGAGCCGTTGACGTCCTCGTCGAGCGCGAGCTGCTCACCCGTCGCGAGGATCCCTCCGACCGCCGGATGAAGCGCCTCGGCTGCACCCCGGCCGGCCGCGATGCGCTTGCCCGCCTGGACGAGTCCAGGCTCGCGGGCCTCGAATCCTTCACAGCCGCCCTGCCCGCCGCGCAGCGCAAGCGGCTGGCCGCAGCACTGCGACCAATCCTCGACGATCTCCATCAGGAGCAGGACCGATGACCGAGCGGATGAGACTGAACGACGACAACCGCCGCTGGTGGACGCTGGCGGCGATGTGCTTCGCGCTGTTCATGGTCATGCTCGACAACACGGTCGTGAACGTCGCGCTGCCGTCGATCCAGGGTGATCTGCACGCCTCCACCGCCGGCCTTGAGTGGACCGTCAACGCCTACATGCTCGCCTTCGGCGTGTTGCTCGTCACCGGCGGCCGGCTCGGCGACATCTTCGGCCGCCGCCGGTTCTTCCTCTTCGGCGTCGTGCTGTTCGCAGCCAGCAGCGCGTTCATCGGCTTCAGCCAGAGCCAGGCTTGGCTGATCGGCGGCCGCGCCATCCAGGGCGTCGGCGCCGCCCTGATGATGCCGGCGACGCTCTCGATCATCACCAACGCCTTTCCGCCGCACGAGCGCGGCAAGGCGATCGGAACGTGGGCCGGCGTGAGCGCCCTGGCGCTCGCGATCGGGCCCGTCATCGGCGGGTTCCTCGTCGAGCACGTCTCCTGGCAGTCGATCTTCTTCATCAACCTGCCCGTGGCCGCCGGCGCCGTGGCCGTCACGCTGTTCGCGACCCACGAGTCACGGGACGAGACCGTCGTGCCGAAGATCGATGTCGCGGGGGTCACGACGATCACGATCGGCGTCACGGCGCTGACGCTCGCGCTCGTCGAGGCGCCGTCGTGGGGCTGGGGCTCGCCGCGGCTCCTTGCGCTGTGCGGTCTCGCCGCCGCCGGGCTCGCTGCCTTCGCCTACGTGGAACGGCGCGCGCCGGTCCCGATGGTGGACTTCGGCTTCTTTCGCTCGAGGACCTTCCTGGGGGCCAACGTCATCGCGTTCATCGTCTCCTTCGCGATGCTCGGGATGTTCTTCTTCCTGTCCCTCTACATGCAGCAGGTGCTCAGGTTCTCTCCGCTGGAGGCCGGGGTGCGGTTCTTGCCGACGACGCTCATGGTCATCGTCGTCGCGCCGATCGCCGGCCGGCTGACCGACAGGATCGGCCCGCGCCCGCTGATGACCGGAGGTCTCCTGCTCGTCGCCAGCTCGCTGCTGTGGCAGTCGTTCCTGAAGGTGGACTCGGGCTTTGACTTCCTGCTCGGCGGCTTCATCGTCATGGGCATCGGCATCGCGCTCGTCATGGCGCCGATGAGCACCGCCGCGATGAATGCCGTCGACCAGAGCAAGGCCGGGGTCGCCTCCGGGATCCTCTCGATGAACCGGATGATCGGCGGCACGTTCGGCGTCGCCGTCCTGGGCACGTTCATCAGCAAGACGACGACGCCGTACGAGTTCGTCGACTCGCTCGGCAACGGGCTGCTGCTCGGCGCGATCGTCGCCGCAGTAGGCGTGGTCCTGTCGTGGCTGCTCATCTCACCGGACCTCGCCGGTGGCCACGTCCGTCAGGCTCCCGCCGCCGGCGACGTGGCCGCGCCGCCCGCCGAACCGGCACGCGAGGCCGTCGGCTCGTAAACCCGGCGTTGCATAGTTCCCGTGGTTTGCTCGCGCGATGTGCGGGCGCCTATGCTCGCACGCGTGGCGGCGCCAGAGGAGCATGACCGGTGTTCGCCGTGACGGCATCGCTCGGCGTCGCCGGCCGCGTGCGCCACGCCCTCGAGCTCGAGCGGGCATAGCGCGTGGTGGGACCGGAGTCCGATGTCGCCGCCGTCATCGATCAGGTCGCCGAGGCTGTACGCAGGCGCCAGTGCATCCTCTTCCTCGGCGCCGGCGCGCACGCGCCGCCGCCCGTGGAGTCCCTGGTTCATTACCCGAAGGCACAGCGCCCGCTCCACCGCCGGTGAGGACAACACTGCCCGCCTCTGGGACACGCACACCCACAAGCAGGTCGCCGCCCTCACCGGGCACACCGCCTCGGTCCTCGGCGTCGCCTTCAGCCCTGACGGCAAGGTTCTCGCCACCGCCGGCTACGACAATATCGCCCGCCTGTGGGACACCTTTAACCACAAGCAGCTGGCGATCCTCCCCGGGCACACCGGCACCGCAATTCAGAGCGTCGCGTTCAGTGCCGACGGCAAGGTGCTCGCTGCTGGCAGCAACGACAACAGCAGCCGTCTCTGGGACATCGCCGGCCACAAGCAGATCGCCACCCTCACCGGCCACGACGGCTCGGTCACCGCCGTCGCGTTCAGCCCCGACGGGCGCACCCTCGCCACCGCCAGCGAAGACAACACCGCCCGCCTCTGGGACACCGCCAGCGACAAGCAGATCGCCACCCTCAGCGGCCACGACAGCTCGGTCAGCGCCGTCGCGTTCAGCCCCGACGGGCGCACCCTTGCCAGCGCGAGCGCTGACATGACCGCGCGCCTGTGGACGGACACCTACTGGCGCGACGAGGGCGAGCTGCGCGACGGCGTCTGCGACCTCCTCGGCAGCGGCCTCAGCCGGACCGAGTGGGATCGGTACGTGACCGGCATTCCGTACCGCAATAGCTGCTCGTGAGCGGCCGACCGCGACGCCCAGCCGCCGCAAGCCGCGCCCTGACCCCCGGCCCCGTAGGATTTGCCGCCCGTCAGCCAAGCGAACGAGGGGTACCGACCACCGATGGCCGTCGATCTCAGCCAAGTCTCCAACGTCCACACAGAGCCGGGCGAGCTGCCCGAGACGATGGCCGCCTGGGTCATCCGCCAGGAGCGCGAGGGCGAGCCCAAGGACGCCTTCCAGATCGAAGAGATCGAGGTCCCCGAGCCGCAGGCGTTCGAGGTCGTCGTGCGCGTCATGGCCGCCGGGGTGAACTTCAACAACGTTTGGGCATCGCTCGGCCAGCCCGTGTCGGTCTTTCGCTATCACCCCGAGGAGGACCATCACATCGGCGGCTCTGATGCGTCCGGAATCATCTGGAAGGTCGGCCCCGGCGTAACACGCTGGAAGGTCGGCGACGAGGTCGTCATCCACTGCAACCAGGCCTCATACGAAGACGTCGAGGTTCACGGCCTGGACCCGCTCGCCGCGCCGAGCCAGCAGATCTGGGGCTATGAGACGAGCTGGGGCTCGTTCGCACAGTTCTGCAAGGTCCAGGCCCAGCAGCTGCTCGCCAAGCCCGAGCACCTCACCTGGGAGGAGGCGGCGTCCTACGGGCTGACGTACTTCACGGCCTACCGGATGCTCATGGACAAGGTCGAGCTGCAGGCCGGGCACAAGGTCCTGATCTGGGGCGCCGCGGGCGGCCTCGGCGTCTTCGCGACCCAGCTGTGTGCGCTGACGGGCGCGGACGCCGTGGGGGTCGTCTCCAGCGACGAGAAGGGCGAGCTCGTCAAGCAGCTGGGCGCCAAGGACTACATCAACCGCAATGAGTTCGCGGGGATGATGCGCACGGGCAACGAGACGGAGGAGGAAGAAAAGGCGCGCTTCGCCGAGATGCGCCGCTTCGGCAAGCGTGTGAAGGAGATCCTCGGCGACTCACCCGACATCGTCTTCGAGCATGTTGGCAAGGCGACGTTCCCGACCAGCGTGTTCGTCGTCAAGCCGTTCGGCAGCGTCGTCATCTGCGGCGCGACGTCGGGCTTCCAGCTGGACTTCGACGTGCGCTATCTCTGGATGCGCCAGAAGAACATCATCGGCTCGCACTTCGCCAACGCGTGGGAGTGCACGAAGGCCAACGACCTCATCCGGGAGTCGAAGATCCGACCGGTGCTGTGGAAGACGATGCCGTTCGAGGGCGTCGCCGAAGCACACCAGCTGATGTACGAGAACAAGCACTCGGGCAAGATCGCGATCCTCGTCGGCGCCACGGAGCCTGGCCAGGGCAAGACGGCCGAGGGCCCGGGTGCGATCATGGCGGAGGTCGGCAACTGATGGGCGGCGTCGTCCATCTGCCGGTGTACGCGACGGGCTTTCGTGGCGACGACATCGAGGCGGCGCTGCAACAGCTCGCTCCGATCTCGCTGCGCTACAACGCCAAGCGCTACGAGGTCTTCCGCTCGCGCGACGATCGCTACAAGTTCCTCTTCTCGATGGAGTTCGACTCGCATGCCGACTGGGAAGCCTTCTGGTTCGGCCCGGAGTTCACCGACTGGCGCGTCTCGTGCTCAAGCTGGTTCACGGTGCCGCTGCTGTACGCGTGGCAGGATCTCGTCGCTGCCGGTGAGATCCGCGAGCCGGTGGCAGTCGGCGAGGAGCTCGACGAGCAGTAGCGCAGCACGCCGGTTGGAAGCTCGTGTCGAGCGCGTGACGCGGCAGCTCGACATCGTTGGGAGTGCTGGTCGCGCTTGGGACTCGCGGATCCGTGGTCCGTCCTGTAAGCGAGTCGGGCTTGAGCGTGCGCGAGCGCGAGGGCACGCATGGCGACGCCGGCAGCACTGCGACGTGCCCGGGAGCGCGGCGAGCTTGAGGTTGGTCGTGAGCACGGCCACGATAACCGTCCGAAGATTCGATCGGTTGTACTGATCGGCGCTGATGATCAGGACTGGCAGGGCATAAGCCGAGCCACGCGGTAGGCGGAGATCGGCCCGCCACAGCTCGCCCCGAAGCATCAGCGCTGCTTGCCGGCGAGCAAGGACTCGGCTGCTGCGTCGGTGCACGCGTGATCGGCCTCAAGTGCACTGATCGCACAATTGATCGCATCGGTCGTGTCGTCGATCTCCATGGCCTCGAGCCAGCGCTTCGATGGGCCCGTGCAAAAGAACTCGCTCGTGAGACACCCATCCGCTTGGCGGCCTCGTCAACGATGGCCGTCGTTCGGCAAAGCGTTGTCGCGGGGGTTGCGGCGCGGCGCCCACACCGCTATACTGAACCATATGGTTCAGTATCCGCAGATCGACCGGACCTTCGCCGCGCTCGCGGACCCCACTCGCAGGGGCCTTCTCGAGCGCCTCGGCGGCGGCAGCGCGACGATCACAGAGCTCGCGCAACCGGTCGGGATCTCGCTCACCGGGATGAAGAAGCACGTGCAAGTGCTCGAGGACGCGGGGCTCGTCACCACCGAGAAGGTGGGCCGGGCGCGCCGCTGCAGCCTCGGGCCGCGGCGTCTCGAGGACGTCCAAGCGTGGATGAATATGTACCGGCGGATGCTGGACGAGCGCCTCGACCGCTTCGGGGAGCTGCTCCAAACAACGAAAGGAACACCGCAATGACGGGTCTTGAGCAGGCGCAGAGCACCACGATCACAACGCCCACCGATCGCGAGATCCACATAGAGCGCGTGTTCGACGCGCCACGAGACAAGGTGTTCGCGATCTTCACCGATCCACAGCTCATCCCCCAGTGGTGGGGTCCGCGCGACATGACGACCGCCGTCGATCAGATGGACGTCAGGTCCGGCGGCAGCTGGCGGTTCATCACGCACAGCTGCGATGGCAGCCAGACGGCGTTCCGCGGAACCTATCGCGAAGTCACCCCACCCGAACGAATCGTGCAGACCTTCGAGTGGGAGGGCATGCCCGGCCACGTGTCCGTCGAGACCGCCATCTTCGAGGATCTCGGCGACCGCACGAAGCTGACCACGACCTCGATCTTCCATACGCCCGAGGAGCGCGACGGCATGCTGTCATCTGGCATGGAGCGCGGGTTGAACGAGACCTATGCCCGCCTCGACGAGCTGCTGGCACGCACCGACGCGACGGATTAGGGTGAGCGCGTGGCCGGCTGGGAGGATGTGCGTCGCTTCGCGCTTGCGTTGCCAGAGACCAACGAACGGCTGTCGCGCGATCTGGCCTCGTGGCGGGTGCGAGACAAGGGGTTTGTCTGGGAACGTCCGCTTCGCCCGGCGGACGTTCGAGCCCTTGGCGACGCCGTGCCCACGGGGCCAATTCTTGGTGCACGGGTCGAGCACCTGGGTGCCAAGGAGGCGCTTCTCGCGGACGATCCCAGCGTCTTCTTCACGACCCCGCATTTCGACGGTTACCCGGCGATCCTGGTGCGCTTGGACAGGATCGCCCTCGAAGACCTCAACGAGCTGATCGTCGAAGCGTGGCTTGCCCGCGCGCCTGAGCGGCTTGTTCGGGAGTACGTCGACACCTCACTCTGAACCGGCTCAAACGTACTCCCGCGCAGCCGATCCGCATTGATCGCTTGCCGGACTGAAGACCGAGGCGCCACGGCCGAGCATGATCCCGCCGAGACGCTCGCTGTAGTGTCCGGGACCGGGAGCTTGCACATGACGAGACGCGACCTTTGCGGACGGAGTGGCGTTGGGAGAGACATCGGTGAACGACGCGGTGCACGTCATCCGTCAGCGCAGCGGCGCCTGCCAAGGGCACGGCTAGGCGCTCGATGTGCGGGATCTGCGGCGCGCTGAGCCTGAGCCCGTCCAGTGGCCCCCCCTGCGCACCCGAGACGCTGGGCGCGATGAGCGCCGCGCTGCGCCATCGCGGCCCCGACAGCGATGGGTGGTTCGCCGACAACGAGATCGCGCTCGCCGTACGGCGCCTGGCGATCATGGACCCGCAGGGAGCCGACCAGCCGATCGCCAGCGAGGACGGGCAGGTGCAGGTGATCTTCAACGGCGAGATCTACAACCATCGCGAGCTGCGCCACGACCTGCGCCGGCGCGGGCACCGATTCCGCACCGGCGGCGACACCGAGGTGCTCGTCCACCTCTACGAGGAACGCGGACCCCGGTTCGTCAGCGAGCTGCGCGGCATGTTCGCGCTCGCCCTTTGGGATGTTCGCGAGCGCCGGCTCGTGCTCGCGCGAGACCCGTTCGGCATCAAGCCGCTGCTCTACGCGCTCGACGACCGCCGGCTGGCGTTCGCCTCCGAGCTGCGCGCGCTCCTCGCGCTGCCAGACCTTCCACGGGAGCTGGACTTCGACGCCCTCGAGGTCTACTTGACCGTCAACGTCGCGCTTACGCCACGGACGATCCTGCGCTCGGTGCGCCGGCTGCCCGCGGGACACCTGCTCATCGCCGAGGACGAGCGCGTGGTCATCGAGCGCTTCGCGCGTCCGCTTCCGGTCGCGGCCACGGATGTGCGCCGCGCACCGGCGCGCGAGCTGGCCGCCGAGACGCAAGACCGGCTACGCGATTCGGTCGTCGCGCACCTGCAGTCCGACGTACCGGTCGGCGTCCTGCTCTCGGGCGGCCTGGATTCCGGCGGCATCCTCGCTCTCGCCGCAGAGCACGCCGGGGAACGCCCGAAGACCTTCACCGTCGGCTTCGAAGCCGAGCGCTCGTTCGACGAGCGCCGGCAGGCCGGCCTTGTCGCGAGCCGCTACGAAACCGAGCACCACGAGCTGATCATCGGCTCCGGGCACGCCGCGCTGCTGCCCGAGATCGTCGGCGCGCTCGACGAGCCGCGCGGCGACGCAACAGCGCTTGCATACTGGCTCGCGGCGAGGCTGGCGGCGCAGCACGTCAAGGTGGTGCTCTCCGGTGAAGGCGGCGACGAGCTCTTCGGCGGCTATCAGACCTACGTCGCCGATCGCCATGGGCCGAAGCTCGACCGGCCGCTCAAGGCTCTCGCGCCGCTGATCGATCGCTGGCCGAGCTCGTCACGGCGCCTGAGCCTGGACTTCAAGCTGCGGCGGCTGGCCGGCGGCGCCGGCTTGCCGGCGCTCGAGCGCCACCACGCCTGGAAGGAGATCTTCTCCGCAGACGCGCGGGCGGAGCTGCTGCGGCCGAGCTGCCGGGGCAGCGCCGATCCGCTCACGGCCTACAAAGCCCGCTACGCCGAGTCGGAGGGCGCCGAGCCGCTGGCCCGCCTGCAGGATCTCGACATCGGAACGTTCCTTGCCGACGACTTGCTCACCCAGACCGACCGCGCTGGAATGGCGCACGGTCTCGAGATCCGCGTCCCCTACCTCGATCCGGTCGTGGCGGAGCTGGCGCTCGCGCTACCGGTGAGCGCGCGGGTCCGGGGCCTGACGACGAAGCCCGTGCTGCGCGACGCCCTCGCTCCGCTGCTGCCGCGAACGGTCGTCCGCGGCGCCAAGCGCGGCTTCTGCGCGCCGGCGGCCGCCTGGCTGCGCGGCCCGCTGGAGGGGCTCGCGCGTGACGTCCTATCGCCGGACACCCTGCGCCGCCAGGGGCTGTTCGCTGCTGCTCCCGTCGCCCGTTTACTGGACCGCCACGTCGCGCGACGCGAAGATCTCAGCCGGCAGCTGTGGGCGCTGCTGGCGTTCACGTTGTGGCACGAGGCCGTCCTCGGACCCTCAGCATCGATGCGACCAGCGGTCCCGCATGCCGTCCCGATCCCGAAGTGAGGTAGACGCATGGCCCGCTCCCGACTCCTTCATCTGGCCTGCCTGCTGTGCGTGGCGGCGCTGGGCCTGCCCGCCGCGGCGGCCGCCCAGGACACGGCCGCGCCGGACGGAGCGGATCCGAGCTGGCTGCCAAACGAGGAATGGGTCAACCTGCTCTGGCTGCCCTTCGACGAGCAGCGCCTGGAGCGGGTCCTGGGCAAGACGCGCGGCGAGATCTTTCGCTGGACGCGCATCGACGCGTCCAACACGCTCGGCCAGCTCGGCCGGCGGCGGGGGATGTCGCCGGACGAGGTCGCGAGCAAGCTCGTGGCTCCGCGGAAGCCCAAGCTCTCAGGTTCCACGTATCGCGAGGTGCGCGCGCACGCCAAGCGGATCGTCACCCAGGGCCACATGGCGCAGCACTTCCTCTTCCACGCCCTGCACCAGACGGCGATCTCGGGCCAGGCCCACACGATCTTCGGTGTCCACGACCGTCGCCAGTTCTTCGAGCTGCGCCGCGCCGAGATCAGCCCACTCGGGATCGGCGAGCTGAACGGGCGCACGCGCGTGCAGATGCGGCGCTCCGCCGCACGGGCTCTGCGCGACGCCGCGACGCGTGGCGTCAAGGCCGGCATGATGTCGCCGCTCCAGCGCCGGATCACGCTCGAGCGCCAGCTGCGCCAGCTCCCGCGCTGGCTGGGCCAGAGCCGCTACAATGGGCCGACGGCCGGCATCAACCGGCCCAACCTGCCGCCCGGCGACAACGCCAAGCACCCGACGATCACCGCCGACGGGTCGCGCG
>DASVPU010000103.1:0-3680 GCA_036389475.1 Solirubrobacteraceae bacterium
CGACGTATCCGATCAGCTCAGTCGACAACGCTTTGCGCCTCCTGCTGATGTTTCGACACCAGCGCCTGATTCGTGTCACCGACGCAGCCGCTGCGCTCGGTGTCGGACGCTCAACCGCACACCGCCTACTCGCAACCCTTCAGCACCACGGCTTCGTCGAGCAAGACAACGAGACGCGCGCATATCGAGTCGGAGCGGCGCTCGCCGAGATCGGCTTGGCAACCGTTCGCGAGGACGGCGTACGCACCCACATGCGTCCGTACATGGAGTGCCTGCGCGATGAACTCAACGAAACGATCCAGCTCGTCGTCCTGCAGGGCGCACAATGCCTGTTTATCGAGACCGTCGAGTCGCACCGCCCGCTGCGCA
Source organism: Solirubrobacteraceae bacterium (assembly GCA_036389475.1). Lineage (GTDB taxonomy): Bacteria > Actinomycetota > Thermoleophilia > Solirubrobacterales > Solirubrobacteraceae > CADCVQ01. The sequence continues at coordinate 370 of DASVPU010000103.1, forward strand.
CCGCCTCACGAGTCGGTATCACCGTCCCCGCCCACTGCCTGTCAGGCGGAAAGGCGCTCTTGGCAGAGCTCTCGCCCGAGCGCTTGCGCACCCTCTATCCGCAGCCGCAGATCCCGACCGCCACGACACGCTCGCTGACAAACCGCGACCAGCTCGAGGCCGAGCTGAAAGCCGTCCGCAAACATGGCTACGCGACGAACTTCGGTGAAAGCGAAGAGGAAATCGGCTCGATCGGCATCGCCATCCATGACGCCGACCACCAACCGCGCGCCGGCCTCGCGGTCTCCGGACCACTAACGCGACTCAACCACCAGACCGACCTCACGGAGATCGTTCGCGCGCTACGCCACACGGCACACGACGCACGCGTCGGCCTCGCCTAACGCCCGCACCCACAATCGCCTCATCGCGCCCCGAAGATCTGGTCGCCAGCCAGCCCCAAGGGCATGCCGTCTACATCGATCGGGTTTCTGACCGTCTCTACCGCGTTGGGGTCGATGCGGGTGACCGTCCCCAGTCCGGTCTTGTTGTTGCGGCTGAGCGCCCAGATGCCGTCCTCGTCTGCCGCGCCCGACGTTAGTCCATCGCCGACCGTGAGCTGGTCGTTGATGGTCCCGTTCTCGGGGTCGACCTGCAACACCGTGTTTCGACCGGCCGCCACCCAGAGCCACTGCTTGGTGAGCGCGACATCGGTTGGATCATTAGTAGTCAAAAGCGAGCGGGATGGCACGGCGCCGGCGTCAAGATCAAAGACCGCGACATGGTCAAAGCCTCGCCGTCGTGACTCCTTGTCCTCCGGGTCGCAACCCCGGTAGCGGCTGCGCACCGCGACGTACACGCGCCGGCTGTCCACCGCCACAGCACGGGATACCCGTCGACGGGCATCGATGTCTGAGTTCCCGACCCGAGCGGGATACGAATCACGCGGCGCCTATCGATGTGACAGTCCACGACCCACACGGAATCGCTACCGACCGCCAACCCCTTGGGCTTCCCACCAACCTCGATCCGCGACTCGACTGTCCCGGAGATCTCGTTGATTCGCGCCACCTTGCCTTCGGCTTCGCCGGTGTGCACGTCGCTTCGTCCGCCAGGAGGGCGGCGCCCGCCACGGCCAGTCCCGGACGACTGGCGTCATGTACTGCTCACGCACGTGCTCCAAAGCGGTAGCGCAGCGGCGCTACAGGAGCCGCCTCGCAGCCCGCCAGTATGGGCGCTGAGCATTCCGTGCCGGAAGGGCAGAAAGAGGTGGTGGAGGCTGGGCGCCCAGCGGCTGAGAGCCGCGCCCTTACCGTCGCTGCGGGTCCCGTTTGCGGGTGGCTGCGGCACGGCGGGTTTCACTCGCGAGCGGCCGGCGCCTGGGTACACGGACCATCCTGGAGCTCCAGCGCAGCGTCGGCAACATACTGGTTCGCGCGAGCACGCGGACCCTGACCCCGGAGCCGGTGTCCCGATGGGGGTGGACGACGCTATGTAGCGCCATCCAAGCGACGACACCGAGCGCACGGCCAGCCGGTCCGTCGGTGACGCGGGCACCCGAGCTGCCGCCCCGCCGGGCTCCGTCCGTCCACCCTGACGGCGGCGCGGATGGCGGCTTCCTTGAGGCAAAACCGCCCGCACCGGCGAATGATTTTGGCACGGATACCCGGTAGCTCCGCAGGAATTGGGATGCTCCAGCGTCGCGCGCGGCGGCACCACGCCGTCATCGGCTCGGCGCGAACTCGGCTACATCGCAGTGGGGGATTCCACGCTCAACTACGGCGGCGGCGCCTTCTTCACGCACCTCCCGGCGGTCCCGGCGGGGCTCACGACCGTGATCCGCCCGAATGAGTGGACGCTGGTCCTTTCGATCCACGGCGCGCAGGATCTCGTCGCCGATGTCGGCGAGCAGGTTCGTACCGGGGAACCAGACGCTTACGACGCCACGCGCGTGCGAAGCATTTTCTCGACCTCCGCGTGCATCTGCGCGCCGACCGTGCTGGGCGACTAGTCTCCAGCCGGCAGCGCCTTACCCAGCGGATCAGCGCACGACCACCCCGCGTACGTCGCGGCCTGCGCGACCCCTTGGCGGCCTCGTCCTCTCCGGCAGCGGTTCCTGCGGTCCGACGGTACGCTTCGCGGGCGCTGCTCGTGAGCACCCAGACCGATTATGGGTAGCGCGGGTCCCGCTCGGCTGGACCGGTCCTGCGCAAGAACGCGAGCACGGCGAGCACCCGCCTATGGCTCGCCGCGTCCGGGGGCAGGTCGAGCTTGCGCAGGATGCTGCGCACGTGCTTTTCGACCGCGTCGGGCGTCACTACGAGGGCCGATGCGATGCCTTGGTTCGACAAACCTTGAGCCATTGCTGAGAGCACCTCGCGTTCGCGCGGACTGAGGTCCGCAAGCGGGTCGGGTCCTGCTCGGCCGACGAGTCGCGAGACGACCTCGGGGTCCAGCGCCGAGCCGCCACGGGCGACGCGGCGCACGGCGTCAGCGAACTGCTCAAGGTCCGCTACGCGATCCTTGAGCAGGTACCCGACACCGGCGGCGTTGTCGGAGAGGAGCTTCAGCGCAAGCGCGGTCGACACGTACTTGGACAGCACGAGAATTCCGATGTGAGGCTGACGCTGGCGAATCTCGAGCGCGGCCTGCAGCCCGTCGTCCGCTTTTCCCGGCGGCATCCTGACGTCCGTCACGACAACGTCCGGGCGATGTCCTGCGACCTTGCGGACCAGCTCATCGGCGCTCGCGGCCTGTCCTACGACCTCGAAACCGCACTCGACCAAGAGACGGGCCATCCCCTCGCGGAACAAAAGGTCGTCCTCGCCGATCACGATGCGTAACACGTTCTCGCTCCGATCCACCAGGCCCCCTAGCGCTGCCGCGGCTCGCAGGATAAACGTGCTTCATCCCACGTACGAACGGCTGTGCGAACGCGCTCCTACGGAGGTGACCGAGGACGTCTCATCAACGCTGGATAGGGACACGCAGGTGCACCGTCGGATGCGCCGCACGAGCATCGCGGCCTACACGGCGGCCGTGCCGCTCATCGCAAGCGGAATCCTGCTGCTGCCCATGAGTGAGGAGGGCGCGGCCCGCGGCGCGTACTCGTCGCGCTGGCTGGCGCTGCTCGTCGTTGGTGGCTTTATCTACACGAGCGCCGTCGCCCGTGTGCGTCGCCCGAGCACCGTCATCCCGCGACTGATGGCAGCCGTCGGGTTGGCGTGGTTTCTTGCGTGGCTCGTCGGCTCGGCGACGCCAGTCGTGCATACGGTCGGCCTGCTCACGGCATCTTTATGGGCTGGCCTCCTGATTCACATGACGCTCGCCTT
>DASVPU010000104.1:0-16982 GCA_036389475.1 Solirubrobacteraceae bacterium
GCGCGCAACGTCTTCGTCGCGCCGTGGATCCGCGGCGCCGCTGCGCTCCTGCACGACGCGCGCTTCGACCCCCCCGAGCGCCTGGCGCTGCTCGAGCGCGAAGGCGTGAACGTGCTCTGCATGGCGCCGACCGAATACCGCGTGATCGCCAAGCGCGCGACGCTGCGACCGCTGCCCTCGCTGCGCGGGCTCGTCGCCGCGGGCGAGGCGCTCAACCCGGAGGTGCTGCGGGCGTGGCAGGAGGCCACAGGCCTGCAGATCCGCGACGGCTATGGTCAGACCGAGACCGGACAGCTGACGGGGATGGCGCCGGGAGAGGAGGTGCGTCCCGGCTCGATGGGCCGGCCGCTACCGGGCATGGGACTGTCGATCGACGACGGCGAGCTCGTCGTCGACGCGGCGACCGTCCCCACGTTCTTCCTGCGCTATCAGGGCCAGGCACCACCCGACGGCATCTGGCGCACGGGTGATCGGGTGGCCCAGGATGACGACGGCTACCTGTTCTTCGAGGGCCGCACCGACGATGTCATCATCTCCGCCGGATACCGCATCGGGCCGTTCGAGGTCGAGTCGGCGCTGGTCGCACACCAGGCGGTCGCCGAGGCCGCGGTGGTGGCCGCGCCCGACGACGAGCGCGGCAGCATCGTGCGCGCGGTGGTGGTGCTGCGCGACGGCTTCGCCGCATCCGACGACCTCGCCTGCGCTCTGCAGGATCACGTCAAGTCCACGACGGCGCCCTACAAGTACCCGCGCGTCGTGAGCTTCGTCTCGGAGCTGCCGAAGACCGCGAGCGGCAAGATCCGGCGGGCGCTGCTGCGCGACGAGGCGTGAGCCCATCGGGCAGCTGTTGGTGCTCTGAATTGAGAGACCCGGTCCAGTTCACCTGGCATCGCATCCGCGGCCGGACGGGACTTGCCGATAATGGCCTCCCGGTTCGGTCGGCCGAGGCCGATCTGGTCGGTCATCACTTCTGGCACTGCACGCGGTTCACTGGCCGCCGAGCGCGCATTTCGGTGGTCGGCAGCATCTCGCGCCGGCGCTATCCGCAGCGGCTCGATGAGCCGCTTCAGCTATGACGGTGCTTAGCCGAGCCTTTTCTTGAATGAGGGGAGGCAGAGCGTCTGCGGTTTGACGGCGCGCAGGCTCGTCAGGCCAAACTGATTGCGCAAGCGAACGCTCACAGGGCTGAACTGCTTGGCGTCAGTGATCGTGTAGCAGACGAGGTGCGCCTTCGGGCGCCGCACCGTGCCGCCGTTCTTGCTGACCGGCGTGCAGAGTCGCACCAAGCGGCGCACCTTGGACGGCGTCAAGGTGAACTGGTCTACGAGCGTCACGGCCTGTTGCGCGGGCACCGGATCGACGGCGTAGCAGCGGAAATGGTCCACGAGCTTCTCGGGATCGGGCCCCGTGGGCGGTGGATCCGTCGCCTTGCTCTTCAGCGACGGGACGCACAGCGACTCGGGCTTGAGAACCGTGAGCTCACGCTTGCCGAACTGGTTGGAAACGGTCACCTTCTGCGCCTTGAAGTCGATGCCCGCGTCGCGCGTCTGGTAGCAGGTCAAATGCGCGCCCGGGTGCCGCATCTTGCGGGCGTTCTTGGCGACAGGGTTGCACAGCGTTTGCACGGACAGGACAGCTGTCTTGCCGCTGACGAACTGGTCCTTGATCTCGACGGTGCGCGGCTTGAACGTCGGCTGCGTCGTGGTGTAGCACTTGAAGTGGTCAAGGGCTGGAGGCGCGGTCGCAGCGCGCGGTGCGGACGCCGTGGTGCCTGCCCCGCCGGCCAGCATCACCCCGACAGCCAGCACTGTGAGTGCCGTCGTCCTGCGTGCGCCACTGATCATGATTCCGCCCCCTACCGTCCGACACATGTGATGTATGAACGCATACACCCCGCGGCGGCCGCAGTCAAGAAATCAGTGCTATGGCCGATCGGATCCGGCCGGCAGCCGCCGCCAGCCGAGGCGCGCCGACGAGCAAGGGCTGGCGGGCGAGCATTCACGCGATCGGACGTCTGATCTTCCCTATCCCGGCAGCGCCACGACCGCGTCGATCTCCACCTGCGCCCCCTTCGGAAGCGACGCGACCCCGACCGTCACTCGCGCCGGTGGATCGGACTCGAAGAACCGTCCGTACGCGTCGTTGATCTCGGCGAAGGCGCCCATGTCGATCACGTAGACAGTCATTCGCACCGCGTCGCCGAGCGTGGCGCCGGCGGCCGCGCACACCGCCGTGAGGTTGTCAAGGCATCGGGTCGCCTGTTCGGCCGCCGTGTCACCGACGAGCTCCCCAGAGTCGGGATCGAGAGGGATCTGGCCGGAGCAGAACAGCAAGCCACCGACCCGGACGGCATGGCTGTAGGGACCGATCGCGGCGGGAGCGCCGATGGCCGTCACGGGTTCGCGGTGGTTGGACACGTCGCTTGACTCCTGCCTGCTGAGGGACCCAGTGCTGTCGCACGGTACCCGCTGCTACCGTGAACCCACGGATGCGCCTCGAGGCATTGCAGGTTCTGTTGCTCGCCGCTGGCCTCGTCCTGTTCGCGCCCCCGCCTGCCGGTGGCGCCGTCGCGTTCGGACCATGCGATGCGCCCCCGCCGCTGCAGTGCGCATCGCTTGACGTGCCGCTTGATCGCAGCGGCCAGGTCCCGGGCGTGGTGCGGCTGGCGGCGGTGCGGCGCCTGGCGCCCACCAACCCGACCAACAGCGCCGTCGTCGCGTTCGCCGGCGGACCGGGCCAGGCGGCGACCCCGCTCGCGGTCCCCTTCGGCGACGTCATGGCCCCGGCGCTCGCCACGCGCGACCTGCTCGTCTTCGACCAGCGCGGTACCGGAGGCTCGACGCCGCTGCGCTGCGCGTTCTTCGGGACCTCGCTGACGGCGATCGGCAATCGCTGCGCGGGGGAGATCGGAGCCGCCCGCGCCTATTACACGACGCCCGCGAGCGTGGAGGATCTCGAAACGCTGCGTGCGCAGATCGGCTACGCCAAGCTCGTGCTCTACGGCGTGTCCTATGGGACGAAGGTCGCACTCGAGTACGCGGCCCGTCACCCCGACCGGGTCGAGTCGCTCGTCTTGGACTCGCTCGTGCTTCCGAACGGACCCGACACGCTGCAGCGCTCCACGTTCGCTGCGATGCGCCGCGTCCTCGGCGATCTGTGCGCCAACGATGCGTGCGCCAACATCTCCCGCGATCCCGCCGCGGACCTCGCAGGCCAGGTCAAGCGCCTGGGCCGTAAGCCACTGCGCGGCAGATTGACCGACGGAAGCGGCCGCCGCCTGAAGGCGGGCATGAGCCGTAGCGACCTGCTGAACATCCTCCTCTCGGGCGACAACAACCCGACGCTGCGCGCCGAGCTGCCGGCCGCGCTCACATCGGCGCGCCGCGGGGACTCCTCGCCGCTGCTGCGTCTCGCGGCCCGCTCCGCGGGCATCATCAACCTGCGCCGCCAGGCCGGCGGCTCCGACTTCAGCGACGCGGTCTTTGCTGCCACGATCTGCGAGGAGGGCACGTTCCCGTGGGATCGCGCCGTCGGCGGGCGCGCACGCGCAAAGCAGGCGAAGGCACGCGTGACGGAGCTCGGCGACGAGCTCTTCTATCCCTTCGACGGCTCGAGCGCGCTGGCCACGGAGATCATCGAGCTGTGCGTCGGCTGGCCGGTCGCGGCGCCCGCGCCCGCTCCCACCGGACCCATACCGAATATCCCGACGCTCGTCATCAACGGCGCCGCGGATCTGCGCACGCCACTTGAGGACGCCAACCGGATCAGGGAGTTCATCCCAGGCGCGCAGGTGCTTCAGATCCCGCACACCGGCCATTCGGCCGCGGCGAGCGATGACTCGCAGGAGCACTGCGCGCTGCGCGGCGTGACCCAGTTCTTCAGAAACGAGCCGGTGACGCCATGCGCGTCGAGCCTGAATCCGTTCACTCCCACGCGCGTCGCACCGACGCGCCTGCAGCGACTTCCCGGCATCGGCGGCAAGAGCAAGGTCGGCAAGACGATCTCTGCCGCGGTGCTGACCGGCGAGGACATGCGCCGCCAGATCATCGGCGACCTGCTGGCGCTCGGACAGCTGCCCAGGCGCGCCGGCGGGCTGCGCGGGGGCAACGTCACCGTCAGCTCCGAGGGTGTGCTCAGCCTCCACCATGTCGTCTATGTGCCCGGCGTAGAGGTCTCCGGACGGGTGCCGCTGCGATCTGACGCAACCCAGATTCTGGACATACGCGGCGCCGCGGCAGCCCGCGGGCACATCGTGGTGACCCCGAAGACGATCACCGGCACGCTGGGCGGCCGACGCGTGAGCTTCCTGGCGAGCGCGGCCCGCGCCACAGACGTGCCGCGCCTGCCGTCGCCACGCGAACTGCTGCGCCTGTTGCCCCTGCGAAGCAGCGGGTAGCCATAGCGGACATGGCCAACGCGCTCGCACACGAGAGTTCGCCGTACCTGCTCCAGCACCAGCACAACCCGGTGGATTGGCTACCGTGGGGCGAGGAGGCGCTCAGCCGCGCGCGCGAACATGACCGCCCACTGCTGGTCTCGATCGGCTACTCGGCCTGCCACTGGTGCCACGTCATGGAGCGCGAGTGCTTCGAGAACGACGAGATCGCCGAGCAGATGAACCAGCGCTTCGTCTGCGTGAAGGTCGATCGCGAGGAGCGCCCGGACGTCGACGCGATCTACATGGAGGCCGTCCAAGCGATGACCGGCCAGGGGGGCTGGCCGCTGAACGTCTTCATCACCCCCGAGCAGGTGCCGTTCTACGCCGGCACGTACTTCCCGCCCGAGCCGCGTCGCGGGATGCCGAGCTGGCCACAAGTGCTCGATGCCGTTTCGAAGGCGTGGGAGCTCAAGCGCGACGAGATCCGCGAGCAGAGCGGATCGATCACGGCCCGGCTGGGAGGCGGCGCGCGCTTGAAACCCAGCGAGGGACCGGTCAGCGCGCGGATCCTCGACGACGCCGTCGCCGAGCTGCGCACGCACTTCGATTCGATCAACGGCGGCTGGGGCGGGGCGCCGAAGTTCCCCGCGTCCTCGACGATCGAGTTCCTGCTGCGTCGCGGCGAGACATCGATGCCGCTGCAGACGCTGCGGTCGATGGCCTCCGGTGGGATCTACGACCAAGTCGGCGGCGGCTTCGCCCGCTATTCCGTCGACGAGACGTGGACCGTCCCGCACTTCGAGAAGATGCTCTACGACAACGCACTGCTCGCGCGCGCCTACCTGCACGGCTGGCAGGTCAGCGCCGATCCCGTCCTGCGCCGCACCGCCGAGGAGACGCTGGACTGGGTGCTGCGGGAGATGACCGGTCCCGAGGGCGCGTTCTACTCCGCGCTGGACGCCGACTCCGAGGGCGTCGAGGGCAAGTTCTACGTGTGGTCGATCGACGAGCTGCGCTCGATCCTCGGCGACGACGCCGACGTCGCGATCACGTGGTTCGGCGCCACCGACCACGGCAACTTCGACGGCGCGAACATCCTCGAATCCCGTGGTCCTGAGCCCGAGCCGGAGGTGCGCGAGCGCATCCGCATGGCCCTGCTTCAAGCACGGGAGGGACGTATCCGCCCCGGCCTCGACAACAAGCGCCTGACCGCCTGGAACGCGCTCATGATCAGCGCGCTGGCCGAGGCCGGCGCGGTCCTCGAGCGCCACGACTACCTCGAGGCGGCCCGCAACGCCGCCGGATTCGTCCTCGATGAGATGCGCGCGCCGGATGGCCGGCTGCTGCGCACATACAGCGCCGGCGAGGCGAAGCTCAACGCCTACCTCGAAGACCACGCCTTCCTGCTCGAGGCGCTCATCGCGCTCTACGAGGCGACGTTCGAGCCCCGCTGGTTTCAAGCGGCTCGTGCGCTTGCCGACACGATGATCGAGCGCTTCGCAGATCCTGTGCACGGCGGCTTCTTTCAGACCTCCAGCGATCACGAGCAGCTCGTCGCGCGGCGCAAGGAGATCGATGATTCGCCGATCCCGTCGGGCCAGTCAAGCGCCGCTTTCGGCTTGCTGCGCCTCGCCGCGCTGACCGGCGAGGCGCGCTACGAGGAGCAGGCCGCCGGCGTGCTGCGCCTGTTCGCGAACCTGCTGCTGCGCTCTCCGCTGGCCTTCGGGCACCTCTTGCAGGCGTTGGACTTCCAGCTCGCCCCGGTCCGCGAGGTGGCGCTCGTCGGTGCCGACATACGCGAGCTGGAGCGCGTCGTGCGCGGCGCCTTTCGGCCGCACGTCGTGCTCGCCGGCGGCGACGGGACACATGGCGACGCGGTGCCGCTGCTCGCGGCGCGCAAGCCCGTCAACGGGGCGGCCGCGGCCTACGTCTGCGAACGGTTCACCTGTCAGGCGCCCGTGACGGAGCCGGCCGAGCTCGAGGCGCTGCTGCGTCCTGCGGTGCGCTGACTGAAACGGCCCGCCTACGCCGCCGCGTCGAGCTCGCCCAGCTCCTCCTCGCTGAGCTTCAGCTCCACGGCCGCGACGTTCTCCTCGAGGTGCGCGATCGATCCCGTTCCCGGAATCGGCAGCATCACGGGCGAGCGCGCGAGCAGCCAGGCGAGCGCGACCTGGCCGGGGGTCGCGTCGTGGCGCCGCGCCAGCTCGTCGACGGCTGCGCCCGGCCGGGCAAGATCGCCCGCGGCGAGCGGAAACCAGGGAAAGAACCCGAGCCCGTCGCGATCGCAGATCTCAAGCACGTCCTCGAGGTCGCGGTACACGAGGTTGAATCGGTTCTGCACCGTTACGACGTCGACGATCGAGCGCGCCTCGTCGAGTTGCTCGACTGAGACGTTGGAGACGCCTATGTGGCGGATCTTGCCCTCGTCCTGCAGCTCCTTCAGCGCGCCGACCGACTCCTCGTAGGGCACGTCAGGATCCGGCGCATGCAGCTGATACAGGTCGATCCGCTCCAGCTGCAAGCGGCGCAGCGAACCCTCGCATGCCTGCTTGAGGTGCTCCGGGCGGCCGTTTCGCAGCCATTGGCCGGGCCTGTCCGGCGGCCGGACGAGCCCGCCCTTCGTAGCGATGACGAGGTCCTTGGGGTACGGATGCAGCGCTTCGTAGATGAGCTCCTCGCTGACATACGGGCCGTAGCTGTCGGCCGTGTCGATGAGGTTGATGTCGAGCTCGACCGCGCGCCGCAGCACGGCGAGCGACTGGTCGCGGTCTTCCGGCGGGCCGATGACCTGTGGCCCGGTGATCCGCATCGCGCCGAATCCGAGGCGGTTGACCGGGAGGTCACCGCCGATCGTGAACGACCCGGCTTGTGCGACCGTGCTCAACTCTCGCTCGCCTCAGCCGCGTCGGCGGCGGCCACGGCGGCCATTGCGCCCTGGAAGCCGATCTTGGAATGCGTCCCGTCGCAGAACGGCTTGTTGGACGAGCCGCCGCAGCGGCACAGGAAGATCGGGTCGCCGTCGCCGCCGGGGACCGGCTCGCCATCGGCCCCGACAAGGTTGACGCCGCCGGTCACCTTATAGGAGCCGTTCTCGGTCACCGTCACCATCACATCGGACATCAGTCAAAGCTCCTCATGTCGAATCCGGGGGCGCCTACAGGACAGGCAGGTAGCGGTCGAGCTCCCACTGGCTGACCTGGACGCGGTAGTCCTCCCACTCGCGGCGCTTGATCTCCACGTAGCGGTTGAACATGTGCTCGCCGAGCGCGCGCAGCACGAGCTCGGATTCGGCCGTCAGCTCGATCGCCTCGCCGAGCGTCTCGGGCAGCTGCTCGATCCCGAGCCGCCGGCGGTCGTCGGGCGACAGGTGGTAGAGGTTCTTCTCCATCGGCTCGGGCAGCTCGTAGCCCTTCTCGATCCCCTCCAGACCCGCCTGCAGCAGGGAGGCGAAGGTCAGGTAGGGGTTGCAGGCGGGGTCCGGACAGCGCAGCTCCATCCGCGTCGCCTTCTCCTTGCCCGGGTGGTAGAGCGGCACGCGCACGAGCGCGGAGCGGTTGCGCCGGCTCCAGGCGACGTAGACCGGCGCCTCGAAGCCGGGCACTAGACGCTTGTAGGAGTTCACCCACTGGGCGAAGATCGACGAGATCTCGCGGGCGTGCTTGAGCTGACCGGCGATGAACGCCTTGCCGATGTCGGACAGGAAGTAGGGGTCGTCGGCGTCGAAGAACGCGTTGCTGCCGTCCCGGAAGAGGCTCATGTGGGTGTGCATGCCCGAGCCGTTCTCGCCGTACAGCGGCTTGGGCATGAACGTCGCATGCCAGCCGTACTTCATCGCGTACTCCTTGACAGTGATGCGGTACGTCATGCAGTCGTCGGCCATCTTCATCGCGTCGGCGAAGCGCATGTCGATCTCGTGCTGGCTCGGACCGACCTCGTGATGCGTGTACTCGACGTGGATGCCGAGCTGCTCGAGGGCGAGCACCGTTTCGCGGCGCACGTCCGAGCCGGCGTCGAGCGTCGTGAGGTCGAAGTAGCCGCCGTTGTCGAGGACCTCGGTGCCCTTGGAGTCGCGAAAGAGGAAGTACTCGAGCTCGGGGCCGACGTTGAACGTGTCAAAGCCCATGTTCCCCGCGCGCTTGAGGGCGCGGCGCAGGACGTGGCGGGGGTCTCCCTCGTAGGGCGTGCGCTCGGGTGTGAGGACGTCACAGAACAGCCGACCGACGCCCTGCTCCTCGGGGCGCCAGGGCAGGACCGCAAACGTCGCCGGGTCCGGCATCGCGAGCATGTCCGATTCCTCGATCGCGTTGAAGCCCGTGATCGACGAGCCATCGAAGCCCATGCCGCCCTCGAAGGCGTCGTCGAGCTCGTCGCGGTTGATCGAAAACGACTTCAGCTGGCCGAGGATGTCGGTGAACCAGAGCCGGATGAAGCGGATGTCGCGCTCGCTGACGATCGCCTTGACGTCGTCGGGCGTCTTGGGACGGTCGTCGTTCATGGCCGTGCAGCCTATTGGAGCCTCTGAGCCGCGGGATCGTTGCTAGCGCGTTACGCCAGCCAGCGCCGCGCCCACCGCTCGAGCTCGTAGACCGCCGGCGCCAGCTCCTGCCCCATCTCGGTCAGTGCGTACTCGACGCGCACGGGCCGGCCCGGACGGACGGTGCGACAGACGACGCCACGCGCCTCGAGCTCCTTCATGCGCTCGGAGAGCAGGCGGTCAGACAGTTCGGGCACCGCTTGGGCGATCTCACCGAAGCGCAAGGCCGTGCGGTGGATGAGCACGCCGACGATGGCGCCCGTCCAGCGCCTGCCGATGAGCTCGATCGCCTCGTGGTAGAACGGGCAGCAGCAGCCCTGAGACGCCTTGCCATGGGCCGCTGAGATCTGCTGCGCCAGCCCGCGCTCGCGGGCCGGCTGCCGACCTTCCTCGGCAGGACTCATCGGCGTGAGCCTTACGCGGCTCGGAGGGTCCGGGTGTCTTCGACCGATCCGTCGACCGGTACGTCGCCGGCGACGTTCACCATGGCGGTGAAGCGCTCGAGGGCGACATAGGCGATCGCCTCGAGGATCTGCTCATCGGTCCAGCCGTGCTCGCGAGCCTCCTCGTGGAGGTGCATCGGCGGGCGTCCGGGATTCTCGACGACTGCTTTGAGGTAGCGCAGGAGCGCCGCCGCTCGCTCGTCCTTGGAGTTGAACTCGCGCGCGAGCGCGACCTCGTCGAGTGCCAGTCCCGACTGCCGCGCGGTGCGGCTGTGCAGTGCGATGCCCGGCTGGGAGCCGTGATGCGCGGCGACCGCGAGCGAGATGCGCTCGAGCATCGGCACGTCCAACTCGCCGTGGCGCAGCTCGGAGCGAAAACGGGCGTAGCCGCGTAGCGCTGCGGGCGAGCCGGCAAGAGCGCCGAGGAAGTTCGGGAGCTGCCCGCCGGTCGCGAGCGCGCCGCGGAGCACCGGAACCGATCCCTCGGGGGCAGTGAGGTCATCGTGAATCTGGAACCTGCTCATTGCTGTCTTCATTTGGGGGGCCTTCTGGGGGCGGTGGAGTCGGCGATCCCTGCCAGTGCTGTATTCGCGGCTCTCCTTACTTGGCGTAAGTGTAGGCCGCGACCCTGATGCACACAAGTGCGTTGCCTGTTTCTACGCGCGGACGCTAAATCCGGGCTCATCGAGATGTGCAGACTCTGCAAAGACTTCCCGTCCGGGCAGGTGGAAAATCAGCGTCTGGCGGATGGGTGCGGCGCGCTGCCAAGGTCCCTTCGGGGCGGCGGCAGTCCGGAAATTCAGGCGGTCAGTGTCCGCCCAAGGTGCCGGCGTCGGCTGTCCCGAGGGCGACGAGGATGAGCAGCAGCCCCATCAGCAGCGCCCACATCGCCATCCGGTCAGGACGTGGACCGATGCGCTCGATCGCGCGCCGCGGCGGGCGGCGGCGGTCGATCTCGATGCGGGGCACCGTGGGCGCCGGGACGGTGCGGCCCCGGATCTCCACGGTGCGCCGGGCAGGCAGGGCGCTGTCGCGCGCGTGCTCTCGGATGCGTGGCGTTTGGCCGCTGACGGCAGGGTTGTCTCCGCGGCGGGCGGCGACGTCATCGGCACGGCGGTAGGGACCTACGTCGGTCGCGGCGGTCCGCCACGGCGCGGCGATGTCCTCGGCGCGGCGGCGCGGCACAGCGATCTCCGCCTCCACGTGGCCACGCTCGCGCATGGCGCGACGGGCGGCAAGATCGGCTTGGTCGGCACGTCGGCGCGCCTCGTCAGTGCGCTCGGCGGCATCCCGAAGATGTTGTACATCGACCCACCAGGCGCGGGCCTCCGATTGTGCCATGCGGTTCTTTTCCTCTTTCGATGGATGCCTACGGAGTTAGCTGACGGGCTCGCGCTGAAAGAGCTGCGCTACGTCGTGGACACGACGATTCGCCCCGGCAGGTGGTTCCCCCGCTCCCGTCATTGCGACCCGGGACTCGGCTGTCTGACGGCGGCATCGTACCAACGATCGATTTCCCTGCATATATGCAGTGTTATGGAGACTGCGGACGGAACTTGCGCAATTTGGGCGTTCGCACGCCGCAGCAGGTCCTCTCGCCCCGCGCCGCTCCCGATCGCCGGTATCGAGCGAGCTTTAGGGCCCGCGACTGCGGACCCTTAGCGGCCGGCGACTTGGGCGATGTAGGCCGCCACGTCCTTGGCGTCCTGACCATCAAGCAGCAGGGCGGGCATCTGGCCCGTCCCTCGCGCGCGGCCCTCACGGATGGCACTGAGCGTCAGGCCCTCCGTCGGCGCGAGGACGTCGAGGTTCGGCCCGACCCGACCAACGGCGTTCGCGTCGGCAAGCGTATGGCAGGTCGCGCACCTCTGGTTGAAGAGCACGCGCCCGCGCTGCACGTCGGCCTTGAGCTTCTTCCCGCCTGGCCCGGCGGCGGCCTGATCGCTGAGCAGCACGACCGCTGGAACGGCGAAGCCGAAGATCACGATCAGCGCAACGATGGCGAACTCGCCCGCGTGCAGTCGCTTGACGCGGCCCCGCTCGAGGGTCTCGCGCACCCCGCGCGGGCCGCCGCGCATCGCGACGAGGACGACCCCCAGGCCGAGAGCGACGAAGAAGCTCAGAAAGATGATGGCTGCCATGCGGCGCGCAATCTACTGAACGTGCTCAACTGGGTGCTGCGGCCCAACTGGGAGCATCCTCGGAGGGGTGTTCCGGGTTTGTCGTCGTGGGAGCAACCAACCCGGAACACCCGCCTTCAGCGGCGCCTGCCGGCGCCGAAGTTCATGACCGGCGGCGCGACCGCGCGGAAGTCGTCGGTGCCCGTCGCGGCGAGGCGATCTATCGCCTCCGTCTCGGCTGCCGCGGCGCGCGCCTCGGCTTGGCGCGCGAGCTCGAGCGCGTCCAGCAGCGAGAAGTCCTTGACCTGCGCGGCCACCCGATCGCCGACCTCCAAGCGCCGCACCGCGCGCGCGACGATGTTGATCGCCCCGCCCGCCGAGGCGTGGCGCTCCAGCC
Organism: Solirubrobacteraceae bacterium; assembly: GCA_036389475.1. GTDB lineage: Bacteria > Actinomycetota > Thermoleophilia > Solirubrobacterales > Solirubrobacteraceae > CADCVQ01. The sequence goes on from DASVPU010000104.1 coordinate 11,873, forward strand.
GGCCGTCGACGATCACGAGCGGCTCGGTGCGCACCGTCAGGCGGTCGCGCTCGTAGATCTGCGGCGAGACGATGATGTTGACCGTCTCCTCCTCGTCCTCGAGCAGCATGAACGTGATGCCCTTGGCTGTCCCCGGACGCTGGCGGGCGATGACGAGGCCGCCGACGCGCACGCGCGCCCCATGCCCAAGCCTCCCCAGCGCGCCGACGCTGACGGCGCCCTCGGAACGCAAGCGCTCGCGCAGCAGCGCGAGCGGGTGGGCCGATGCCGTCAGCCCTGTCGTGGCGTAGTCGGCGACCATCTCGTCCCAGGCCGACAGCGGTCGCAGTCGCGGCGCTGCGGGCAGGTCGAGCGCCAGCGCGAGCTGAACGCCCTGCTGCCCGCGAACGCTCTGTCCCGGCGCGGTCACGCCGAGCTGCCACAGCGCGATGCGCCGATCTCCGCCGGCGAGGACGTCGCAGGCCCCCGACCAGGCCAAGCGCTCCAAGGCGGGGCGGCCTGCGCCGGCGCGCGAGGCGAGATCCTCCAGCGACCGAAACGGCCCGCCTGCGTGGCGCGCCGCGACGAGCGCGGCCACCTCGTCGGCGCGTGCGCCGAGCACGTAGCCAAGGCCGATCCGCACCCCGCCCTGCGGCGTGACGGTGCAGCCCACCTGGCTGGCGTTCACATCGGGCGCGTGGATCTCGATCCCGCGCCGCTGTGCCTCGTGGACGAGCGCATCGGGGGGATAGAAGCCCATCGGCTGCTCCTCCAGCAGCGCGCAGAGAAACTCCGGTCCGTAGTGCACGCGCAGCCACGTCGACTGGTAGGCGAGCAAGCCGAAGGCGGCGCCGTGGGCCTTGGGAAAGCCGAAGCCCGAGAAGCCGGAGACCATCGTGAAGACCTCTTCGGCAAGCGCCTCGGTTACGTCTGAGTGCTTGGCCATCGCGCCGTCGACGAAGCGCCGGTGGTGGGCCTCGATCGCCTCGGCCGAGCGCTTGCGACTCATTGCCCGGCGCAGCCCTTCGGCCTCCCCTGCGCTGAAGCCGGCGAACGCCTGCGCGACCTCGAGCACCTGGTCCTGGAAGATGATCGTGCCGAGCGTGTCGCGCAGCGGAGGCTCGAGCGAGGGATGCAGGTAGGGCACCTGAAAGTCTGGATCGGCGCGCAGGCGCTGGCGGCGCTCGATGTACGGGTTGACCGCGCCGCCGACGATCGGGCCCGGCCGCACGATCGCGACCTGGATCGTGATGTCGTCGAGGTTCTCCGGGCGCGTGCGTCGCAGCGAGCCCATCTGCGCGCGCGACTCGATCTGAAAGACGCCGGTCGTCTCGGCGTTCTGGATGCACTCGTAGGTCGCGGGATCGTCGAACGGGATCCGCGACAGGTCGATGCGCTCGCCGCGGCGCGCGGCGATGTGCTCGACGCAGCGCTCGACCGCCGAGAGCATCCCCAGCCCGAGCAAGTCGATCTTCAGAAAGCCTGCATCCGAGCAGGAGTCCTTGTCCCACTGGGCGAGCTGGCGGCCCTCCATGGCGGCCGGAACGAGCGGGACGCAGTCCACGAGCGGGCGCGTCGCGACGATCATCCCGCCGGAGTGCTGGGAGAGGTGGCGCGGCAAGCCGTAGGCCTCCTCGGCCAGGCGCGCGAGCCACCCCCAGCGGCCCGTCCGACGGCCGGGGCCCAGCGCGGTGTCGATGTCGCGGTCGACCTCGCGCGAGGACCAGCCCTCGCTGCCGCGCGCGACGCGCTCGATCTCCCCCGGCGCCAGCCCGAGCGCCTTGCCGAGCTCGCGGATCGCGCCGCGCGCGCGGTAGGTCGGGAAGGCGGCCACCAGAGCCGAGCGCTCGCGCCCGTAGCGCTCGTGCACCCGCGGGATGAGGACCTCGCGGATGTCGCGCGGGAAGTCGAGGTCGATGTCGGGCAGCGCGGTGAGGTCCTCGTTGAGGAAGCGCCCGAGCAGGAGCTTGTTTGCGATCGGATCGACGTGGCTGAGGCCGGTGAGGTAGCAGACGATCGAGGAGACGCTCGAGCCGCGCCCGCGCCCCGGCGGCAACAGCGCTCGGGCGGTCGAGGGGCCCCGTACCTGCACCGCCACCTCGCGCGCGAGCTCGAGCAGGTCGCGATGCAGGACAAAGAAGCCGGACAGGCCGAGGTCGCCGATGACACGCAGCTCCTCCTCCAGGCGCACGATCGCCTCGTCGCGATGCTCGCTGCCGGCTGGGTAGCGCTCGTCGAAGCGCGCCTGGCAGACTTGCGCCAGCACGCGGCCCGCAGTTGCGTCCTCGGCGCCGGGATAGCGGTAGCCGAGGTCGCTCGTGAGATCGAACCGCAGCGTGCCGGCCAGACGGGCGGTCTCGGCGACCGCCTCGGGATGATCGACGAAGCGGGCGATCATCGCCTGCGGCGTCGTGAGCACGTGGGCGTGGTTGCCGCGGCGCAGCGGCTCGGAGGCGTCGAGCGTCGTGTGCCGGCGAATCGCGACGAAGGCATCCTGCAGCCGCGCACGCTCGGGCGTGTGGGCGTGGACGTTTCCGGTCGCGACCGTCGGCACGCCGAGCCGAGCCGCCAGCCCGGCGAGCCCGCGGTTGAGCACGCGGTCGTGGCGGGCGAGCGGGCGTTGCAGCTCGACGCGGAAGGCGTCGTGACCGAAGACGCTCAGCAGGCGGCGCATCGTCGGCTCGTCGCGGATCCCGTTGGTTGCGCAGCCGCTGAGGCAGACCAAGCCCTCGTGATGGCGCTCGACGTCCTCGAGCGAGGCCGCCGGCTCGATGCGATCGCGCTGCGGCCCGTCGCGGGTGTGGGCGTGGGCTCGCGTCAGCAACCGGCAGAGGTTTCTCCAGCCGGTTTCGTCGCGGACGAGCAGCGTCAGGTGACGATCGTCGTCGAGCGTCACCTCCGCCCCGTGAATCGCGCGCAACCCGAGCCCCTTCGCAGCCTGCGCGAACTCCATCGAGCCCGACAGCGAATCGTGGTCGGTGAGCGCGTACGCGCTGTAGCCACGGTTCAACGCCGCCGCGACGAGCTCCTCGGGCCTGGAGGCGCCGTCGAGAAACGAGTAGGCGGAGTGGGCGTGAAGCTCGACGTACTGCGACATGCGAACGCATGTTCGCACATGAAGCCGTCGTCTGGTCGTGTTCGTGGGTCTTCGCGATGCACAATCGACACCGCCGGCGCATCGGACTCTCATACCTCCATCGGCACGCAGTCCAGCCGCGGCTCCCACAGCCCGCCGGGCGGGCGCGTCGCGGCCGACTCAAGCCGTGCCAGCTCGACCGTGTCCTCCCTCTCGGCGCCGAGCTTGAAGAACGCGCCGATGCCGCCCGCGGCTCCGCTCGTCAAGCTGCGAGTGCCGTACGTGCGCACGTCCACGTGAGCCCGAGCGCGCAGCCGCTCGGCCAGCGCGCGGATCGCGTGCATGTTCTTCGGGCTGCGGCGAAAGTCTGCCCAGGCGGCCGCGACGCCAGGGTCGGTGAGATCGACGCGGGCCGTGAACTCCCGGCGCCTACCGACCAGGCGTAGCTTGTTCAAACGCACCGTGCCCGACGCGGGCGCAGCGGCGCCCGAGAGCGAGAGCTCGACCTGCCGGCCCTCGCGATCGAGCGTCAGCCCCATGACGACCTGCTCGCCGCCGATCACCGCCGGCCCGCTGCGGAGGGCGTGCGCGAGCGCGTTCGCAGACGCGCCGTAGTTCAGAGCGATCGTCAGCTGGCCGTCGGCGTCCTTTTGCACGCCGAGGACGACCTCCGAAGCACCTTCGAACCCGACACCTGCGACGAGCGAGCTGAGCCCGAACCTGCCGAGCTCGCGCAAGCCGCCCTCGTAGAACACTGTGCTCGGCGGCGGCACCTGTCCGCCGTCGCCGCGGATCGCGCGCATGATTGCGTCCGCCTCGCGGTCGTTTTGGGCGCTGAAGACCTGGCCGCGGCCGAAGACGCCCTGGATGCCGGCACGCGCCTCGTCCACAGCGCCGATGGTCCTTCCGTCCTTCTCCACCTGCAGGCGCAGCCCGACGCCGACCTCGATCCCTGCGCCGTTGCGCCCGGCGACGGTCAGCCGGATCGTGCCGTCCGACAGGCGCTCGCGCAGCACGTAGCGATCCCTGTCGACGCGCATGAGCAGGACGTTGACGGCAAAGTGGTGACTGTCGCGCGTGCTCGCGACCGCGCACGGGAGCGCGCGCTGGACCTGACAGCCGCGGCCGCTGACGAGGCAGAGCGCACGGTGTACCTGGCCGAGGACGGCGTTTGCGATCCCCGGCGCGCCGATGCCCACGCCCGATGCGGCGGCACCGAGGATCAGCACGACAACGGCGACCAGCGCGACGTAGTCGACAGTCGCCTGGCCACGTTCTGCTCCCATCCGACGCACGGCCCGCAGGCTGCCGGGCGTCGTTTTACAGATCTACACGCGTCTGTTTGAAAAGAACCCCAACTTTGTGCCGCCCAACGCACGGGACCCGGGCAGCCGCACATAGCGTCGTCCGGTTCGCGCCTCGTCGGCCGCCACGAGGCGCTCGAGCAGCACCGCCTGCGCGAGACCTACGACCAGGCAGCCGAGGGTGATCCTCAAGCCGGCGTCCCAACCCGCAGCGCGCACCCCAATCTCACGGGGCAGGACGAAGAGCGCCACGAGGATCACGAGGACCAGCACCGGCCACCACAGCGCCGTCGGCTCACCGGTGAGCTCGGCGCCCTCCGCGACAGGCTGCGCTCGGGCGATCCAGCGGCGCACCGCCAGCGGCCCGAGCACGGCGATCAGCACGACAAGGCCGGCGATCTGGGCCACCGTGCTACCCGCGCGGCGGCTCGCCTCGTCGAAGCCGACGAGCAGCACCGCGGTCGCCACTGCGCCGGCGCCCGCCAAGACGGCGCCCTCGACGCGCAGGCGCTCGCGGTAGCTCGGCGGAGTCATATGAGACGAACGGTAGACGGATGCCGCGGCGCCACCTGGCCCGATAAGAGTCTCGCGGCTCCTGCACATGTTCCGTGAACACGCCACGCATTCGCCCATCCGTGGAAGATGGCCAAACGCATTGGCGATCTTGGATCGGCGCTGACCCCGCCTTGGGGTGAAGTCAGCGCTGGCGATACCACCTGCGCTCTTCCAGCTCGCGAAAGACCACGAGGTT
>DASVPU010000105.1:0-7868 GCA_036389475.1 Solirubrobacteraceae bacterium
CGCTGCGAAGCGTGCCTCCGATCCACCCGAGAACGCGCAGGCCGGACCGGCCTCGTCGCACAGCCTGAAGAACTCCTTGAGCGTCGCCTGTGTTCCTGCGTCGCTTCGCAGGCGCGTCGAGAACGGCAGTGTCGTAGCCTCGTTGTCGCGGCCGGTCGCCCACGCGATCGGATCGAGCACGCCGTCGACGACCAGCGCCCGCACGTGGTCGGGGAAGAGGTTTGCGTACGTCACACCGAGGTACGAGCCGTAGGACAGTCCCGCGTAGGACAGCTTCTCGTCGCCGACCGCGCCGCGCAGGACGTCGAGGTCGCGCGCTACGTTCGCCGTCGACATGTGGTCGATGATCGAGCGGGCATGCTTGGAGCACGCGCCGATCAGCGAGCGGTCGATCGTGGCCTTGAGGCGCTCCTCATCCGGCGTCGTCGGAAACGCGAACGGCGGGAGGAGGACGCCCCACTGCTTTGGCGTGCCGAAGCAGCGCAGGCCGTCGCTGCGCGCGATCCCGCGTGGGTCGAAGCCGACGAGATCGAAGCGCGCGCGGACCTCCGGTGTGTAGAGGAACGGGCCTGCGCCGACGACGTAGTCGACGCCCGAGGCGCCCGGACCACCCGGATTGAGGAACAGCGAGCCGATTCGCTTGGACGGGTCGCTTGCCGGCAGCCGCGTGAGGGCGATCGAGATCGTCTCACCGTCCGGGCCGTCGTAGTCGAGCGGGACCGGAACGGTCGCGCACTCAAACGGCCCAAACTGGCCGTAGCAGCTCTTCCAGTGAATCGAGGGCGCCGGTTCGGCCTGTGCCACAGACGCTGTGAGCGCCATAGCGGCGAGCGTGAGCGCGACCAAGACTGTGTTGCGCTGCGTACGCGGCGAACATCCCACAGCGGTTGATCCTATGACCCACGACGTGACGTCTTGTGTGACCTTGCGCACACACCGGTTGCTAGCCAAAGGCGTAGAGCGCGAGCGCACTGAATGACACAGGCCCGCAACCTACTCATCCGGGACCCAAACCTATCCATCTGGTCCTGACACGAACGGAAATTCCTCCGCGGGCTCGTGCTTTTGTCCGCCGGGCGCGATAACGATGTCATGGCCATCCATCGCCGCCGCTCGCGCACCGCCGGCTCCACAGGGACGACCGCGCCGGCGCCTGCCTCGCCTCGTCGCTGGATGGAGTCCGACGACGCCATGGCGCTCTGGCACGAGTACCACCGCAGCGGCGACCCAGCGCTGCGCGACCGTCTCGTGCTCACGTATGCGCCCCTCGTCAAGTTCATCGTGGGCCGCAAGATCGCCGAGCTTCCGGCCAGTTACGAGGTCGACGACCTCGTCTCCGCCGGCTTGGAGGCGCTCATCAAGTCGCTGGACCGCTACGGCCCGGAGAAGGGCGCGACGCTCGAGCAGTTCGTCTGGACGCGCATCCACGGCGCGGTCATCGACGAACTGCGGCGCAGCGATTGGGCGCCGCGTTCGCTACGGCGCTGGGAGCGGGACATGCGCCGCGCCCAGTCGGAGTTTCGCGCGATCCACGGTCGCTCGCCGTCCCAGCCAGAGCTCGCGGGCGCGCTGAGCATGACGTCCGCGCAGCTGCGTCGCCGCCAGCAGGATCTCGTCGCCTCCGACGTCACCTCCCTGAACAGCTTGATCCTCGCCCACGACGGCGCGAGCATCGAGCACATCGACGTGCTCGCGGGCGATCGCGACGCGCCGGATCCGCTGCACGAGGCGACGAAGACCGATGCCAAGGAGCGCTTCCGCCGCGCCTTCGCGGCCCTTCCGCGCCGCGAGCGTGAGGTCGCCGTGCTGCTCTACGTCAAGAACCTCACCTTGCGCGAGATCGGCGAGATCCTCGGGGTCTCCGAGAGCCGCGTCTGCCAGATCCACGGCGGGCTGAAGAAGACGCTGCGCCGGACGCTGGCCAACGACGCAGATCTGCTGCGCGAAGTCGCTTGAGGCTGAGCGCGCGCCGCTCTTCCACGAGTGGAAGAAGCGGGGCCTGCGAGGGAACTTCTGGCGACAGCACGTGGGTGGCTCGCGCGACCGCCTGGTCAATGGCGGCCACAAGTCTGAACACTCAGGCGCTTTCATCGTCGCGGACCGGGAGGAGAGGTGTCCGCACGAGAGTCGCTTCTTGTCGGTTGGTGAAGCACAGCGTGCCACCGCGCCAGCTTGGCGACGATGCGGTTAGCAGGCGTCTCGGGGTTCGGTTTGCCACACCCCAGGGCAATGCGCGGCGCGCGCGCCCCCTGGACCTACCCGACATACGACAATCCGAAGCCGATCACGAGACGCGGAGGGACGATGGCAAAGCTCATCTTGAACATCTCGATGTCGCTGGACGGCTTCGTCGCGGGGCCCGACCAGACGCTCGAGCAACCGCTCGGTCAGGGCGGCGAGGGGCTGCACGAATGGGCCTTCGCGGCTTTGAGCTGGCGCGAGCGCCACGGCCTCCGGGGCGGCGAGAAGAACGCCGACTCCGACGTCGTCGAGGAATCGGTGCGCAACATCGGTGCCACGGTGATGGGCCGGCGGATGTTCAGCGGCGGGGAAGGGCCGTGGGAGAGCGACCCCAATGCTGACGGCTGGTGGGGTGACAAGCCGCCGTTCGGGCACCCGGTCTTCATCCTCACCCATCACGCCCGGGAGCCGGTGACCAAGCAAGGCGCAACCACGTTCACGTTCGTGACCGGCGGCGTCGAGGCTGCGCTCGAACAGGCTCGTGCGGCAGCCGGCGACAAGGACGTCGCTGTGGGAGGCGGCGCGGACGTCGCCCAGCAGTACCTCAAGGCCGGGCTGCTCGACGAACTGCAGATCCACCTCGTCCCGATCCTCCTCGGCGGCGGCGTGCGACTGTTCGATCGGCTCGGCGCCGACGAGGTCGAGCTTCAGGGCACCTCTGTAATTCAGTCGCCCCTGGTCACCCACCTCAGCTACCGGGTGGTCAAGTGAGCACTCCCATTGGCGGCGCGCGGCTTGTGCCGCAACTCTCGGTAAGGCGCTGTCGCGCCGCCGTCGAGTTCTACAAGGCTGCTCTTGGGGACGTCGAGGGCTAGCGGGTCGGCGGTCGTGTCGTCTCGTGCTCTGCATGCGAGCACTATTCGACACGACCGGCGCCCGGCGCCCTTTGCCGAGCCAGCAGCAGGCAAGTTTCGGGTAGCGTTCGCACATGTCCTCACAGTGGCCCGCGCTACCCACGTACGAGGCGTGGGCGGCGACATGCGACACGCTGCATGGCCACACGCAGGTGCTCGGAAAGCTGGCGGTGGCGCTCGCGCCGCCCGAGCCGCAGCTGCAACACGCGGCGCTGCGGCTGAGCGCTCGTGGATGGGAGACGCTCGCGCTGCCCGCGCCCGACGGCTCGGGCGTACTCGTCGCCGCGCTTGACCTGCGAACGCACGAGGCGCTGGTCGAGCACAGCGATGGACGCGAGCAGCGCCTCGCGCTCACCCCCGACCGATCGGTCGGCGAGGTCACGCGGGAGCTGCTGGCAGCGGTTCTCAGCCTCGGAGGCCCGGTCGCGATCGATCCGACCCCGCAGGAGACGACCTGGAGCACTCCCCTTGACGAGGATGACGAGCATGCGACGTACGACGCAGGTCAGGTTGCGACGTACTTCGCCGGGGCGACCCGAGCGGCGCTTGTCATGGCGGCGTTTCGCGCGCCCTATCGCGGCCGCTCGACGCCGGTCAACGCCTGGTGGGGGTCGTTCGACGTGGCCGTAAACCTGTTCTCAGGCCTGCCCGCCGACCCGCCGTCGAAGGACTTCATCATGCGCAACGCGATGGATGCGCAGGAGGTCGCCGTCGGGTGGTGGCCGGGCGATGCGCGCTATTCCAAAGCGGCCTTCTACGCCTACGCTCACCCCGCACCAGAAGAGTTCGCGTCAGCGACGCTCTCGCCCGACGCCGCGCATTGGGACGCGGCGCTCGGCGAATACATCCTTGACTGGGGCGATGCGCTGGCCAGCGGCGATCCCCACGCAGCGGCGCTCGACTTCGCCCGCTCCGCATTTCGCCACGCATGTGCGGTGTGCGGTTGGGATCCGGCATTGGCCGCCACCGCCGACGGCAGGCCCCCGCCGATCGCCTGACGGCCAGCACGCCGACAACGCACTCCAGCGGTGAGACACTCGAGCGGTGGCGGAGCTTCAGACGCAGCGGTTGTTGTTGCGCCGCTGGCACCCGAGAGACAGAGCGCCGTTCGCCGCGCTGAACGCCGATCCGGAAGTGATGCGCTACTTCCCGGCGCTGCTCACGCGGCAGCAGAGCGACCAGCTTGCCGACAAGATCGATGCTCACATCGAGCGCGAGGGCTGGGGACTGTGGGCACTGCAGGAGCGCGCGAGCTCGCGCTTCCTCGGGTTCACAGGACTCGCACGCCCGTCGTTCGAGGCGTCGTTCACGCCGGCGGTCGAGATCGGCTGGCGCCTGTCGCGAGCCGCCTGGGGATTCGGGTTCGCAACCGAAGCGGCGCAGGCCGCAGCGGCCTTTGCCTTCGACGAGCTGGCCATCGACGAGCTCGTCTCCTTCACCACCCAACACAACGCTCGCTCGATCGCGGTCATGCGCCGCCTCGGCATGCGACACGACGCCGCGCACGACTTCGAGCACCCCAACGTCAGCGACCCTGCCCTACGTCCCCACGTGCTGTACCGCCTCGCCGCGCCTCACTGAGCGGATCGGGCCTCCGCCAGCGCCCGCCGGATCCGCTTGGCCGACACCTGCCCCCGCACCCCCAATCCCTGGGCGAAGTGACTCACGCGCAGCTCCTGGAGCATCCAAGGCACCTCGAGCAGCTCCACCGTCAGCGGCTGATCGGCGGGCCACGTGTCGCGGCGGTGGCGGTACTCGTCTTCGAGCTGATGGACGACGCCCATGCGGTCGCGGTCGCTCGCCGGGGCGTCGGGCAGGCGATCCAGCCGGCGAGCCGTGGCGCGCAGGTAGCGCACGATGTCCGCCAGGCGACCGGTACCGGCGGCCGCGACGAAGCCCGGGTAGACGAGGCCGCCGATCTGCGCGGCGATGTCGAGGCGGGCCGGGCGCAGCGACGCCTCAGCGGGCAGCGCGTCCAGGCGCAGCTGCACCGCGCGCGCCGCATCGAGGATCTCGACGAGCTGCGCGACGACCTGAGCGGCGCTGTCCGCCAGCCGGCCCGCAACGTATTCGCGCAGCGCCGCGAAGCCGGCGGCGGTCCACGCCGGTCCTCCGCCCGACGCGATCAGCGCGTCGAGCGCCGCGGTGACCGCGTCGTCGAGGGCCGCTGCCGCGCCGCCATGGGGGGCGCCGGCGAGCGTCAGCCTCGCCGCGCTGCTCAGTCCGCGCTCGACCGAGCGCAGGGGCGACGGCACGGTCAGTGCCAGCAGCCGCCGCGTTCCGGCGTGCATCGCCGTGCGCTGCGCAGCGGGCGTCTCCAGCACCCGCACCCCGACGCTGCGCTCGCCCTCGTCTACCAGCGCCGGATATCCCCGCACGGCGTCGCCTGTGCCCGGCAGCGCCACGACCTGCGGCAGCTCGCCGATCCCATCCCAGTCGGCCAGGCCGTGGCGCTCCAGCGAGCCGGTCGCGGCCGCCAGCTCGGCGCGCAGCCGCGGGCGGACGGCCGCGCGGAGGATGTCGAGATCGTGCCCCTGCGCGAGCAGCCCGCCGTCTCCGTCCTCGACGCGAAACGTCATCCGCAGGTGCGCGGGCAGCCGCGACAGGTCCCATGCGTTCGCCGGGACGCGCACCCCGCGCAAGCGCTCGAGCTCGCGCGCAACCGCGTCGACGAGCGCGCCGCGGCGCGGGTTCAGGCTCGCCACGACCTCGGCCGCCAACTCCGGGATCGGCACCAGCGGGCGGCGCAGATCCTTGGGCAGCGACCGGATCAGCGCGGTCACGAGCTCCACTCGCAGGCCGGGCACGAGCCAGTCAAACCCCTCGGAGCGCAGGCGGGCAAGCGCGTTGAGGGGAATGTGAACGGTCACGCCGTCGCCATCCGAGCCCGGCTCGAAGCGGTAGCTGAGCGCCAGCGTCAGCTCGCCCTGGCGCCAGCTGTCGGGCAGCGCGGCGCCGTCCAGCGCACCCAGCGCGTCGCTGTCCACGAGCAGCTCCCGCGTGAAGTGCAAGCGCCGGTGGTCGCGAGCGCGCTCGTGCTTCCACCAGCGGTCGAAGTGCGCGGCGGAGACGACGTCGGCAGGAATTCGCTCGTCGTAGAACTCGAACAGCGCCTGCTCGCCCACGACGATGTCGCGCCGGCGCGCACGGTGCTCGAGCTCCTCGACCTCCTCCAGCAGGCGCGCGTTGTCGGCGACAAAGCGGTGGCGCGTGGACCAGTCGCCCTCGACGAGCGCGCGGCGGATGAACAGCTCGCGCGAGAGCACCGGGTCGATCGGCCCGTAGGCGACCTTCCGCCCGGCGACGACCGGCAGGCCGAACAGGGTTGCGCGCTCGGTGGCGACGACGGATCCGCGGCGAGCGTCCCAGCGAGGCTCGGAGTACGTGCGGCTGAGCAGGTGGCCTGCGAGTGGCTCCAGCCAGGCCGGCTGGATCTGCGCGACGGTGTGGCCCCAGAGGCGGCTTGTCTCGACGAGCTCGGCGACCATGACCCATGACGGCGCCTTGCGCGCGAGCGCCGAGCCGGGCGAGAGGGCGAAGCGCGCGCCGCGGGCACCCTCGTACTCGCCGCGCCGGCGCGCGTCGCGCACGCCGACATGCGACAGCAGGCCGGACAGCAGCGCGATGTGGACCTGCTGCGGATCGGCGGGCTCCTGGTTGATCGTCACGCCGACCGAACGCGCGGCCTGACGCAGCTGGCCGGCCAGATCCTGCCACTCGCGGACGCGCATGTAGTGCAGGAACTGCGCGTGGCAGCTCTTGCGGAACTGATTGCGCGACAGCTCGTGCTGGCGTTCGCGCAGGTAGCGCCAGAGGTTGAGGTAGGCGAGGAAGTCCGAGCGCTCGTCGGCAAACCGCGCGTGCTGCTGGTCGGCGGCGGCGCGTTGCTCTGCCGGGCGCAGGCGCGGGTCCTGGATCGAGAGCGCGGCGGCGATGACGATGACCTCATCCGCGCAGCCGAGCCGGTCGGCCTCCAGGACCATCCGGCCCATCCGCGGGTCGACGGGGAGCTGCGCGAGCCGGCGGCCCAGCGCTGTCAATCGCTTGCGCGGCTGCGCCGCGGGATCGATCGCGCCGAGCTCGTGCAGGAGCGCCATGCCATCGCGGATCTGGCGTCGATCGGGCGGGTCGAGGAACGGGAAGTCCTCCACCTCGCCGAGGCCGAGCGCCTCCATCTGCAAGATCACCGACGCGAGGCTCGTGCGCAGGATCTCGGGGTCGGTGAACGCGGGGCGCGCCGCGAAGTCCTCCTCTGAGTAGAGGCGGATGCAGATGCCATCCGACGTGCGCCCGCAGCGCCCCTTGCGCTGGTCGGCCGAAGCTCGCGAGACCGGCTCGATCGGCAGCCGCTGGACCTTCAACCGCGCGCTGTAGCGGCTGATGCGCGCGCTGCCCGGATCGACGACCGAGCCGATCCCCGGCACGGTCAGCGACGTCTCGGCGACGTTCGTGGCGAGCACGACGCGCCGCGCGGAATGGGACTTGAAGACGCGCTGCTGCTCGGCGGGCGACAGGCGCGCGTAGAGCGGCAGGATCTCCGTGCCCTTGGGCAGGCGGCCCTCGAGCGCCTCGGCCGTGTCGCGGATCTCACGCTCCCCGCTGAGGAAGACGAGGACGTCGCCGGGTCCGTCGCGCAGAAGCTCCTCGGCGGAGTCGCCGATCGCGTCGACGGGATCGTCCTCCTCGACGAGCGGGCTGTAGCGCACCTCGACGGGATACGTGCGCCCCGAGACCTCCACGATCGGCGCGCCGCCGAAGTGCTGGCTGAACCGC
>DASVPU010000106.1:0-4514 GCA_036389475.1 Solirubrobacteraceae bacterium
TTGCTCGGGCATGACGGGCTCCTCCTCGAAGAGCCGGAGAGCCTGCCAGATGCGGTCTGATCAAACCCAGATCTGTGGCGCTGAGTCAGACGCAAACCATACACCGAAACACGGTGCGCTGCCGTGGCTCGGTGTCAACCCTGGTCTGAAACGCCTTCCTGCCATCTTTATGTTTTTCAGGGGATCGGTGGACGGTATCTCTGAGGAGCAGGCGATCTAACGCTCGCCGCTCTAAGTCACGGGGAAGCGTCGCGCAGAAAGGCGACGACGGAAGGTCAGAGACAGTCGTGCCACAGGCGCGGCGGGAAACCGGACGCAGTCCGGCTTCAATGACAGTTGCGGGACGGTCTTTTTGACCGTGCGCATTGCCCAATCAAGTCACGGGGAATGACATCGAGCGCGGCTTGTCGCCGCGGGCGATGTCTGCTTTTTAGCGCCCCGGATCAAGTGAGGGGCCACGAAGTGGACAAAAGCTATGAGCTGTTCTGTCTGACCGATGCCGTGTTCTATGACTCGGTGACTGTTGCGGCGGTCGAGGACGAGCCGTTTGCGATCGCGGGCCGGGAGGTTCCCAATGGGTGGCGGGCCAGTCGGATGGACGACTGGCTGGTGTACACGCCCGAGGGGCTTCGCCTTCCGTCGCAAGGCTGGAAGATCCACGCGTCCGCCTGTCTCGATAACGCTGAGCAGATCGTCGAAACGATCTGGGAGTACTGCGTCCGTGAGCGGATCGCGTTTAAGTTCATCCCCAGTCGGCAGCTGCTGTTCCTGCGCAACATGAAGTACGCCGCGCGCGGCTACAGCGGCAAGTTCGTGACGATCTTCCCGGTCGACGAGCAGCAGTTTGAGCGGATACTCAACGAGCTTGGCCCTGTGCTCGATGGTCATGAGAGTCCGTACATCCTCAGCGACCTGCGCTGGGGTCAAGGCCCGCTGTACGTGCGCTACGGCGGTTTCACGGCGCGCTTCTGCGTGGGCCCGAAAGGCGAGCTGGAAGCGGCCATAGAGAACGCCGACGGCGAGCTCGTTCCCGATCGTCGCGGTGCCTTTTTCCAGCCGCCGTCCGGCGTCGTGCTGCCGGCGTGCCTCGGCCCCCACCTGACCGCGCGCAACAGCGCCACGATGGAGGATCTGCCCTATCGCGTTGACCGCGTGCTGCACTTTTCCAATGGCGGTGGCGTTTATGCCGGCGTCGACACGCGCAGCGGTGAGCAGGTCGTCCTCAAGGAGGCGCGGCCGCACGCCGGGCTGGCGCGCGACGAGCGCGACGCGGTTGCCCGTCTGCGTCGTGAGCGTGACGTGTTGGAGCAGTTGGCCGGGCTGGATCTCGCACCCGCGGTACGCGACTACTTCATCGCCGGCGGACACCACTTCCTCGTCATGGATTTTGTCGCGGGGCAGCCGTTGACCAAGCTCCTCGTCGAGCGCTACCCGTTGATCATCGCCGACCCCGACGCGGCGGCGATCGACGAGTTCAGCTCATGGGTCGTCGCGGTTTGCGAGCGCGTGGAGGATGCGGTCGCCGCGGTGCACGAGCGCGGGATCGTCCTCGGCGACCTGCACCCGTCCAACGTGCTCGTCGAGGACGACGGTCGGATCGTGCTGATCGACCTCGAGATCGCCTCGCACGTCAGCGAGCGGCTCCGTCCGACGCTCGCCGACCCTGGCTTCGCCTCGCCGTCCGGGGTCGTCGGCTTCGCCATCGACGGCTACGCGCTGGCCTGCTTGCGGCTGTTCATGTTCCTGCCGCTCACGCAGCTGATCGCGCTGGAACCGGCCAAGGCAAGCCAGCTCGCCGACGAGATCGCCAAGCTGTTCCCGGCGGTTCCGGGTGAGTTCCTCGCCGACGCAGTACGGGTGATCACAGATGCGCGCCGGGCGTCTACCTCATCCAACGGTCCAGTTGTGAGCCCGTCACGGCTCGAGCCCAACCCGGTCGGATGGGTCCTTGCACGCGAGTCGATGGCGCGGGCGATCGTGTCCGCCGCCACGCCGCAGCGCGACGACCGGCTCTTTCCGGGGGATCCGAAGCAGTTCGACATGGGCGGCCTGAACCTGGCCTACGGGGCCGCCGGCGTGCTCTACGCCCTTGATATCACCGGCGCGGGGAGGTATCCGCAGTACGAGGAATGGCTCGTCGAGCGGGCGATGAGCCCTCCGCCGGGCACGCGGATCGGGTTCTACGACGGATTACACGGCGTCGCGTATACGCTTGATCACCTGGGTCGCCGTAGTGAGGCGCTCGCGCTGCTCAGCGCTTGCACGGACGAGCTTGACGGCAACTTCGAGCGCCTCGGCCTCGATCTCTACACGGGTCTGGCCGGCATCGGCCTGAACTGCGCGCACTTCGCGACCCAGACCGGTGAGCCGGCGCTGTGGCGCCAGGCCGTGCAGATCGCCGAGGTCGTCGCCGACCGGCTCGGTGACGAGGACAGCGTCGCCAAGCTCAGCGGCGGAGACCATCCGCACGCCGGCCTCGTACGCGGCTCGTCCGGGCCCGCGCTGCTCTTCCTGCGCCTGTACGAGCACTTCCGCGACCCGGCGCTGCTCGACTACGCCCGGACCGCGCTGCGCCAGGACCTGCGGCGCTGCGTCCTGCGCGACGAGGGCGCGATGGACGTCAACGAGGGCTGGCGGACGATGCCGTATCTCGCCGACGGGAGCGTCGGCATCGGCCTCGTGCTCGCCGACTACCTCGCTCACCGCGCGGACGAGCGGTTCTCTGCCGCGGCCGCCGCGATCCGCAGGACCGCCGAGTGCTCGTTTTACAGCGAGCCGGGCCTCTTCTGGGGCCGGGCGGGAATGATCCTCTGCCTCAGCCGCGCGCACCCGCCGACAACCGTTACGCAGGATCGCGTCGTCGCGTCGCACATCCGCCGGCTGGCGTGGCACGCCATGACGTACAAAGGTCACCTCGCATTTCCCGGGGAGCAGCTGCTGCGGCTCTCGATGGACCTGGCGACCGGCACGGCAGGCGTGCTGCTCGCGCTGGGCGCCGCGCTGCACGACGAGCCCGTCGGACTTCCGTTCCTCCCGGTGTTGCTAGGCGCCGAGCGAGGTTCCGAACGTGTACTCACCACAGTAGAAGGGAGGTGAAAGAACACATGGCGATTCTCGATCTGCAGGCGCTGCAGGCACCGTCTTACGACAGCGAAGCAGCTGGCAAGCCCAGCGGAGCCAGCAAGCAGGTAATTCTCTGTAGCGTCCTCTGCCGCTGCTGAAAGCCCCAAAGCTCCCACTAAGCCCAGACTGGCTGGGTCGCGGCCAGCCGCTTCCTTGGAGGAGCGGCTGGTCCGGGGGCATCCGGTGGCGCGGACCGAGCGACCCACCGCAATGACGGAACACAACCTAACGGAGGTGTGCGGATGAGCGGTAAAGAAGCGAAGCGGCAGACGTGACGCAGATCGTCACGCGCCGGCAGGTCGATCGCCTGCTCGTGAGCATCGCCCGCGCGGGCGGCGCGTGGGTCGGCGTCGTTGCGCTAATGGGTCTGGCGACGGCCGCCGCTGCGCTTGCGCTGCCAGCGATCGTCGGCGGCGCCGTGGACGCCGTGCTTGACGGCCGCTCCGCCGGCATCTGGGTCGTGATCTGCGGCGTGCTCATCGCGGTATTCGTGGCATGCGACGCACTCGATGATTTTGCGGCAGGCGCGGCGACCGCGCGCTCGACGGCGCGCCTGCGCCACGGATTGATGGCGCACCTGCTCATGCTCGGCAGCAGGCCAGTTCGCCGCCTACCGGCGGGCGAGATCTCGGCCCGGCTCGCCGGCAACACCGCGGAGGCGGGACGTGTCGCGCCCGATGTCGTGCGCAGCGTCGCCAGCCTTGTGCCGGCGCTCGGCGGCATCGTGGCGCTGGCGGTGATCGACCCCGGGCTGTGCGTGACGTTCGTCGCGGGGATGCCCGTCTTCGTGCTGGCGTTGCGCGTGTTTGTCCGCGACGCGTCGCAGATCGCGACACGCTATCTGGCCATCCAGGGAACGATCGCGGGCCGGCTCGTCGACGCGCTCGCCGGAGCCCGAACGATCGCTGCCGCCGGCACAACTGAACGGGAGGCGCAGCGCGTCCTCGGGCCGGTGCCGGAGCTGCACCGTCACGGCATTGCGATGTGGCGCGCGCAGATGCGGATCACGGCGCAGGACCTGGTGCTCGTCTCGCTGCTGGAGATCGCGGTCCTCGCGGTCGCCGGCGCGCTGCTCGCGCGCAGTCAGATCAGCCCCGGTGAGCTCATAGCCGCGAGTCAGTACGTGCTGCTGGCGAGCGGGATAGGTGGGGCAGTCACGGGGATGACGCGGCTCGTGCGCTCGCGGGCGGCGGCGACCCGTGTGGCCGAGATCCTCGATGAGCCGCCGGTGAAATACGGCACGGCACCGGCTCCGCCGGGGCGCGGGCTCGTCGAGTTCCGCGGCGTCACCGCGCGCGCCGGCGGTCGGTCGCTGCTCGCCGGCATCGAGCTCGTCATACCGGCCGGCGCGCTCGTCGCCGTGGTGGGGCGCAGCGGATCGGGCAAGTCGC
>DASVPU010000107.1:0-2737 GCA_036389475.1 Solirubrobacteraceae bacterium
GCCGTCGGCGCGCGGCTTCGATCCGGCGTCGGGGTGAGCTGCGATCTGGCGGGCCTTGACTCGACCGCGGTCTGTGCCATTGCGGCTCGCCAGGGTGCATCGCTTACCGCGTTCACGGCTGCGAGCCCAGACCCGCGCGACGATGACCTCGCGTGGGCGCGGCGGAGCATCGCAGCGGTTGGTTCCGTGCATCACGAGGTCGTGCCCGCCGATCGCCTGCCGCTGTTCTACGAGGACCTTCTGAACCTCGATGACGTCTTTGACGAGCCGTGCGCAACCGAGCCCGACCGGCCGCGCTTTGCATGGATGATGCAGCGCGTCGTGCACAGCGCGTCGGCCGTTCACCTCAACGGCTTTGGTGGCGATGAGCTGCTGCATGGGGCGTTCGCGCACCTGCATCGCATGGTCAGAACGCGGCCGCTGAGCGCCATCAGCCACGTGCGGGGATTTCGCGTCAAGCATCGCTGGTCCACGGGGCAGGTGATCCGCCAGCTACTGGACCGCGGCACGTACGCGGACTGGCTTGCCAGTGCGGCGCGGACCTTGAGCGCCCCGACGCCGGCGATGAACACCCCGATGCTTGACTGGGGCTGCGCGCCGCGGTTCGCGCCGTGGGTCAGCGGCGCGGCAGTGGAGATGGTGGCCGGGCTGATCGGTGGCGAAGTCGCCGACGCGCAGCCGCTGAGCGCCGACCGCGGGCTGCACTTCGATCTTGAGTCGCTGCGCGCCGGGGCCCGCGGTGCACGACAGTACGATCAGATCGCGCGTCGAATTGGCGTGCCGACCGCTTCACCGTTTTACGACGATCAGGTCGTGCAGGTCGGCCTCGCCGTGCGGCCGCACGAGCGCCTGACGCCGTGGCGATACAAGCCGCTGATCGTCGAGGCGATGCGCGGCGTTGTGCCCGACGTGTCGCTGCGACGCGAAACGAAGTCCGAGTGGTCGGTAGCTCACCAACTGGGCCTGCGCAAGCACGCTGACCAGCTCGTCGCGTTGACCGAGGACTCCAGGCTGGGCCACCTGGGCCTGATCGACGTCGATCGCCTTCGCGCGTTCTGTACGCGACCCATACCCCGCGGACACCATCCGGGGGTCTTTGATCCCACGGCAGGCTGCGAGAAGTGGCTGCGGTCACTGGAGACATACGGCCAACGAACATAGGAACATGAGGATGAGCATCAGGCTGCAGACCAACATCGTCGTTACCGACACTGAGTATGGATCCGTGCTGCTTGACGAGCGCGGTGGCTCATACTGGAATCTGAATCCCACTGGCGCGCTGGTGTTGCGCGCGTTGCTGGGCGGCCAGACGCAAGAACAAGCCGCCCGAGCGCTCGCCGATGAGTACCGCCTTGACCAGCGCGACGCGGCGACCGACGTCGCTGAATTGATCAGCGCGCTGAGTACAGCTGGGCTGATCACGTCATGACGGCCATTCAGAGCATCGTGCATCGTCCGCGCGGCGTGCCGGTCAGGCTGCGCTACGAGGTCCGAGTGACGTCGCTGCTCGCCGCGCTGCTAGTGCGCCAGTCACCGGCGCGGATTCGGCAGATTCTGACGTGGCTGCGCCGCGGCGCCCGGCCAGCGACCGTGGAGTTGGCGAGCGCCATGCGCGACGCCGTCGTGACGGTCAGCCTTCCATGCGCCGGGCGCGAAGGCTGCCTTCGCCGGTCAGTCGCCGTGGTCCTGCTGTGCCGCGCGCGCGGGATGTGGCCGACGTGGTGCGTGGGCGCACGGGTCCTTCCGCCGTTTGCCGCGCACGCCTGGGTGGAGGCCGACGGGGCACCTGTCGGCGAGGATCTACCGCCCGGCTACTTCCGCACGCTGATCACGGTCCCGCCCGCGACGCCATGAGCGCCCGGGCCCTTGCCGGTGGCCGCACCGGGCATGGCGAGGGCAGACTTTGCGCCATCCTGCGGATGGTGCGCGGGCACCGGCGCTGGATGCTGACTGCCATCGCGCTGACGTTGGCGGGCGCCGCCGTCGCGATGGTCCAGCCGCTCGTGGTGAAGGACCTGATCGACGCAGCGCGCGCCGGTCCGGTCGACTGGTCGGCGATCGCCCTGCTGGCCGGGCTGTTCATCGCCCAAGCGCTCATCAAGACGCTCGCGCGCTACCTGCTCATGCGCACCGGCGAACGGATCGTCTTAGGAGTGCGCCTCAGCCTGGTCGAGCACCTGCTGCGCCTGCGGATGGGAATCTACGACAGCCACCGAGTCGGAGATCTCCTCTCGCGCGCGAGCACTGACAGCTCGGCCCTGCGCCTCGTCGTCGCCGAGGGCGTCAGCCAGCTGGTGGCCGGCAGCGTGGTCGTCCTCGGTGCCGCCGCGTTCATGATCTGGCTGGACTGGCAGCTGTTCCTGATCGTCGCCGCATTCGTGACCATCGCCGGCCTGGGCATGGCCTCGGTGCTGCGCAGCATCGGGAAATCCTCGTATGCCGCCCAGACGGCGATCGGCGCGATGACCTCTGACCTCGAGCGCGCCGTAGGGGCGATCCGGACCGTCCGCGCCAGCCAGGCCGAGGAAGTTGAGAGCGACCGTATCGCAGACGAAGCGCGACGCGCCCAGACCGCCGGGGTGCGAATGGCGAAATTCGAGGCGGCCGTCGGACCATGCATCGAGGTCGCGGTCAACGGGGCCTTTCTGATCGTGCTGCTGGTCGGCGGGCTACGCGCAGGCAGCGGTGCCACCTCGATCGGTGACCTCGTCGCGTTCTTGCTGTATATGACCAACCT
>DASVPU010000108.1:0-3183 GCA_036389475.1 Solirubrobacteraceae bacterium
ACGCCTGTAGGACATGAGTGAAGGCCTCGCCGAGCACATCGCTGTAGTCACCAGGCCAGCGATCGGTGCGGATAAACGACGACCACGCAGTCTCGTCCCACTGCCCGATTCGGCGGGCGTCGCAGCTCGACAGGTACACGACGACGCGATCGGCGAAGTACGCCGCCGCATCGGCGGGCAGATGCAGCTGAAGGGCGGCAGCCACCAGCGTCTCGTGGATCAGCGCGGGTGTGTAGGCACGCGAGGACCCAAGGTCGGCCGGGAGGATGATCTGGCGCTTGCCATCGCGCGCGAACGACAACTGCGGGACCACGGTTAGGTTGTCAAACACGCCATTGGGGCTGGAGCCAAACGGGATCCGCCGAAACGTGTCGGGGTTGTTGACGTAGAAGCCAAAGAAGACGCGGAATCCGTGCTCGCCGGGAAGCGCGCGTCTGCGCCCGGCTGCGCTTGAGGCCGCGTCCGTGCTGCGCGCCTTGCCGCCCCATGCGCGGCGCTCGTAGACGGTGACGTCAAGGCCGCGCTCGGCGAGCACGTGCGCAGCCGTCAGTCCAGCGATGCCACCGCCGAACACCGCCACGGTCGATCGGCGGCGGCGCGACGTACGCCAAACGCCGCTCGCAGGCGACGCCAGCAGACCGCTCGCCGCGACCGTGGCCATCCCAGCATCACGCACAAAGCGCCGACGGGTGACGGCGCTTTTCGGCGCGACCATCAGTGAACCATAGGGCGCATGGCCGCGACTTGACTTAAGAGCGCGGCCCGTCGACATCGAGCAGCTCCTCAAAAGCGATCCGGTCGCACAGCGCGATCCGGGCGCCGACACGCTCGAACATCGCGCTGTTGACGTCGTGACCGATCCGGGCCGCGAGCTCGTCGAGCGTCGCGAACCTGGGCAGTCCAACAAGGACTTGACGAGCACTCCAATGCGACGTCGATCAGATCCGGCGGATGATTTTGACAGCGCCGCCGCCGCGATCGCGGCCGCCGCAACCGCCCGCGCTCGCTGCGGATCACAGACCACGCCCAAGCGCTCACGCACCAACGTCCGGTGACGCTTCGCCGTCGACGTCCCGCACAGCGGGCCCGTTTCGTCCTCAAGCTCCAAGCAGCGGCGGACGTGATCGACGACCGCGGCCCGGACGTCCTCGCTGCGCGAAAGTACCTAGCGAACCGAACCAGCGCAGCGACACGACCAGCGTGAGCAGATGCTCATCGGTCCGGCTGCGCTGCCTCGCCCACGCGACATCGTCCTCGGTCGAAGTCAACTCAGCCAGCTAGCGCCGCCCCCTGGTCACCTGTCGCGACGCGAAGCGTACGCCGCCCGGGGCGCGCGTCGACGGATCAAGCCTTCGCCGCCGCCCGGGCCGCGCGGCGCTTGCGGGCCACGACGCCCTGACTCGTCGTGATCGTGCCCTGAAACAGCCATGACGTCTGGCGCAGCGAGAACTCCAGGTCGCAGCGCTCGACCGCCGAGACGGCGTCCTTCGGGATCACGACGTCGTACCAGCGCAGCGCCGCGCTCGCGGCGGTGTAGTGCACGCAGATGTTCGCGACCGTGCCGCACAGCACGATCGTCTTGACGTCCCACAGGCTGAGCATGTGATCGAGCTCGGTCCCGTAGAAGGCGTCGTAGCGCACCTTCTGCACGACCAGCTCTCCCTCGCGCGGGGCGAGCTCGTCGATCATCTCCCAGCCCCATGTGCCGCGCAGGGCGTGCGCCGGCCAGATGTCGAACTCCGGATCGCCCGCGTCGTGCGTGTCCTTGCTGAAGACGACGCGCATCCCGCTCTCGCGTGCCAGCTCGAGCAGGTGGCTGATCGCCGGCACGGTCGCCGGGGCGTCCTTGACCTGCAGCGTGCCCTCGTCGCGCACGAAGTCGTTTTGCATGTCGATGATCACTAGCGCGGTGCGCGCCGGATCGAGCGTGACGCGCTTGCGCACCTCGTACTCGGGGATGTCCACCGTCGTTGGCACAGCCACTCCTCGGGTCGGTCGCGTTACGCGGCGGCTACGTCGAACCAGTAGTTCTGGCCGTAGCGGCTGTCCCAGGCGCTGCAGCCGGTGTTGTCGGTGTTGCTAAACCACAACTCCAGCCGGGTGGCATCCTCGGGCACTTCGATCTCGGCTGCCCCCGACTTCAACGCGACGGACTCGAGCTCGAGGCTGGGATGAACGCGCACGTAGCCGGCGATGTTCCAGGCATCCTGGCCGCGGTAGCTGGCTCGGCATTGCGGAAGCCGGGCCGGGTCGTACTCGATGCGCAGCGGCTGTCCCACGCGCAGCTCACCATCGCGCTCGTGTGACCAATCAGACAGAAACCGTAGCGTTGACACTCATCCCCCTACCTGGACGTCTTCCGATTATCGAGGCATCGGTCGCCGCGGCCGATGACGCCACGATCTTAGGGCAGGCACCCGAACGCAACCTTCCGGTCCGGAGACGATCCCCACGCGTCGGTGAAGTCCAGGTAGGTTGCTCGCGGGCGTGGGGAGGGTCGCGCTAATCGACGCGAGGGGAAGATCATGGGCGCCAAGCGGCTGGTCGTCTGGGCGAGCACCGGGGCGATGGCGTTGTCGGGCGCCGGGGCGACAGCCTCGGTGGCGCGCGGCGCAAGCGACAACGCGGCGGTGTCCGCTGACGGTCGCTATGTCGCGTTCACATCCTCTGCCGACGATCTCGTCGCCGGTGACACGAACCACTCGGTCGATGTCTTCGTCCGCGATCGCGGGACGGGCCGTACCGAGCGCGTGTCGATCGCCACAGGTGGTGAGCAGGCGCGGCGCAGCGCGCACGGCTCCGATCAGCCGGCGATCTCCAGCGACGGACGCTAGTGGCGTTCACCTCGGTCGCGTCGAACCTCGTGTCCGCGGACACCAACGGCAAGCCGGACGTCTTCGTTCGCGACCGTGTGGCAGGCAAGACCGTGCGTGTCTCGGTCGGTGCCGGTGGCGCCCAGGCGCATCGCGCCTCGGGTTTGCCGGCGATCTCGGCCGATGGCCCCGCCGTGGCGTTCGTCTCCGCGGCGTCGAACCTGGTTCGCGTGGACACCAACCACGCGCTGGACGTGTTCGTCCGTGATCTCACCAAGCACGTGGTCGAGCGCGTCTCGGTCAGCTCGGCGGGAGCGCAGAGCCGCGAGG
The DNA here is from genome assembly GCA_036389475.1 of Solirubrobacteraceae bacterium. Classification (GTDB taxonomy): domain Bacteria; phylum Actinomycetota; class Thermoleophilia; order Solirubrobacterales; family Solirubrobacteraceae; genus CADCVQ01. The sequence goes on from DASVPU010000108.1 coordinate 3,144, forward strand.
GCATCCTCCCGCGGCTCGCGCACCGGCCGTCGCTGTCGGG
>DASVPU010000109.1:0-13168 GCA_036389475.1 Solirubrobacteraceae bacterium
CGGCGCCGCGAGACAACGCTCATGAGTCCCGCCGGCGAGATGCCGCGGGATCGGACCGATCCAGGCCTACGAGTCGGCTTCGATCGTCCGGGGCTCGGCGCCGCCGACGCCGATCTGCACGCGCCGCGGCTGCGTGTTGGCAGGCTTGGGGATGCGAACCTCGAGCACGCCGCTGTCGAACGTCGCCGTCACCGCCTCGGGCTCGATGCCCTCGGGCAGCGTGAGCGAGCGCGAGAAGGCGCCGCTGGCACGCTCGATGCGGTAGTAGCCCTCAGCCTTGGTCTCGTGCTCGGTCTTGCGCTCACCGGCGAGCGTGAGGACGTTGTTCTCGACCTCGAGGGTGATGTCGGATTCCGTCATCCCCGGCAGGTCCGCCTTGAGGACGAAGTGCTCATCCGTCTCGACGAGGTCCATCGCGGGGATCCAGCGGCGGGTAATGCCGTTGGCGTTGCCGGCGCTCGTCGGCGTATCGAAGAACGACGAGAAGAGCCGGTTCATCTCGCCCTGGAGCGCATCGAGCTCGCGGGCGGGGTTCCAACGTACCAGTGCCATGTGTCTACCTCCTGCAATCTCTGAACTGACTTGCGGAAGTTATAAAACCTCAGTCTGGCAATGTCAAGTTTTCGGGGCAGAAATCTACGTCTACGCGACTTAGATCCTGCAGCAGCCGAAGCCCGATCGCGTGAGCACCCGATCCCAAGCCTCGCCGAGCGCTTCGAGCTCCTCCGCCGAGAACAGTTCGAGGAACATCGCGCGCACGCCCGCGAGGTGCGTGGCGCGGGCGGCGCGCAGCTTCTCGCGGCCCGCCGGAGTCAGCTTCGCAAATGCGCCGCGGGCGTCGTCGTCGCAGGCGATGCGCTCGAGCAGGCCCTCGCGCTGGAGGCGGTCGACGAGCCGCGTCAATCCGCTGCGGCTGAGCAGGATCGAGGAGGCGAGGTCGCACATGCGCATGCGCTCGTCTTCCGCGTCGGCGAGGTACATGAGAACCTCGTAGGAGCTGAGCTGCAGGCCGTGCGCGGCTTCGAGCTGAGCGTCGAGCGCTTTGGCAAGCGCCGCGTGGACCCGCAACATGCCGCGCCATGCACGCAACTCGGGCGGCGTGAGCAGCCGCAGCGGTTGTGGCTGGCTCGTCGTCGCCATGTATACAACATAGCCTGTTGTTGTTGCGTACACAACCAACCTGCGGTTCGATGCGTCGCTGTGGGCGCGCGTCCCGCGCGGTGAAACTCGGCGCCTGCGGCTAGCCTGTAGACGCCGTGGTCGACCTCAACCCCCAGTTCCAAGCGCTGCTTGACAACCAGCTGCAGATGAACCCGCAGACGTGGGCCGCGCTGCAGGGGCGCGGCGTGGACGAGAGGACGCTGCTCATCATCGACTTCGGGTTCACGGCGAAGGGAAAGGCGGAGGCGAAGGGGCTTACGAGCTTCCTGCGCGAGAAGACGACGTTCTCGGCCACCGCACGCGCCGAGCGCGGCACGGGCCTTCGCAAGCGCTGGATCGTCCGCGGCCGCACGAAGCGCTCGACCACGTCGCTGGAGATGCTCAACGACTGGGTGACGTTCATGGTCAAGACCGGCTACACCCATGCCTGCCGGTTCGACGGCTGGGGCGCGGAGGTTCCGGACGCGCCGCCGCCACAGGGCACCGGGGAGGGGAGCGTTCGCGCGCCGCAGACCAACGGAGCGGTCAAGGCGATGGCAGCCGAGCGCCAGACCGAGCAACGTCCCAAGGACCTCTAGCCACGGGCCTCACACCGCGCTCGAGCCGAGTGCCACGAGCGCGGTGATCGCAAGAACGACGAGCACCGCCCGTTCGTAGCGATCGCCGAGCCATGCGAAGGCGCTCCGGCCGAGTACCTGGCCGGCGGCGGCCGCCGCCAAGAGCGCCCAAACCCCGTCCGGCATTTGAAAGGTGCCCGTGACCACGAGCGCCGGCGCGCTGAGCAGCGCGAGCGCGACGAAGATCGCGGCAAGCGTGTCTCGCATCTGATCTGGAGCTGCGCCGCGGCCGAGCAGGTAGAAGACGAGCGGCGGCCCGCTCAGCGACGTCGACGTGCTCAACGCGCCGCTGGCGACGCCCGCGAGGGCCGGCTGCCAGCGCCGGCGCCCGCCCGCACGAGTGCGGCCGTTGAACCGCATCCGCAGCACGAGCGCGGCCAGCACAGCCAGCGCGACGAGCGCCGACAGCAGCCGGTCTGGCAACTCGCGCAACGCGATCGCTCCCACGGCGAGCCCCGGCAGCGACCAGGCCACGAGCGCGACGGCCTCGCCGGTCAGGGCCCGCGGACGGCGTCCCTCGGTCGCGAGCGTCAGCAGGCTGAGCTCCAACCCCAGCAGCACGCCCGCCGTCACCGCTTCGCGCGGCCCCAGGATCGCGAACAGGACCGGTGCGCACACCAGCGCGAAGCCGAAGCCGGTGGCCGATTGCAGTGCGGCGCCGAGAAACACCGCCGCAGCTGCGGCAACCGCGGTCACGACGACGCGAGCAGCAGCGAACGCCCGGTCATCTGCGCCGGCTGCGGGATGCCGAGCAGCTCCAGCGCCGTCGGAGCGACATCCGCCAGCACCCCGCCGCGGGGGTCTACCCGCGCGCCCTCGACGGTGACCACGAACGGCACGGGATTCAGCGAGTGCGCCGTGTTCGGCGAGCCGTCGGGCTCGAGCATCTGGTCGGCGTTGCCGTGGTCGGCCGTGACGATGCACGCGCCGCCGCTGGCGTGGACAGCCTCGACGACCCTGCGCAGGCACGCGTCGACGGTCTCGATCGCTCGCACCGCGGCCGGGATGACGCCCGTGTGCCCGACCATGTCGGGATTGGCGAAGTTGATGATCGCGAACGCGAAGTCCTCCGCGTGCCACGCGTTGACGAACGCCTCGGCCGCCTCGGGCGCGCTCATCTCCGGCTTGAAGTCGTAAGTCGGCACGTCGCGCGGCGAGGGGACCAGCTCGCGCTGCTCGCCCTCCTGCGGGCGCTCCTCGCCGCCACCGAAGAAGTACGTCACGTGCGGGTACTTCTCCGTCTCGGCCACGTGCAGCTGGCGTCCGCCGGTGGCGGCGATGACGCGCGGCAGCGTCACGCTCGGCCGCTGGGAGTGAAACGCCACCGCGGGCGAGCCGCTGGTTCCGCCGTAGTCGGTCAGCGTCGTGTAGCGCTGCACGGCAGGGGCGCCGTGGCGGTCGATCGTGGCGCACGTCGGCTCGGCGAGGGCGGCGCTGATCTCGCGCATGCGATCGGGCCGGAAGTTGAAGGCGATGACCGAGTCGTCGGGGCGAATCGTAGCCTCCTCCCCCACCCGCGTCGGCGTGATGAACTCGTCGGTCTCGCCGCGCTCGTATGCGTGCAGAGCGGCGGACGCACCGGTCTGCGCCACGTGGTCCGCGATCCCATGGACGAGCAGGTCGTAGGCCCGCTGCACGCGATCCCAGCGCGCGTCGCGGTCCATCGCGAAGTAGCGCCCGACGACGCTCGCGACGCGGGCGCGGGTCTGCCCCGTCTGACTCGCTTGCGCACACCACCCCTCCAGCGTCGCCAGGCTCTGCGCACCCGACGTCGGCAGCGTGTCGCGCCCATCGGTGAACGCGTGGATGGCGAGATCCTCGACCCCCTCGCGAGCAGCCATCTCGATCATGGTGCGCACGTGATCGATGCTCGAATGCACTCCGCCGTCGGAGACGAGCCCGATGAGGTGCACCCGCGGAGCGCCGCGCAGTGCCGCCAGCAGAACCTCGTTGCCGCCGAAGTCAGGCTGTGCCGCAGCCTCGTCGATGAGCGTGAGGTCCTGCTTGATGACGGCGCCGGCGCCGAGGTTCAGGTGGCCGACCTCGGAGTTGCCCATCTGCCCGTCGGGCAGGCCGACGGCCTCCCCGCTCGCCGTCAGCGTCGTGTGCGGGTAGCGCGCGCAGAGCGCGTCGAAGAACGGCGTCTGGGCCTGCGCGACCGCATTGCCGGGACCATCGGGGGCCACACCCCATCCGTCGAGGACGACGATGCAGGCCGACGGGAATCCGTTCACGAGGCCGCGAGAGCGACTGCGGCGTCGACGATCTGCGCGAACGTATCGGCGTCCAGCGATGCGCCCCCGACGAGGGCGCCGTCCACATCGGGTAATGCAAGGATCTCGGCGGCGCTGTCGGGCGACACCGAGCCGCCGTACAGGACGCGCGCGAGCGCAGCCGCGGCCGGCGCCTTGTCGCCGATGAGCGCGCGCACGAACGCGATCGCTTCCTGCGCCTGCTCGGGGGTTGCGACGACACCCGTCCCGATCGCCCAGATCGGCTCGTAGGCGACGGTGACCTCGGCGATCTGCTCCTTGCTCAGGCGCTCCAAACCCTCCTGGACCTGGTGGCGCAGCCTGCGCTCGGTGTCCCCGCGCTCGCGCTCCTCCTCGCTCTCGCCGACGCAGAGGATCGGCTTGAGGCCGTTGTTGAGGGCTGCGAGCACCTTGTGCGACAGGGCGCGATCGGTCTCGTTGTAGTACTGGCGCCGCTCGGAGTGGCCGAGGACCACGCCGTGAACGTCGATCTCGGTCAGCATCGGCGCCGAGATCTCGCCCGTGTACGGTCCGTGCGGCGCCTCGTGCATGTTCTGCGCGAAGACCTCGACGCGCGAGCCGCGCGTCGAGTCCACCATCGCCTGCAGGTCGATATACGGCACGCAGATCGCGACGTCCACCCCGTCAACCGACGAGACGCGCGGCAGCAGGGCCTGGATGTACTCCTCGGCCTCCGCCACCGTCTTGTGCATCTTCCAGTTGCCGGCGATGAACGGGGTTCGCGTCATCGTGTGTCGAACCCTACGTGGAAAGGGCTTCCAGCCCCGGCAAGCTCGAGCCTTCGATGAGCTTCAGTGCGGCGCCGCCGCCTGTGGAGAGGTGGGTCACGCTGTGCGCGAGTCCGAACTCGGCCAGCGCCGCGCCGGAGTCCCCGCCGCCGACGACTGTCACAGCATCCGTCTGTGCCATCGCTTGGCCGATCGCCAGCGAGCCCGCCGCGAACGGCTTGAACTCGAACGCGCCGATCGGCCCGTTCCAGAACACCGTCCGCGCCTTGCGGATCTCCGCGACGTACTCGGTGCGCGTCTTGGAGCCGATGTCGAGTTGCATCCAGCCGTCGGGTACCTCGACGCCCTGGATGATCTGGACCTCCGAGCCTTCCTGGAGAGCGTCGGCGATGACGAGATCGACCGGCAGGCGCAGCTTGCCGTTGGGATAGTCGTCGTGCTCGAGCGCGCGGCGAGCGTGCTCAAGCCCGTCCTCCTCGCACAGCGAGTCGCCGGTGCTGTGCCCGAGAACGCGCAGGAACGGGGTCGCCATCGCGCCGCCGAGCAGGACCGCGTCGGCGATATCCAAAAACTTGTCGATGACCGCGATCTTGTCGGTCACCTTTGCGCCACCGACGATCGCCAGGAAGGGGCGCTGAGGGTGGTTCATGATCAGGCGGATCGTGTCGACCTCGCTCTGAAACAGCAGCCCCGCCGACGAGTGCTCGACCAGCGGCACGACTCCCGCCGTCGACGCGTGCGCGCGATGCGAGGTGCCGAAGGCGTCGTTGACGTAGTAGTCGGCGAACGCCGCCAACCGCTTGGCGAGCTCCGGATCGTTCTCCGTCTCGCCCGGCTCGTAGCGGATGTTCTCGAGCATCACGACCTCGCCGTCGGGGACGTTGTCGAGGTCCGGGGCGAGCGGGACGTCGGTGTGCAGGAGCTTGCTCGTCCGCTCGGCCACCGGCGCCAGCGAGAACTCCGGCTCGCGCTCCTTGGGCCGGCCGAGGTGGGACACGAGCAGCAGATTCGCGCCGCGCTCGCGCAGCTCCATGAGCGTCGGCAACGCGCGGCGCATGCGTGCGTCGTCGCGCACCTTGCCCTTCAAGACGGGAACGTTGAAGTCGACGCGGACGAAGACCCGCTCACCGTCGATGTCGCCGAGGCCGTCGATCGTCCGCACTACGTAAGCACCTTCTGCAGCACGTCCACGCAGCGGTTGGAGTAGCCCCACTCGTTGTCATACCAGCTGACGACCTTCACCAGCGTCTCCTGCATGACGGCGGTGAGCTGGCCGTCGACGATCGACGAATGCGGATTGCCGACGATGTCGCTTGAGACGATCGGGTCCTCGGTGTACTGAAGGATGCCTTCCAGCTCAGCGCCGGCGGCCTCGGCAAATGCGCCGTTGACCTCTTCGACGCTCGTCGGGCGGGCGGAGACGAACGTGAGGTCGACGAGCGAGCCCGTCGACACCGGCGCTCGCACCGCGAAGCCGTGCAGGCGACCGTTGAGCTCGGGCAGCACGAGACCGACGGCCTTGGCCGCGCCGGTCGAGGTCGGGACGAGGTTGATCGCCGCGGCGCGGGCGCGGCGCAGGTCGCGATGCGGACCGTCCTGCAGATTCTGGTCGGCCGTGTAAGCGTGGATCGTCGTCATCAGGCCATGCTCGATCCCGACCGCCTCGTGGACCACCTTGGCAAACGGCGCCAGGCAGTTCGTCGTGCAGGACGCGTTTGAGATCACGTCATGCGACTTGGGGTCGTACTGATCGAAGTTCACTCCAAGGACGACCGTGACGTCTTCGTCACTGGCGGGGGCGGAGATGATGACCTTCTTTGCGCCGGCGGCGAGGTGCTTGGCGGCTTCGTCGCGCTTGGTGAAGAAGCCGGTCGACTCCAGAACGACGTCGACGCCGAGCTCGCCCCACGGCAAAGCCTCGGGATCGCGCTCCTCGTGGACGATGATCTCCTTGCCGTCGACGACGAGGCCGTTGTCCGAAAGCTCTACCGTGCCGGGGTACGGTCCGAGGATCGAGTCGTAGCGCAGCAGGTGCGCCAGCGTCTCGTTGTCCGTCAGGTCGTTGACTGCGACCCACTCGATATCAGCGTTTGCCGCTTGGGCGGCACGGAACACGTTTCGGCCAATGCGACCGAAGCCGTTGATTCCAACACGTACGGGCATGCGCGGGGTTGTCCTTCCTAGGTATTTCTCTGTCTCTTCGGAATGCGGGCGGGATCCTTCCCGGCCCTTCCGGGCGAGGAACCCTATATGTCCGGCTCAGATGCCCTTGTTTTGGGTACAGCGGGCTCGTTGCGATCGCCGCTGAACCGACCTGCTCACGAGGACGTCGTTTCCGAGACCGTCGTTACCGTGCGGGCGCGGACGGTCTTCATGGTCGCGCTGTGCGTGCTGGCCGTCGTGATCTTCGTCGAGGTGGCGCTCGTGTCCGAGCGCGTGCTCATCTGGATCCTCGTGTCCATTCTGCTGGCGATGGCGCTCAACCCGGCGGTGGACCGGCTGCAACGTCTGGGCCTGCGCCGCCGCGGCGCGTCCGTCGCGATGGTCTACCTGCTGATGACCGCGTTGGTCGCCGGCGCCGGGGCGCTGATCATCCCGACGTTGATCCAGCAGGTCAGCGACTTCATCGACGCGGTTCCCGGCTACGTGCAGCAACTGACGGCCGGCCGTGGGCCGCTCGGCTTTCTAGAGGAGAAGTACCGCGTCGTGGAGCGCGTGCAGGATGCCGTCAAGGGCAACGGCTCCAAGACGCTCGCCGGTGGGGCGACTGCCGCGCTGGATGTCGGTCGCAGCGTCGCCGTCTTCGTCGCCGGCATCGTGACGATCACGTTCCTCACGCTGTTCATGCTGCTCGAGGGTTCGCGCTGGGTCGATCGCACGATCGAGATTCTGCCCGCCCGGTTACGGCCGACGTGGCGCTCGATCGCCGACGACATCTACCTCTTGGTGGGGCGCTACGTCACGGGCAACCTGCTCATCAGCGTCATCGCCGGCAGCATCACCGCGATCGTCCTATTGGTGCTCGGCGTGCCCTTCGCGCTGGCGCTGGGGCTGCTCGTCGCGATCCTCGACCTCATTCCGCTCGCGGGCGCGACGCTCGCGGCGACGGTGGTCACGCTCGTCGCGCTCAGTCATTCGGTGACCGCCGGGATCATCGTGCTCGCGTTCTTCGTCGTCTATCAGCAGGTCGAGAACCACCTGCTGCAGCCGATCATCTACGGCCGTACCGTGAAGCTCTCGCCGCTGGCGATCCTCATCTCGGTGCTCATCGGCGCGGAGGTCGCGGGCGTCGTCGGGGCACTCGTCGCGATCCCCGCCGGCGGCACGATCCAGATCCTGCTCGACCACTGGCGGGCGCACCGGCGCTCGAGCACCGGTGACGAGCCTGACACCGCGGCGGAGCCCGATGCCGAGGCGGAGACCAAGCCCGTCGCCAAGCCGAAACCCGTCGCCGACAGCAAGCCCAGCGCCGCCACCAAGCCCCTCCCCAGCGCCAAGCGCGTCGCCGACACCAAGCCCGTCCCCAAGACGGAGCCTGACGCGCAGGCCGGGGCAGACGCCAAGCCCAAGCCCCCTGCCGAAGCTGAGCCCGTTGCCGAACCCGGGCCCGACGACGGCGTGTCTGCGCGGCGCAAGGATGGGCGAGCACGCACGCGCAAGCGCACGCCATTACCGTGATGGCCGATGCCGGACACCAACGAGCCGTCGATCCGCAAGGTCGGCGCGGTCGCTTCGCTGAATCATGAGGAGCAGGATCGCGACTTCGCGATCGTCGACCTGCGCCTGTACGCGCTGACCGACGGCGGCGAACGGGTTCTCGATCCGCAGCCGGCGTCGACGCAGGTGCGCTGCGAGCGCACGAAGCTCGCGGCGCTGGAGCTGTCCGTTCAGATGTCGCTGAGGCTGCGCCAGCCTCCCTCCGGGCTGCGGCTGCAAGCCTGGCAGCGGATCGCCGAGCAGCTCGCCGCTCGGGGGATCGAGACCGACCCGACGACGCTGCACGCCACGCCGTTCGAGTTCAGCCCTGACGACGAGTTGCGGGCGGCCCAGCAGGCCGTCTGGCCGCACCCGCACTGAACGTCTGCCGCCGCAAGCTACTCCTCGTCGGGTTTGAGCAGGCTCGCGCCGATCGCCCCGCCGAGATCGCCGAGGGCGGCGACGAGGACCGGCGGCGGGCGGTAGTCGTGGAAGAGGTGCGGCAGCATCGCTGCGGCGATCCGGTCGGCGAACGGTTGGCCGAGACGGACACCGAGTCCGCCGCCGAGGATGACGACCTCGACATCGAGCACGTTCACGACCGACGCAACTCCGGCGCCGAGCATCTCGACGGCCCGGTCGATCAGCTTCGTCGCGAGCGGGTCCTTGCGTTCGAGTGCCGCGGCCCAGACGCCGCTGGTGAGGCGCTCGCGGCCGCGCTTCTTGGCGATCTTGAACAGGTCGGTCGATTCGCCCTTGGAGTGCAGGTCGCGCGCCTTGTGCTCGAGCGCGTTGCGCCCGGCGTAGGCCTCCATGCAGCCCCTTCTGCCGCAGGGACAGATCGCGCCGTCGACCTTCACGACGACGTGGCCGATCTCGCCCGCGCCGCCCTGACCCAGCCACGGTCGGCCGTCGAGGACGATCCCGCCGCCGACGCCGGTGCCCCAGAAGACGCCGAGCATCGAGCTGTACGCGCGCCCCGCGCCGAGCTGGGCCTCCGCATCGGTCGCAACCTGCACGTCGTTGCCGAGCGCGATCGGTGCGTCGAGCAGCTTGGCGAGCTCGCGGCCGAGCGGATAGCTGCCGTTCCAGTTGGGGAGATTTCTCGCGCTGGTCACCGTGCCGGCCGTGGCGTCGACCGCCCCCGGGGAGCCGACGCCGACGCACGCGAGCCCGCTCGTCTGGACGCCGGCCTCGCGCGCCGCGTCACGCATCGCTCGCGCCATCGCCGCGGCCACGTCCTGCGGGCCACCCGTGGTGGGCGTGGCCGTGCGCGCCTTGCCGAGGACCTTGTACGCGTGGTCGACGACGACGGTCTGGATCTTCGTCCCGCCGAGGTCGATGCCGCCGCGCAGGAGCTCGCGATGATCCTCAGCCATCTTCGGCGACCTCGCCCTCGATCCAGCGACAGATGACGTCAACCGCGTAGGCCTGCTCGTGGGGATCCAGCTCGCGGCCCTTCGGGATCTCGTGCCAGCGTTCGAGGCAGGTTCGGCAGCAGGTCGCGGTCGCGTGCTGCGCGACGAAGACGGGATGACCGCGGTAGGGCGTCTGGCGGCCGTCCTTGTGCGGCTCGGCTGGAGCCACGCGCTTGGCGAAAAGATCCTGCGCATGAACTCTCACGGCGGTCATGCCACGCAGCTGGACGAAGGCGCGATCGCGACCGCGAAGGCGAAACCTCGCGCGAAACGGGTGGCGGCCTATCCGATCGATGCGCTCGTCGATGCCCATCTCCTACAAGCGTAGACGCGGTTGTGTGCACCGAGGCGGCTCGGGGATCGTCTGGTATGACCGGTGGACGTGCTGTTGTGGGCATGTGGACGAGGTACTGCGCGCTATCGGCTGGGGCTCGCTGGCTGCGAGCTCGCTCGTCATCGGCGCTGCGCTGGCGTTCGCGCGCGACTGGTCGGCGCGGCAGGTTGCGCTCGTGCTGGCGTTCGGCGCCGGAGCGCTGATCAGCGCGGTGAGCTTCGAACTCGCCGAGGAGGGGCTGAAGGTCGGCGGGCTGGGCTGGACGTCGCTTGGTCTGGCCCTCGGCGCGATCACGTACTGGACGGCCGACGGCGTGCTGGAGCGGCGGATGGGCTCGGGCTCCGGCGCCGGGAACGCCGGCGTCGGGCTCGCGCTGGGGGCGTTCCTCGATGGCATCCCCGAGCAGCTCGTGCTCGGTATCGGGCTCGCTGGCGGCACGACCGTAGGCCTTGGCCTGCTCGTCGCGATCTTCGTCTCGAACCTCCCAGAATCGATCGGCTCGGCGCGCGACATGCGTGCCGCAGGCACCGACCGGCGAGGCATCCTGCTCCTGTGGGCAGCCGTTGCGACCTGCTGCGCCGCCGCAACAGTGCTCGGCGATCTGGCCGCGGCCGCGGCGACGGGTGAGGTGCGCGGCGCCATCGACGGGTTCGCGGCGGGCGCGCTGATCGTGATGCTCATCGACTCGATGATCCCGGAGGCGCGCAAGGGCGGCGGACGCGCCGCGGGGCTGATCGCGACGCTTGGCTTTGCGGTCGCGGCGGCGCTGTCGGCCGCGTCGTGAACCGGCGAGCGCCGCGCGCGCTGCTGCAATCATGGAACTCGTAGTGCTCGACACCGAGAGAGCCACTCCGAGACGCGCCATCGGATGACAAGCGACGACATGCGCAACGTCGACGCGGGCCCGCTGCTGCTGGGAGGCGGGGCGCTGCTGCTCTTCGTCAGCCTCTTCTTGCACTGGTACAAGCCGGGTCTCGACGCCTGGACGGTCTTCGAGACGTGGGACCTCGTTCTCATGGCAACAGCGGTCGTCGCGCTTCTTGCCGTTGCCGGGCGGATGAACTTCACTCAGCAACGGTCCGGCGCGTGGCTCCTCGGCCCTGCCGGCGTAGCGCTCGCCGTCGTGGTCGTCGAGCTCATCAACCCGCCGCCGCTCGCACTCGGCGGCGACGCGGACACGGGTCTCTGGCTCGCGCTGGCCGGAGCGACGCTCATGGCGCTCGGCGCCGTACTGTCGGTCGCGCGGATCTCGGTCGCCGTGAACATCGCCGGCGCACGCAGGACCGATCCGGTCGCGCCTGACCCAGACGCCGAGAAGGCGCCGCCGGCGAGATCCCGCAGGCGGATCGTCGGCGAGGCCGCAGGGGCGAGCGAGGCATCGGATGCCGGTGAGATGGTTCCGGGCAAGCGCCCTCCGACAGCCCCGACACGGCCGCTGTAGTAGCTGGTGGTTGGTTCGTCGTACCGGCATGTGACGCGCGGCCGGATGGCCCTGGCCGCCGAGGGGCAGCGCCACGACGATGGTGGTGCTGGCCGCCGGCGGCTGCGCATCGTCCAGATCCCGGTCGTAGGTGACTGGGGCCACCCGCAAACGGCGCAAGCGCGTCCAGCGTTGCGCTGAGGGGAGCTGACGGCACGAGACTCGCTGGCTTGCTGAGCTCGCGCACAAGCGGCTTCACGGCCGCTACCCGAATAGGACACCCCCGTCAGTCGAAAGATGACCACTGGGGGCTTGCGCGGGGCCGGTTCGGTGCTACCGGAATGCGCCGTGCATGACCGAACGGTGGCGACGATCGGCGTCTACGGCTGGACGCTTCCAGCCTTCCTCGACGCGCTGCGCGATGCGAGCGTGCGCTTGGTCATCGACGTGCGCCAGCGCCGCGGTGTGCGCGGCGGCCAGTACTCATGGGCAAACGCGCGGCGCCTTCAGGCGGCGCTCACGGAGGCCGGGCTCGCCTACCGCCACCACAAGGAGCTCGCACCAACAACGGAACTGCGCCAGCTTCAATACGCCGCAGACGACCGGCTCGGCGTCGGCAAGCGCTCCCGTGCAACGCTGGATGCGGAGTACCGCAAGCGCTACGTCCACGAGATCCTCGACCGCGCCGATCTCGGCGCGGTCGTCGCGGAGCTTCCCGACGGCGCGGCGAGCGCGCTCCTGTGCGTCGAGCGCGATCCCGAGGCATGCCATCGCTCCCTCGTCGCCGAACGCCTGGCGGAGCGCTACGGCGTAACCGTCCTACACCTGCGCCCTGACGGCTGAGGCTTTCAACCGTACCCCGCGCCGGTCTGGACCGTCCATAGGTAACGCACTCACACAGCGAGCGATTGAGGTGGCTAGCCGTATCCACCTGGCCAGCCAATGTACGCAGGCTATTTCTGTCACTGAGATCTTGCGCTTGCACCCGTGTACGCCAATCCCGCGTTCGTGGGGGCTGACGACGCCATGAGCACGATCCATTACGTTCCCGCCCATCCGATCGTGTTCTCGTCGTCGTCGCCGGCGTCAGCGGCCTCACCAGCGCGCTCTGTCTTGCCCGGGCCGGCGTCGACGCCTACGCGCACCTCGCGCCGATGATCGACAACGACCACTACATGGGCTGGCTGCGCCGGCAGGTCCAGGCAGCCGGCGTGACGATCACCCAGCGGCGCATCGACGGCCGGCTATCCGAGCAAGAGGATCGGCTGCGCGCCGAGTTTCGCGCCGACGCGATCGTCAACAACGGCCTGGGTCGGTGCCCAGACCCACGGACAGCGATGTCCCGCTGCGCGGCGCGCTCGTGCGAGCGATCAACGACGCCAGCCACATGCCGAAGATCGACGAAGTCCACTGTTTCGCATCCCGAGGCTTGACCGAGCAGGACATGGTCTTCATCGTCCCGCGCGGGCTGAACATGCTGCTGATGGGCGGCCTCACCGAGAGGACGAGTGGAGCGTGGAC
>DASVPU010000110.1:0-1546 GCA_036389475.1 Solirubrobacteraceae bacterium
GGAGCGACTTGAATCGGACTTGTATAGGACTCTTACCTTACACCTGCTTTACTGAACGCCACCGTCGCCCCACCCCAAGGAGTCGAGATGGGAGCAGGCCCCTCATTCTTTCGCCGCCTTCGCCTCGTCGCGCAGGCCGATCCGGACACGCTGATCGACGTCACGCTCGATGTCGCGCCAGGACCTGGGGCGCAGGCCATCCCGCTGCTGGAGCGACGTGACGGGCCGTGCGACGAGCGCAACCTGCATGCCCGCGGATACAGCGACCAGCGCGCGCTGGAGTTCAGCTTGCGCGTGCGCTTCACCAAAGCCATCACCGGCTACTCACCGACAAAGGTCAGACGCGCCACGGCGACGCTCATCGCCCCGGCTGACACGTTCCTGTTCTACACGTCCGATGAGATCCGCTGGACCGACGTTCTCCAGCGCTCGCCGATCAACAAGCGAATTCAGGCAGATCTCGACGCTCATGGCTGCCAGATCGCCGTGTTCGAAATCCCGCATGAGCCCGATGCCGTCGGGCTCGTCATCCGACGCACGCTCCTCGAAGCACTCTCCGTCAGTGAGCTAGACATCATTGTTCTTACAAGCCCGCCAGACGTGCCAGCCCTGGAGCGACAACAACCGCCAGCACCGCCGCGCCCGGGGCGCGAGGAGGACGTGGTCAAGGCCTTCGTGGGCTTCGTCTTTGCCGCGCTACTGATCATCGTCGCCCACCTGGTTGAACACCTGTAGCAGGCCCACAGAGGACCAGGGCCGGGTCCGTCAGGCCCCTGACGGACCTCCCCCACGCGATCAGAGCGCCGCAACGTGACTGCCCCCGATGAACGACGTAGATCTGTGTCGTCCGCGCGTCGACATGAGGCTGACCGTCGCGATCTGAAACGGTTCACTGTTGCGATCTTGGTCGCCCCTTACAGTAGGTGATCGGTTGCGGATGATGGCGCCCATCGCCCCGAGCGGGCGCGCGTAGTAACCGCTGCTCAGGCGCGAGAGCCAAGCCCGTCCGAGATACGCCAGAGAAGCCGGCCGTCCGGCAGCCCCGACGCTCTGGCCCGGTCAGTCGCTCAGCGCGCGGCGAAGGGCGTCGAACGCCGTCTCTCCGCGTCGCGGCTCGATCGGCTCTCGTTTGATCCGGCCGCTGTAGACCTGCACCGACCCGTCGCCGCGCACGTCCGCGCCGGCGCGCATGGTCGGCAGCAAGCGACTTGGCCCCGACAGCTCACCGCGTGCCGCGACCTGCGCCTCGGGAGCGTATTCGCGCGTCAGCGCCTTGACGGGCCGTCGCTGGGCACTGGCGCCCAGCGAGCTCATCTCCTGCTCGAGCAGGTCGATCGCCTCCTGGAGGGACTTGGCCCGCAGCCGAGTGACCTTCGGGCCAACGCGGATCCTCACCGTGTAGGACACACGCGGCGATGGTAGTCGTGCTCACATCAGACCGGCCAGGTCTCCTGTCGCCAGCCCATGTCCCAGAACATCCACTCATAGCGGGCGGTCACGGTGAACCGCTTCGCGGCCGCGGCCCTATCGGCGTCGGACAGCCCCG
>DASVPU010000111.1:0-11294 GCA_036389475.1 Solirubrobacteraceae bacterium
GTCGTCCGCGCGCACACCGATCCGAGCGTCGTCCATCCGGAGGGACGGGTGGACCCGCCGGCCGACATCGAGACGATCGAGACCGAGCTCGTCTACGCCGACCTCGAGCAGGCCGAGCGCCGCCACGATCGCGTCGTGCGCAGCGCGCGCTCGGGCGACCGCGCCGCGGTCGCGGAGGAGGCCTGGCTTTCCGAGCTCATCGCAGCGCTCCAGTCCGGTCGCCCGGCGCGCAGTGTCCCCCCGCCGGCGGACGCGCCCAACGCGCTGCGCGACCTCAGCCCGCTCACAGCCAAGCCCGTCCTGTTCGTCGCCAACGTCAACGAGGGCGAGGACGAGGTGCCGCCGGCGATCGCCGAGCACGCGGCCGCGCAGGGCGCCGTCGCCGTCGCGATCTCAAGTCGCATCGAAGCCGAGCTGTCCGAGCTGGAGGAGGAGGACGCGGCGGCGATGCGCGACGACCTCGGCCTGACGGAGTCAAGCCTGCAGCGCGTCGTGGGTGGAGCCTTCTCGCTGCTGGACCTGATCGCGTTCTTCACGGCTGGAGAGGACAAGCCAGCGCAGTCCTGGCACCTGCGCCGCGGTCTCAGCGCCTGGCACGCGGCAGGCGAGATCCACTCCGACATCCAGCGCGGCTTCGTCCGTGCCGAGGTCGTCGGCTGGGAGCAGCTCGTCGACGCCGGCGGCTACGCCGGCGCCCGCGACCGCGGCACGCTGCGCCTGGAAGGGCGCGACTACGCGATGGCCGACGGCGACGTCATCACCGTCAAGTTCACGCCGTAGCCGGCCAGCTACGCCACGCGGCGCAGCGCGACGACCTCTGCCGGCTCGCGCCGCAGGGCGCGCCAGATGTCGCGCAGGCACAAGGCGTCGAGTGCCAGCAGACCGAAGACGAGCCCCAGCCCGAAGATGAGCAGCAACGTTCGCAGGATGAACGAGTACGGCTCCGACAGCTGCGCGCGGGCGACCGCCTCGGGGTCGTCGCGATACAGCGCCGTCGCTCTGAAGGCGTCCTGCGCGGTCGTGAACGCCGGCTTGATCTTGCCGTCGTATGCGATCAGGCCCTTGTTGTGGATCGAGTCGCGTGTCGCCGGGTGCCCGCCGCCGTCCCAGTGGGGCTTGACGGCGAACTCGCGCGTCGTCCAGTAGATCGCGCCGCCCATGAAGCCGAGGCGGTCGACGATGTCGAGGTTGCGCTTGAGATAGTTCTGCTGGAAGGCGTAGGTCTGCTTGCTGTTCGCCGGGCCCGGATCCGTCGCCTCCGCGCCGAACTCCGTCATCACGAGCGCCTTGCCTGGGTACTTGTCGCGCATCGCGCGCAGGTAGGGCGCGAGATCGTCGAGGTCCGCCGTTGAACGGTTGACCTTCCCGTCATACCAGCCGTAGTACGAGTTGATGCCGAGCGTGTCGAAGGCGTTGTAGGTCCGCTGTCGCGCGACGCCGGGGTAGGAGAGGATGTCGATGGCCACCGGTCGCGTGCGGTCGAGGTTGCGCGCCAGCGCCGCCGCGTTCTGCATCCAGACCCGGCTCGTTCGCTGCTTGTCAGGCTGGGAGGTCAGCTCGTTGGCGACCGAGGTGACGATCACCGACGGGTGGTTGCGCGCGGCGAGGATCGTCTCGCGGACGACCGCGAGCTCGTTCGAGCGCTGCGCCGGCGTCTTGAGCTGCGCGTCGCGGTGGTACACCGGCGCCTGGTTCCAGACCAGGATGCCCTCCTCGTCGAAGCGGTTGAGCAGTCGCGAGTCCAGCAGGTAGTGCGCGCGCGTGACGTTCGCCCCGAGCGCCTTGAGCTCGTCGATCATGTTCTCGACGTCGGCTCCGGTCAGCGCCGGTCCGCGGCCCGGAGCATCCTCCTGGACGGACGCGCCGCGGAGGTCGAGGACCCGGTCGTTGAGTCGCAGCATCCCATTGACGACGGTGACCGTCCGCAGGCCGATGCGCGGGCGATCGACCTGCACGACCTTCGCACCGACGCGCGTCTTGACGGTCGCGTCGTAGAGCTGCGGCGCGTCGGGTGACCACAGCTGCGGATCACCGTTGACGCGGACAGAAAACGTCAGCCGCACGCGTTCGCCGGGGCGCAGCCGGCGCGGCTTGGCGCTGCCCGTCGACGTCACCCCGTCCGGCGACGTCAGCGTGACGGCGACCGACGGCTGCTGCGCACGATCGCTCGTGTTCTCCAGCCAGCCGTCCACGAGCACGCTCCAACGGCAATCGCCGCCGTCGCAATGGCGCCGTGGAAGCAGGCCCGCGTCGTGCATGACGAGCGGCCCGCGCGCGACCAGCGAAACAGGTCGCGTGATGCCGCCCCAGTTCCACCAGCCCTCGCGCAGCTGCGGAGCGCGGCGGTAGTCGACGCGCACGACGAGGATGTTCGGCTGCCCGGCCACCAGGCCGGTCGCCGGCAGCTCGAACGGCGTATAGGGGCCGCTGTGCGTGCCGATCTGGCGCCCGTTGAGCCACACGCGCGCCACTCTCCGGACCTGCTCAAAGCGAATCCACCAGCTCGTGGGCGTCTTGGGACCCCTGAAGGCCAGCCGATACCAGCCCACCGACCCGTAGAACGCCTTCGGATCGGGTCGGGAGTCGAAGACGTGAGGGACGCTGACGGCATCCCAGATGCCCCCGCGCGCGCCGCTTTGCCAGTTGCGCGCCAGGCCCTCGTCGGCGGGATCGAGCTTGTACTCCCAGCCGTTTGCCAGCCTGACCGGGCCCGGCGCGTCAGCGGCCAGCGCCGTGTCCGCGAACGCGAGCACGGCAAGAGTCGCGAGCACGAAGACCAGGACGCGGGCCACTTGCGCGCACATGATGGCGCAAATCGCCGCGAGAAAGTCGGTTCTGACGCGCAATGCCTCGCGCGTACAACCTTCGTCCAGACGGTGGTACACCGGCTCACGCACGCAACGGGGCGAGCCGTTGGTCGCCAGACATGGAGAAAGCCCCTGGCATGAGTGGCGTCGCGACAGCCGCCCGCCGCCGCAGACCCCTATCGTTTGCCGCCGCCGCGCTGACGCTGGCTGCGATCTTCGCCACACTCGTCAGCTCGCCGGCTCGTGCAGCCGGTTGCACGGTCGCCAGCGACTGCGGGCGCGTGACCGTCATCGCGGAGATCGTGAACCTCGGCATGCCAGACACACGGACGACCTTTGGCTTCAGCGCCGATTTCGATGCGGTTGCGACAAGCACCCCCGGCCCGAACCCGAATGACTTCACGCTCAACCCGAGCAAGTCGCAGGCGATCAGCGACGTGCAACCCGGCAGCTACACGATCACCGAGAGCACCTTGGGGACCTACGACCCGAATTTCATGACCGCCTCGGGCTACAACCTCACGAGCGTCGCATGCCAGGAGTCCGGCGCGGCGAACACGACGACCTCCCTCGCGGCCGGCACCGCGACGCTGAACGTCGAGGCCGGCGAGCACATCCTCTGCACCTTCACGAACACCCGTCAGGGGAGGATCATCATCGCGAAGGAGACGCCGCCTCCCCACACGTCGACGCCGTTCATCTTCAACACGAACGTGCCGAGCTTCAAGCGCTTCTCGCTGATCGACAACCAGCAAAAGGGACGCGACGCCGTTCCCGGCTTCTACACGGTGACCGAGGAGCCGACCAACGGCTGGGAGCTCTACGACGTGCAGTGCGTGGAGGCAGACAACGTGCTTCCGAGAGACCGAGGGGCCACCCGGCTCTCGATGAGCAAGACGATCGAGGTCAAGCCGGGGGTTGCCACGACCTGCACGTTCAAGAGCAGACTGCCCGCCACAAGGCTCATCGTCGAAAAGCAGACGCTTCCCCACCGGGATTCCGCGTCCTTCAACTTCGATACGTCGGCGGGTCCGACCCCTTTCTCGCTGTCAGACGACGCCACCAAGGAGTTCATCGTCGCGCCCGGCACCTATACGGTGACCGAGGGCCTGAAGCCGGGGTGGGAGCTCACGGGTCTGTCGTGCAGCGACGGCAGTCCGGTCGACCAGGCGGCGCGCAAAGCGACCGCGACCATCTCGAGCGGTGAGACGGTCACCTGCACGTTCACGGACACGAAGGACGGAGCGCTCGTCGTCAAAGCGCAGACGCTGCCCGCCGGCGACTTGACGCAATTCGGCTTCAGCACGAGCCTGCCCGGCGATCCGCCGTTCAATCTGGCCGGTGGGGCGCAGCGATCGTATGACGTCAGGCCAGGCACGTACACCGCGTCGCAGGAGCACGAGAGCGGGTTCCGGCTGGACAGCGTCGCCTGCACGAACAGCGACAGCACGGGCGATACGGCGGATCGAATCGCGACGTTCGAGGTAGGTCCGGGGGAGACGGTGACGTGCACGTTCCTCAACCGGGCGATCGCCGCTGCCGTCGCGGTGAACAACGAGGGTGCTGAGTACGCCTATCCCGGTGACTCGCTCGTCCGCACCTTCAGGGTCACGAACGCCGGCGAAAGCCCGCTGACCGATTTGCAGGTTGACGACGACCGCTGCGCGCCCGTCACGCTCAAGGCGCAGCAGGGGAAGGGCGGCGGTCCGGACCGGACGCCGGACGTGCTCGACCTCACCGACACATGGGTCTATGAATGCGCGGCCACGGCTCCCGCGGACGGCGGCCAGCAACGGCGTGGCGCACCATCGACACCGTTGATGAGCACGGTCACGGTCGACGCCATGGACGAGTTCGCGCGGCCGGTCTCCGCGAACGCCAGGCACGCGACTCGGATCTTGCATCCGGCGGTCAAGGTCGACACGACGGGCCCGGCGACGGCGGTGGCCGGCGAGCCGGTGGACTACAAGCTCGCGGTCACGAACCCGGGCGACACGCCGTTCCTCGCCGCCTACGTCAGCGCCAGCGACGCGCTCTGCGACGCGCCACCGCTCCTGACATCGAAGAACGGCGACTCCACGCCCGGCCAGCACGACCCCGGCGACACCTGGACGTACACCTGCACGGTGCGCACCCAGCCCGGCCAGACCCACGTCGACAATGTCGGCAAGGTGACGGCCAAGGACAGCCTCGGCGGGCGCGAGGTTTCGGACACCGATCCCGCAAGCACGCAACTCACGCAGCCGGCGACGCAGAACCCGCCCGTGCAAGCGCCGCCGAGCACCGCCGGCCCTGCCGCGCGCAGACTGACGCCGGGCTTCGCGCTGACGATCCGGCAGCCCACGGCCGGCCTGCCGAGGACCCAGGTTCCGGCCGTGTCGGCCAAGCTGCGCGGGCCCAGCGGCTGCGTGTCGCGGGTCTTTCGGACGACCGTCAGCGGGAAGGGGATCGCGTACGTCAACTTCCTGCTCGACGGCAAGCTCTACCGCAGGATCACCGCGCGCGGCGGTCGCACCAAGTTCTCCGTCAAGATCGATCCGCGAAGCCAGAGCATGGCCGCGCACCGGGTGAGCGCACGGGTGCACTTCGACAACTCCGCCAATACGCCGATGCGGACGCTGCGGCTGGTCTACGTCAGCTGCCCGCGCGGCTTGGTTCCCCGCTTCGCGG
Source organism: Solirubrobacteraceae bacterium (assembly GCA_036389475.1). Taxonomy (GTDB): domain Bacteria; phylum Actinomycetota; class Thermoleophilia; order Solirubrobacterales; family Solirubrobacteraceae; genus CADCVQ01. The sequence goes on from DASVPU010000111.1 coordinate 5,478, forward strand.
GCTGAGCGTGAGGCTGCGCGAGCGCACCGTCGCGCTCGCGGCATGCGCCATCTTGGCGGCGGGGGCGTCGGCGGCGGTGGGGGACGCGGCGGCGCAGGACGCTCGTCCGGTACGGCCCCCATCGGCCACGGGTCCACTCGGCGACGAGCGCCTCTCCGACGAGGAGCGCGTGAGCCGGTGGGCCAACGCCGTTCTGCGCGCACCGGTCCATCGCAAACCGGCGGCGAACTCGCCGCTCGCCGGCCGGCTGCGGCTGCAGACCGAGGACGGTCCGCTGGAGGTCTATCTCGTGCTCGCGAGCCGGCTCGACGGCGCTGGACGCTCGTGGGTGCGCGTCCGGCTGCCGGGGCGGCCGAACGGGCGCACGGGGTGGGTCCTGCGCGACAGCCTCGGCGATCTGCATGTCGTCCGCACGAAGCTGCGCGTGAACCGCGCGACGCTGCGCGCCACGCTGTACCGCGACGGGCGCTCGCTGTGGTCCTCGCCCGTCGGCGTCGGCAAGGCGGCCACGCCGACGCCGGGCGGGCGTTTCTGGATCCGCACGCGCCTGCGCAACCTCGGCGGGAAAGCGATCTATGGCCCGCTCGCCTTCGGGACCGGCGCCTACTCGGTGCTGAGCGACTGGCCGGGCGGCGGGGTCGTCGGCATCCACGGCACGAACGAACCGTCGCTGATCCCCGGCCGGCCCTCGCACGGCTGCGTGCGCGTCCCGAACGACCGGATCCGGCGCCTCGCGGAGCTGATGCCGATCGGGACGCCGGTCGAGATCGTCTGAGGGTATGAACCCTGCGCAGCGCCGCAGGTCAGCAAGACCAGCCGGCTAGCAGCTAGCCGAGCGCGGCGAGCCGGTCGGCGAGCCTGTTCATTCCGCGCGCGCGGGCGGCCTCGGCGGCCGCGATGCCGTTGGTCGGCGCATCGGGCGGGCGTTGCAGGTCCACGTGGCGCAGCGTCGCGATGTCCTTGAAGGCGTGCAGCTCGGCGGGGTTGGCGGTCAGCGCGCCCGCCTGGCGGGGCGTCATCGCGCCCGCCTTGCGCGCCGCGGCGATCAGGTTCTCGAGCGTGCCGTGCTCGCGCAGCAGGTCGCGCGCCGTCTTCGCGCCGATCCCCTTCGCCCCCGGCAGGCCGTCGGAGGGGTCGCCGCGCAGCGCGATGAAGTCCGGCACCTGCGCCGGTTCGATCCCGTAACGCTCGTGCACGGCGGCGACGTCGATGACCTCCGGGCCGTCCTTGCCGCCGCGCGGAAACAGCACGGACACTGCGTCGCTCACGCACTGGAACATGTCGCGGTCGCCGGTGAACAGCAGCGTCTTGCCGCCGGCGCGGGCTTCGATCGTCGCCAGCGAGCCGAGCAGGTCGTCGGCTTCGAGCTCGCTGATCGACTCACTCAGCCAGCCGAAGGCGCCGTAAAACGCGGGGGCGTCGATCCACTGGCGCTCGAGCTCGGGCGGCATCGGCGGGCGGTCGGCGTGATAGGGCGCGTAGAGCTCGGCGCGGTAGTCGGCCTTCTCGGCGCCCCAACAGAGGACCACGGCGCGCGGCCGGTGGCGCTCGACGGCGAAGAGGACGAGGTTCGCCATTCCCAACAGCGCGTTGACTGGATGCCCGTCGTCGTCGGTGATGCTCTGCGGCAGCGCGAAGAACGCGCGGTACAGCAGCGAGGGGGCGTCGACGGCGAGCAGCGGTGCGGGCATCGAGGGCGACAGCCTACGGCCGTCCGGTCGTAAGCTTCCATTCGCATGAGCGCGCGCACCACACGCAGGCACGGCCGGCTCGACTTCGGAATGACCCGCCGCGCGCTCGGCGGACCGGTGGCGCTGTGCTGTGCCCGCGCGGCCACGTCCGACCCCCTGCCGGCGACCGCGTAGGTTTTCCCGCGTGCTCACCGTCACGGATCTCGAGGATCTGCGCTCGCGCGTCGGCGACGAGATCGGCGTCAGCGACTGGCACGAGGTCACGCAGGAATCCGTCGACGAGTTTGCCCGCGTCACCGGCGACGACCAATGGATCCACACTGACCCCGAACGTGCGCGCGCTACGCCGTTCGGCGGCACGATCGCCCACGGCTACTACACGCTTTCGCTGCACCCGGTGCTCATCGCGCAGCTCATGCGCTACGAGGGCTTCGCCTTCGCCGTGAACTACGGTCTCAACAAGGTGCGCTTCCCGGCCCCTCTGCCGGTCGGCAACCGCGTGCGGATGCGCGTGACGCTCGTGTCGATTGACGACGTCCTGGGCGGCGCGCAGATCACGTCGAAGCTGACGTTCGAGGGCGAGGGCGCACTGAAGCCCGTCTGCGTGGCAGAGCAGATGACGCGCGTGTATACGCGCTGAGCGGTCCGCCGGCGCATCGGCCACGTGGGCGCCTCCCCGCTCGCAGGGTGCCTGGATCCGCCACCTAGGTGTGCTCATGTTCGACGTCATGGGCGCGAGCATGGTGAACATGAACACTCACTTTTTCTCTCGCACCTTCGCCTCGGCCGCTGCGGTTACGGCACTCGGCAGCGTCATGCTGGCCCCGGTCGCCGGCGCCGCCACGGCGGGGCAGACAGTCAAGGTCACCGCCAAGTACGCCTACGTCGACAACAAGGCGCCGGGCCGCGTCGTGAGCGGCACGATCTTCCGTGGCAACCGCTTCAAAATCGATCGGGCCGCTCGGGTCACGCACGGCACTGCCAAGGGCCTGTGGTACCACGGCACCGCGACCGTTACCGGCGAGCATGCCAAGGATGCCCACGGGAAGATCAAGCCGTTCAAGATCACCGGCTGGGTGAAGGCCAGCGCATTTTCCTGAGCGGCGTCCGGGGACAGGATTGACGGCGATCCTCATCCGAAGTGCCGCAGCGCCGGCCATTGCCGTCGCCACGGGCGTCGCGGGCCCCGGCAGATCATCACGGCTTTGCCTTGCTCGGCGTTCTCTACGCCGGCGCGATTGTCGATCCGGGCGGCCAGCGTGCAGTCGCGCAGGTACGCGGCGATCTCGCGCTGGCGCAGCCCGACGGCTATGACGGGACCACTGCCGTCCGGCGGTGGTCCCCAGTCACCGTAGGCGTTGTGTCCGCTGTAGGCCCGCGGCAGGCCGAGCGCGGGCCCGTAGCGGTCGATCGCGCCGGCCTCGCCGTAGTTGCGAGCGAGGATCACCGTGCCCGGCGGGCGCTTGCGCTCTCGATGGACAGTGGCGACGGTCCGGACGAGCTCTGGCCAGCCGATCGTTTCGCCGACGTCCTCGTTGACCGCGATCATGGGACCGGTGCTGCCGGCGGGAAGCACGGGCAGTGCGATGACGGCGCTGACCGCCGCACTCGCTGCGATCGCTGCAACCAGTCCCGTCTTGCGCGTCCGCGTCCGGCCGCGTTCAAGCCAGGCATCGACCTCGATCGCCCCGGCGCCGATCAGAGCGGGGAGAAGCCCGGCGAGATAATAGGGCTTGCCGGCGGTTGCCATGAAGACGACCGCGAGTACGATCCAGGTCCAGGCCAGAAAGCGAACGTCGCGCATGCCAGGGTGTCGAAAGAGGCTCGCGAGCCCGGCGATCCATACCGGCGCCAGGAGCGGACTGACCAGCAACAGCTGGAACGGCACGATCGCCCACCACGACTCTGAGCTTGTCGATCCGCCGCCGGCGATGGAGCGCGAGACATCGAGCTGCGGCCAGCCGTGATGTGCCTGCCAGATGATCCACGGCGACCACAGCACAAGCGCGATCACCGCGCCCGACCACACATACGGATTGCGAAGCAAGCGCCGCGGGCCCGCCAGCACGACACCGGCCAGGAGGCCGACTGCGAGGAACGCCGGCAGCGGCTTGTTGAGCAGCCCGACGCCCAGCACAGCGCCGGCGGCGAGCCACAGCCGATCCTCACCGGTCCGGACGGCGCGCACGGCGAGCCAGGTGACCGCGGTCCATGCCGGCAGATCGAACGTCGACGTGCTGAGCAGGTGGCCTGTGACGAGCACGATGCTTGCCACGGCGGCGCAGGCCGCTGCGATCCATCGTGCTCGGCGGCTGCCACCCAGATCGCGTGCCAGCAGCGCGGTCAGCAGCACCGTGACGCCGGCCGCCACGGCTGATGGCATCCGCAGCGCGATCAGCGAATTCGGAGCGATCTCGCTCATGACGCGAGCGATCAGCGGAGTCAGCGGGCCCTGGTCGACATACGCCCAGTCCAGGTGCTGACCCGCCGCGAGAAAGTAGAGCTCGTCGCGGTGATAGCCGTAGCCAGAGGCGAAGACCACAAGCACGAGCGTCACGGCTGCGCCGATGAGCATCACGATCCTGCCCACGCTCGCAACGTAACGCACGCCGCACTCTTGACCTCGGGTGAACGGGGGGCGAAAGCGCGCTGACGAGCAACGCCATACAACCGAGGGCTATGCGATCGAGACCGCTGGTGTTCGTCGTGCTGCCCCGGCCCACGCACCACCGTCGAAAGCTGTTCGACGACATGAGCGAGTAATCCAACGTCACAGAGATCGCGCGAACCCGCACCGACCGTTGCGGTCACGGCGGCTCCGGCCCGTCCTCACGATCGCGCTGCGCAAGTAGCGCACTCCGCCGCATTTGACGGCGCGGACGGCGCGCGCGATCGCGAATCAGCGCTACTCGCAGAACTAGCATCGATGTCACGCTGTCACTTTGCGCGTCCAAAGCAGGGCGCTCCCCGAGCTCGAAAACCAGGATCGATGCCGTGCCAGTGTCCGGGTTGATCGTGCCGCTCCTGGCGCAGCAAGCGCGGACGGCGTTCGGCTACGGTGCACCGATGACCTTCGCGCTGTTCGCCGGGATTCGCGTCAGCGATCTCACGGCCGCGCGCGCCTGGTACGAGCTGCTCCTCGGTGAGCCCTCGTTCTTCCCGAACGCGACCGAGGTCGTCTGGACCCTGGCCGACGATCGGTCGCTGTACATCGAGGAGGATTCCCGCCGCGCCGGCGGTGCGCTGATCACGGTTCTCGTCGATGACCTCGACGCGCTCATCTCGGCGATCGGTTCGCGGGGACTGGAGCCGGCCGAGCGCGAGACGTACTCGAACGGCGTCCGCAAGGCGACGTACCGCGATGACGATGGCAACGAAATCGGATTTGGGGGCGCACCCCGGAACGACTGAGCCTGGGTCCGCTGAGCAGGCGGCGCGATCCTGCTTTTCGTCCGATGAGGCAGTCATCACGAACCTCTGTTGGTCGTTGGGATTTCACCGCGATTTGTCGGCGCTGGTGCTGTCGTCCGCGCGCGAGCCCTCGATGGGGAGACCGAGCGTCATCCAGTCGTGCAGGCCGCCGCGGTAGTAGCGCAGCCGGTCGGCGGGATAGCCGCGGTCAAGGAGCTCGCGGATGGCGTCGGGAGTCGCGGCGCACTGCGGACCGTTACACAGAAGCACCGTCACTTCGTCGCGATCAAGCTCATCGATGCGGTCGCCGATCTCCTCGTGCGGGATGCCGACGCTCGCCGGGATCCGCGCCTGCTCGCGGTACTCCGAACGGCGCGTGTCAACCACCGGCCGCCCGGCCTCGAGGTGCTCAATGACCTCAAGCTCACCGACCGTGCGGACGCCGGGCGCGAGCTCGATCGGCTGGATCGTGCCCCAAGCGGCGTCAACGACGACGCGGGTGCAACCGTTTCGACAGCGCGGGACCATCTGCTTGTCGCCCTCACTCGCTGTGCGCTTGATCTGCACTTCTGTTCTCCTCTCGTCATCGCGAACAACTCGCCGGCGCGCATCGGCCCCGCGTCTTTTCATTGCGAAATACCCCATGCCTCAACCGTCCACCGGCCGGTTGCCACCGGCGAACAACGGCGGTTGCCGGCAAGTTAGCCGCCGCGCC
>DASVPU010000112.1:0-1728 GCA_036389475.1 Solirubrobacteraceae bacterium
CGGACTCGTCGATCGTGCGCAACGTCTGCAGCTTGGTGAACATGTGTCCCTCCTGGTCGAACTTGTGATTGACAGACTGTCTCACCTTCCCTAGTGTCAATGCAACCGATCTCAGCAACCGATCTCAGCAATCGATCTCAGCGGCCGATCTCGTGGAGGGAGCGCAGACCATGGACCCAGTTGAGGAGCAGGCCAGGAGTGCTGCCCGGTTCGCCCCACCGGGTGTTCCTCGGGTCGGTCTGCTGCCGGCGCTGACGGTGAGAGCCATGGGTGACGCGATGCGCGTCGCCCGCCGCACCGATGTGTCCGGGTCGTCATGAGCGGCGCGCGCACCATTGTTCTCGGCGCCTCGCACTGGCACGTCCCTCTGTACGCCGCGGCGATCGCCGAGGTGCACAGTGTCGTCGGGCTTTCCGACGATGACCCGGATCGGGTGGGCGACCTTGCCGAGCTGTGGGGTTGCCCGGTCGAAGCCGACTGGCGTCGGTTGCTGGAGCTGCCGGACGTCGAGCTCGCGTACGTTTTCGGCCCGCACGACCGGATGGCGCAGACGTGCCGGGCGCTGATCGAGCGGCGCATCCCGTTCGTCGTCGAGAAGCCGCTTGGCACCTCGCTCGAGCAGTTGCAGCAGGTGCGGCGCGCCGCCGAGGAGGCGCGCGTCCCGGCCACCGTGCCGCTGATCCAGCGGGGCGGTCCCGCGGACAGCTGGCTCGCGAAGGCCGGGCGACCGGTGTATCAGCGGCTCTCGTTCATTACCGGTCCGCCGGAGCGCTATGACCGCAACGGCAACCCGTGGATGCTCGACCCCGAGCGCGCCGGTGGCGGCTGCCTGGCCAACCTGGGTCCGCACTTCGCGGACCTGTTTCTGCAGCGCAGCGCTAACACGACCGCCGAGGTCGCCGCGAGGCTGTCCTCCACCCTGCACGCGAGAGCGATCGAAGACCACGCGACCCTGGTCTTGACCACGCCGGACGGCCGTGAGGCGATCGTCGAGGTGGGGTACGCGTTCCCGCAGTCGGAGCTGAAGCGTTACTGCAGCTACTCCTCCGCCGGCGAGGCTGGTTTCGCCTCCATCGATACGGACGGGTCGGCCACGTTCACCTCGCTCGATGGCCGCACTGAGCGAGCCGTCGTCGACGTGGACAGTGATCCTCTGCATGATCCGTTCGTGCGGCAGGTCGCGCGCACGCTCGGCGAGGGCTTCCGCGGATTGCCGACCCTGGGCGAGCTGGAAGATGTCATGCGGATCATCTGGCGGGCCTACCAGGCTCATCGAGAAGGGCTACATCATGGCTGATCTCAATATCGAGGCGGTCGCGAAGGCAGCGGGCGTGCACCGCTCGACCGTCTCCCGCGCCTTTTCCCGCCCAGACGCGGTCAAGGCGCAGACACGGGAGCACATCCTGCGCGTCGCGGAGGAACTCGGTTACACCATGAGCCCGCTCGCCCAGGCGCTGCGTTCGAAGACGAGCGCATTCATCCCGCTGATCGTGCCGAACCTCATCAACCCGTTCTACGCCGAGCTGGCCACGACGATGACCCAAGCCGCGGGCGACCGCGGCTATCAGCTGGTGCTGTGCATCACCGACGGCGACAACGAGCGGACGGCCGGCTACCTGACCGCCATGCAGTCGCTGTACGCGCCGTTCGGCATCGTCGCGCCGTCGACGCGGGTCGACATCGACACGCTGACGCAGTTCGGGTTCGGGAACCGGGTGGTCGTCATCG
>DASVPU010000113.1:0-6511 GCA_036389475.1 Solirubrobacteraceae bacterium
CGGGCCGGGTCTCTCCGCTCGGGAGACGGACGCGCAGGCGCTCACCGTCACGCTCGAGGTCGGCGATCGTGGCCAGCGCTGCGCCGAGCCGGCCAGCGCTCTGGGCATGCTCGTAATACGCGACGTTCGCTGGTGGTCCGAGAGCGGCCCTGGGGCGCTCGTGCTGGGCCTAGGCGCAGCGCACCCGCGCGACCAGGGGGTCGGCGCCGACCGCGGCGGCGAGCGGCGCACGGCGCAGACGCGCTGCGCGACCGAGCTCGAGCAGCAAGCGATCGCCGCCGGCGCCGAGAACGTCCTCGCCGCCGTCCTGGCGAATGCGCTGGATGGCGCAGCGATGGGCTGCGGGATGCTCGCGGAGGGCCATATGCTCGAGCAGCCGACCAACCAGGCGCAGCGACTGTCGCCGCGCGCGCGCAAGCACTCAAGGCTTCAGGCGCCGAAGAGCCGGGGTTCGTCGGCGCGATGCACTGCCAAGCGGCGCACATCGCGGGGCCGCTGCGTGCGCTCAAAGACCATCAGCAGGCGCCACTCGGACCAGCACTCGCGGCGGTCTCCTGGGCGCTGGTGCTGCTGCTGCAGGCGATGTGCCTCGCCGAACCCGCCGGCAGCACAGCCGTCGAGGTGACCAACGCGCTCGCCGACGCCTGCGCCGAACTGAACAACGCCGAAAAACACTCACGCCGACTGGACGAGCAGACCGCCGACCTCGCAAACGAACTGGACGGCCTGATCACCGCCGCGCACGACGTGATGCGCGGGCACGGCAACGGACACACCAGCTGAAACCGAGCTCAGGGCCCTACTTGGCATCTGGTGCCACGTTCCTTAACAGCACCCCTACTTCCTAATTTATACCGCAGACGATGCCTTCATGAGGCCTCGGGTCGTGCCGCATAATCGCCCGCCGCAAGCCAGAACCTGCGGAAATCGGAGGAGCGAAATGCGTATGACCGAGCACGCTGTGGTGATCGCCGGAGGCGGTCCGGCGGGGATGATGCTGGCGGCTGAGTTGGCGCTGGCGAACGTCGACGTCGCGGTTGTCGAGCGGCGTCCCGATCACGTGCTCGTCGGCTCACGGGCCGGCGGTTTTAACTCGCGCACGATCGAGGTGCTCGATCAGCGTGGGGTCGCTGATCGATTCCTCGCGGAGGGTCAGGTGCATGAGGCCATGCCGTTCGGCACGACCGTGTTGGACATGAGCGACTTCCCGACGCGTCATCCGTATTTCCTCGGGATCTGGCAGAACCAGATCGAGCGGATCATGGCCGCCTGGATCGCCGAGCTGCTGGTGCCGATCTCTTACGGACGTGAGGTGACGGGCTTCGTGCAGGACGACACCGGCGTCGACGTCGAGCTGTCAGACGGCCAGTCGCTGCGTGCGAAGTACCTCGTCGGATGCGACGGCGGACGCAGCGTCATCCGTAAAGCAGCCGGCATTGAGTTCCCTGGCTGGGATCCGACGAGGAGCAACCTGATCGCCGAGGTCGAGCTGACTGAGGAACCGCCGCGAGGCCCGCGTCACGACGCCACCGGCATCCACGCCCTCAACAGGATGGAGGATGGCAGGACGTTCCGGGTCGTCGTGACCGAGCAGCGGCTCGGGCCGAGCAGCGAGCCCACCCTGCGCGATCTGAGCGAGGCGCTCATCGCCGTGTACGGCACCGACTTCGGGATCCACGATCCGACGTGGATCTCCAGGTTCACCGACATGACTCGGCAGGCCGCGGCCTACCGAGTGGAACGAGTCCTCTTGGCCGGCGATGCGGGGCACGTGCACTACCCCGCCGGCGGACAGGGTCTCAGCCTCGGTGTGCAGGATGCGGTGAATCTGGGATGGAAGCTCGCGCAGGTGGTCAACGGGACCTCCCCGGGGAGCCTCCTGGACACCTACCACGCCGAGCGTCATCCGGTCGTCGCCCGCGTCCTGCAGCACACGATGGCTTTGGGCGCGCTCCAGCGCCGCGACGATCGCATGAAGGCCGTGGTCGATGTCGTGTCGGAGCTCGCGAGCTTGGACGAGCCTCGCAAACGGCTAGCCGGGATCAGGACCGGGCTGGAGATCCATTACGACCTCGGCGAGGGCCACCCCCTGCTCGGACGCCGGATGCCCGATCTGGACCTCGTGACCGCCGACGGCCCGCTCCGTGTCTTCGAGCTGCTGCACGACGCCCGGCCGGTGCTGCTCGACCTCGGTGTGCCCGCCGGCTTGGACATCACTCCATGGGCTGACCGGGTCCAGCTGATCGACGCGAGCTACAAGGGGGAGTGGGAGCTCCCGGTACTCGGCGCGGTCACCGCCCCCACCGGCGTGTTGATCCGGCCCGACGGATACGTTGCCTGGGTCGGAGACCGAACCCAACTCGGCCTCCAGGATGCGTTGACCACCTGGTTCGGACCGGCTGCCGCATCCTGCGAATAGGTTCGGGTGGCGCAGTTGGTCGCCGTGGATGAGTCCGTTCTGTGGCTGCAGCTGATTGAGGGTCGTCGCGGCCAAGCGGCGATTGAAGCCGAGCTTCTGGGGATCTACCCGGTGCGCGGCGCTGTGCCCGGGCACGCCTGGTAGGGCCTGATCGAGTCGGCGCGGCTGCATACCGATGTGTTGGCCTATGCGGGCCTCCCGGATGGCCAAGCGGATCTGGCGGTACTCCAAGGTCCAGGACGGTGTTCGCGATACGCGAGCTGACGCCAGTGCCGTGAATGACGAGCCGACGTGTCAGCCGCCCCGATAGCCGGACGGCCTACATTGGAGGGGATGAGCTGGGGCGCGGTCCCCGAGCTCTTCGACGAGGCGCGCGCCCAGTGGGCGCCCGAGCGTGCGCAGCTGCGCTCGCTGCTTGACGATCGTGCGTACGCCGCCGCGCGGCGCACGACGATCAACGCGCCCTACACCGACCCCGCCTACGTCGAGACGATCTGGACGGCGCTCAAAGATCTCGGCTTCGACGCCGGCCTGAGCCGGGCGCCGGCGCGGGCGCGTTCATCGGCATGGTGCCCGACAGCGCCGAGATGGTCGGCGTCGAGCTTGACCCGACGACCGCGGCCATCGCCGCGGCGCTGTACCCCCGACGCGACGATCCGCACGGAGTCCTTTGCCGACACGCCCTACCGCGCCGGGCACTTCGAGGCGACCGTCGGCAAGGTCCCGTTCGCCGACGTCAGGTTGCACGACCCGCGCCACAACTGCGGCGGGCACTCGCTGCACAACCACTGCATCATCAAGTCGCTTGCGCTGACACGCCCGGGGCGGCATCGTCGCGGTGCTCACGAGCCGCTACATCCTGGATGCGCAGAACCCCGCCGCGCGCCGCGAGATCAACGCGACGGCCGACCTGCTCGGCGCCGTCAGGTTGCCAACCGGCGCGCACCAGCACGCCGACGAGGAACCCATCGCCATGCTTGCGACCGCCGCAGACTCGGCATCTACTTCCGAGCTCGACGGTGATGCGGTCGCCCTAGTCCATCCCCACCGCGAAGCATCCGCACGCGACCGAGGAACGCCGCGGCACGCTCGCGACCCGTCAGGGACCCTGACTTTCGCGACACGCCACCCAAGCGGCGCGCCGCCCCAAGAGACGCGCGCAGGCTGACAGCGAGCCGTTGGAGGTGGGCCGGTTGGCGCCCCATCACCGGGAGGGTTCACCGAACCAGGCATACAAGACTCCCCAGGAATCCGAATGCCCGGGGACTCGATCGCTCAGCCCGGGAACGGACGTAGTGCCGATGGGGTTCGGCTTGCGTGCCTCAGAGCTCACGCGACGAGAGCCATTTGTCGAGAGGAGCACGTCGCGAGATGCCACGCGACTGCCGCATCGAGGTGTCATCGTTCTCGCCGCCGGGGACGCAGCACGGCATGCGCGAGAGCTCATCGCTTCCCTTAGCGCCGTCGGGACCACGAACGTAACACCGGCAGTTTGCGAGGACGCGGGCTCACGGATTCGCGGAGCTTGCGACATACACCGCTCGCGCCGGTCTGGACCTCGGTAGAGATTCCGTCCGGTGGGGATGATCCGATCCTCGCGAGCGAACAGCTGTTCGCGTGAGCGCACATGGAAACCGCCGCCGCATACCGTCCACTCAGCCGTCTCGGACTCGTATTCGGGCTCGTGTACGGGGCCGGAGTCGAGATCGCACCAGTCGAGGAGCTGGTCGGCGCCTACCTTGACGACTTCGGCTACCGCCTAGAAACCGTCCGCCTGAGCGACGCGTTTCCGGCGATGCTCAAGGAAAGCGGCCCAACCGACGTCCCAGATGCGACAAGGCGGCGCCAGGACCAGGGCGACCGGCTGCGTAAGCACGCTGGACGCAACGCGGCCGGTCGCCTGGCGGTTTTCCTCATGGCGGCGCGGCGCCGACGGCTTGACTCCGACCACCCGCGGCGCGCGTGGCTCGTCCGCTCATTGCGACGTCCCGAGGAGGTTCAGTTCCTTCGACAGGTCTACGGACCGCGGTTCGTCCTGCTCGGGATCCATGCGCCCGAAGCACTGCGCCTGCACAACCTGACGAATCGCCGACGTGAGAAGTCCCCAAGCACGTCCGGGCCATTCGAGGTTGGGGCGATCGAGGACATCAAGCGCGACGAGCAGGACGTGACCGTGCCGCACGGGCAGTCGATGCGCACGACGTTCGCCGAGGCCGACTTCGTCGTGGACTCAAGGTCGGATGAGGCCCTGAAGGCGACGCTTGGACGGACCATCGACATCCTCTTCGGAGACCCGTTCGCGACACCGACTTCCGACGAGCAGGCGATGGCCCACGCCTACGCTGCCGGTGTGCGCAGCGCCGAGATGGGCCGGCAGGTGGGCGCCGCGCTCGTCGACGCCCGCGGGGACATCATTGCCACCGGTACCAACGAAGTCCCATCGGGGGGCGGTGGCCTCTACTGGTCCGGTCGTCAGCCCGACCACCGTGACTTCAAGGAGCCGGTGCCGGTCGACTCCAACACAGAGTGGAAACGCCGTGTGGCGCGAGAGTTGCTCGCCCGGCTCAGCGCATCCGAGGGCGATGTTCCGTGGCTCGATGCATCGCGCGTGCGTCTCGAAGGCGGCGAGCGCATCGTCGACGACGTCCAGCTAGCCGCGTTCCTCACGCACGTCAAGGGGACGCGCTTCGCAGACCTCATCGAATTCGGTCGGTCGGTCCATGCTGAGATGGAAACCGTGCTCAGCGCGGCGCGCCGCGGCGTGCCCGTGAAAGACGCCACGGTCGTATGCACGACCTTTCCATGCCACAACTGCGCCCGCCACCTCATCGCGGCCGGGGTGCGGCGGCTCGTGTACCTCTTCCCCTACGCCAAGAGCCTCGCGCGCGAGCTGCACTACGACGCAATCGAGATCGACCCCTCCGATCCCAGCTCCGCGCCGCAGGGGCGCATGCTCATGGAACAGTTCATCGGCGTGACGCCGCGAGGCTTCACGCAGTACTTCGACTTCTCACGCATCGACCGCAAGGACGACGTCACTGGGCGAGCCAAGCGGCTGGGCGACCGCGAGCGACTCGAACCACGCGTTGTCCGCGACTACGACACCTGGAGCGCGGGCGGCCCGGCGCTTCAGGCCAGCTACCTCGCCGAAATCGAACGCGAGGCCGTTCAGGCCTTCGTCGTCGACATGCAGGAGCGCGGCCTCACCCTCCCCGAGACATAGGAGTACATATGGAGCCTGAGCAGACCACCCACGCGCGCGAGCACTTCGCCTGGGCGTTCGATGAGCCTGACCCTACCGAGATCGTCGCCAGCATGAAAGAGGATGCACGGCGCGTACTGGCGGCGACGACCTCGCCCCCCGGCTATCGGACCGCACCGGACCCAGACGGCGACTGAGCGCCTGCAGAACCAGCCCTTTCGCTGTCGTCCCGGCCAAGGATCCCTACGAGACAGCCTCTCCCCCGCCCAATCGAAGCTCGCTCGACGGTCGGCCGTGCCGTAAGCCGTCGATCCTCCTCCGGTGCTAGCCGTCACCCGCTGATGCTCGTGCTGCTACACGCGCTGGTGATCGAGCGCGGCGACGAGCTGCTGGACCAGTTCGACAAGCTAGTGCGCCTCAGCGACGGGCGCGCGAGGCGACGCGTAGACGACAAGCGCCGCAAGACCGCCCGCCAGCGCGACGAGCTGGCCGCCGCTCGGAGATCAGCTCGCGGATCTTGCTGGAGTGCGCCGCGACAGGCGAGCTGCCGATGGACCGCGTCCGCAGCGAAGTCGGCCTGGAGCGGCTGCACGTGGCGGCCGCGATCAAGCCGGGATCTGCCACCCATCGACTAGCAGCAGCTCAACCAGCTGAGAGGCAGCTACAACCACTTTCGCACGCGCTTCACGCCGGCCTGGACACCGTCGTGTTGCGCGGCGCGAGGAGCGCCGACGACGAGCTGCTCGCGACGCTCAAGCGGGTTCGAGCGGCACGCGACCGGTTCGTCGACGAGCCGGTCGAGCTGCTGCCAAAGACGTGGCGCGCGTGGGTGCTCGACGACGACGGCCGCGTGCAGCGCACCCGCTACGAGCTCGGGCTGTGGTTCGTCG
>DASVPU010000114.1:0-3000 GCA_036389475.1 Solirubrobacteraceae bacterium
AGCGGCATGACATGGGGACGCGGGGCACGGGTGCCTATGGCGCGGTGCGCCGTATGCTGCGGATATCTCAATTGCGGCCCTTGCCCTGACTTCCGCGGAAATCTCACTGCCGAGTGGCCCCGACGCGTCGCGGGTGCGCGACCGGATCGCCGCGCTGGCGGACACTGTCGATCTGATCGGCCTCACCGACAACCACGCAGGACTGCCGCGGATGTCACCGCTCGCTGCCGTCGCTCTCGCGCGCGAACAGGGCGTCGCGACCGTCGTGCACATCTCCTGCCGTGATCGCAACCGGCTCGCGCTTCAGTCCCAGGTCGTCGGTGCTGCTGCGCTGGGCTCCGAAGGCGTGTTGTGCCTGTACGGAGACCCGGTGGAGGGCATTTCGCGCGTCAAGGACCTGACCGCCACCGCGTTGATCGCCGGGGCCAAAGCGTGGGCGGCACCCCGCGATCTTGCCGTGGGCGCCGTTGTCAATCCGTTCGCCGCTGACATCGAGCGCGAAATCCGCCTGCTCGAGAAGAAGGTTGCGTCCGGGGCGGACTTTCTCCAGACGCAGATGATCTTCGACGTGGTCGCGTTTCAGCAATTTCTCGAGCAGACGGCCGACCTGCTTGCGGGGGTTCGCTTGTACGCGGGAGTGGCGCTGCTCCGCAACGAGCGAATGGCCGATCACGCTCGAACGCTGCCGGGGTGCCTGCTGCCAGATGCAGCGCACCGACAGATCAGCATGGGCGCAGGCGTGGAACTCGCGACGGACCTGGCGAGCGAACTCGCGTCGATCCCAGGAGTCGACGCACTCCACATCTTTCCGCTCGGTGGCGAGACCGAGACGGGCGGGGTCGCCTCCGCGTTCCGCGCCGCCCGCGGCGTCCCGGCCCGGCGCCGCTGAACAGACGCCGCTCGCCTCGCAGGCGCCGTCGCGGCAAACGATCGGCTACCGGGACGGCACGCCAGCGACAAGGGCTCCAAGCCCCGCCGGGCCGATCGTCGTCCCGATAGACCCGTCCGAATTGATATCCCGCACAGGGGCGTCATACGGCACCCTTCGCGGGTGACCGAACTCAAGATCGGCTACGCCCGCGTCTCAACCCACGGCCAAGACCTCACGGCCCAACGCAACGCGCTCACCGCGCTCGGCGTCGACGCCGAGCGCATCTACGTCGACCACGGCCTGACGGGCACCAACCGCGCCCGGCCCGGTCTGCGCGAGGCCCTGGCAGCCTGCCGCTCCGGCGACACGCTCGTCGTGACCAAACTCGATCGGCTCGCTCGCTCGCTGCCCGACGCGCGCGACATCGTCCACGAACTCACGACCCGCGAGGTCAAGCTCAGCCTCGGCGGCTCGATTCACGACCCCAACGACCCCGTCGGCCGCGTGCTGTTCAACGTGCTCGCGATGGTCGCCGAGTTTGAATCGAACCTGATTTCGAATGCGCACGCGTGAAGGCCTCGCCGTCGCTCGCGCCGCCGGCAAGCTCCGCGGCCGCAAGCCGAAGCTAACGCCCAAGCAAGAGGAGCACCTCGTCGCGCTCCACCACGCCGGTAGAAAGAACCCAGCGCAGCACGCCGAGCTCTTCGGCGTCGGCCGCTCGACGGTGTACCGGGCAATCGAACGCGCCCGACGCTCCGACGGAGGCGTCCCGGCCTAGTTTGCCCCTAATGACACCGACCCGAGCACTGGGCCGTGTCACGGTCTCCTGGAGGCCCTCGCGCAGCGAACTCGCGGCGCCGGGATGGTGGTGATCGAGCTCGGCGGCGAGGCGCCGCAGGCCGTCCAGCGCGCGACCGTCGTCGTCTTGGGCCGATGCGGCGCGCAGCTGATGCTCGACCTTCGGCCGGTCGCGGTCGGCAGGTGATCGAGCACATTGCGCTCCTTATGGCGCAGGCAACGATAAACGGGCCCCAGCCGAACACGTCGTTGACCGCCGCTCTGAGCGCCTTGGCGCCATCGAGGACGACGAGCACGCCCTGCTCGACATCCAGGCCCCTGTCGAGGGGATCGGCGAGCAGCGCACGGTGATCGTCGTGTTCTCCGTCGAGCCGTCCCACAAGCCCAGCGGCACCTTCACCTCGTCCGTCGTGACGCCCAGCGCGACGACGCAGCAGCGGCCCTCCAGGTCGATCCCCTCAAGCATTAACGCCGCCAGCCGGATGTCGGCCAGCGAGCGCGACATCAGCGCCTGCAGATGCTCGCCGGTCCTGCCGACGAACGCGCGGCTCGCTGCGCTCTTGCTCGCCGAACGCTCCGCCTCAGGGACGTCCTCGCCGACCGGCTCACGGCTGCGTTCAAAGCGCCGGGTACTGACGCCAGCGAGCATCTGCTCCAGCACGACCCTGGTCAGCGGGTCGCGATCGGCGAAGAGTGAATAGCTCGCAAGCTCGATCTCGTCACCGTCAACCGAGCGCGCCCGTGACCGCGGCACGGCGACGCGCCGGCCACCGAGCGTGACCTCGCCACCGGTGCAGCCGTGACGGACCGCCGTGCGATCGGGGTCGTGACGGCCCTTCGGCCCGACGACCTCCGTGACCTCTTCCTCCATCAGCGTGCTCAACACGCCCAGGCCGACACCGACGCTCAACGCCAGCAGCCCGTCCTTCGCAGCATTGACAAGCTCTCCCAGCGCGGCCTGCACGCTGGGCGGCAGCACGAGTTCAGCGTTAGCGACCTGCTCCTGCTCTACGGTCCTCATGGCGGTTCTCCTCGTCTCGATGGACTTGTTCGCACTCGCCAAGGTCCCAGCGGGACCGGACGAGGCGGGAGGACCGCCACCTACGAAGTTCTACAGACGCCGGGACAACGTCCTGCCGCCGCCCGACTTCAACCAGGCGACATCGCGTCGACCGTCGTTGTTGAGCTCTGCGCAACGAACCACCGATAGCGACGGGTAACGCCACGTGAGGTGCACGATCTTTGGGACCGAAGCTTTGGAGCAGGGGATCGCTGCATCAGCCGCAGCACGGCCGCCTAGGCCTAGCGAAGCCTGCAACGCCCGCGCTTGG
>DASVPU010000115.1:0-1933 GCA_036389475.1 Solirubrobacteraceae bacterium
GGTGGCGCTGCACTCCCCGGCGCTGCAGCGGATCTCGTCGATCGCCTCTTGGGCGCTGCCGTTCGAGGCCACCTACCAGGACGGCCTGCACGCGCTCACCGCGGACATCGAAGGGGTCACGGGCGTCATCGTCCGCCTGGGCCCCTTCGGCGGAGCCCAGGACGCGGGTCCGCTGCTGTACCCATACGTCGTGCTGTACCTCGTCGTGGCCGGCCTGCTGGCGAACCGCGTCTTCCGGCGCGCAGATCTATGAGCCTGCCGCTTCTGGCATCGCGCGAACAGCCGTCGACGGCCACGTCGCCAAGCCCGCCCGTTGCGCCAACGATGGCCGTCGCGGACGCCTCGCTGCGCCACATGGCCAGATTGCACCGTGCGACCTATACGCGCTACGCTGCGGCTGTCGATCAATAGTCGCAGCCGCCTCCCACACACCGGTTTCTCGCCCACATAGCGAGGACTCGAGGCGGGGTCCGTGAGCATCGACAGCCCCTGCCGGGGGCTACGTCTTGCTGTGCTATCCTGGGCAGTCCGCGCCTGGAGGCCGATGGCCGCGGCGCTCCCCCCAACGCTCGCCCTTTCGACCCCTTGAGGAGTCGCCGCCTTGCCCCGTGTTGACGCCCCTCGCACGCGCCGCAGCTTTGCGCGTTTGAACCGAGTTCATGAGGTTCCGAACCTCATCGATATCCAGCGCCGTTCGTTTGCGTGGTTGACCGATCCTGAGAAGGGTGGGTTGCGCGAGACGATCTCGGACATCTCGCCGATCGAGGATTACACCGGGAACCTCGCGGTCGACTTCGGCGACTTTCATTTCGACGATCCGGTGGCGTCGATCGAGGAGTGTCGCGAGAAGGATCTGACGTATGCGCGTCCGCTGACGGTCACGGTCGCGTTTGTCAATCGCGAGACCGGCGAGATTCGCGAGCAGTCGGTGTTCATGGGCGACTTTCCGTGGATGACCGAGCGCGGCACGTTCATCATCAACGGCACCGAGCGCGTCGTCGTCACGCAGCTTGTCCGTTCGCCGGGCGCGTATCTGATGGAGGCCAAGGATCGCGAGAAGCAGGTTTTCATCGCGAATTTGATGCCGGCCCGTGGCTCGTGGTTGGAGCTTGAGATCGACAAGAAGGGCAAGGTCTTTGTCCGCATCGATCGCAAGCGCAAGCTGCCGGTCACGGTGCTGTTGCGCGCGATGGGCTACGCCTCTGATGAGGAGATCGTCAACCTCTTTGACTCGAGCCTGTATATCCGCAACACGATCGAGGCCGACACCGAGCCGACGAAGACCGAGGAGGGCGCGCTCGTCGAGCTGTTCAAAAAGCAGCGCCCGGGCGAGCCGCCGAGCGTCGACAACGCGCGTGCGCTGTTGCATCAGCTGTTTTTTGATCCCAAGCGCTATGACCTGACGCGCGTCGGGCGTTACAAGCTCAACGCGCGGCTGGGCCTGGACATCGATCTTGAGACCCGCACGCTGACGCACGACGACATCCTCGCGCTCGTCAAGGAGCTCGTCTCGCTGCCGCGGATCCTGGGCATGCCCGAGGAGCCCGAGGTCGAGATCAAGGACTACGCCGCGGAGGCGCAGACCTATCCGCGCGAGGCGGTCGCCGAGCATCTCGATGAGTACGAGCACTTCGGTAACCGTCGCTTGCGGACGGTTGGTGAGCTGATCCAGGAGGCCTTTCGGATCGGCTTGTATCGGATGGAGCGCGTCGTGCGTGAGCGCCTCACGACCGAGGATGCCGACACGATCACGCCGCAGACGATCATCAACATCCGTCCGGTCGTCGCCGCCCAGAAGGAGTTCTTTGGCTCCTCGCAGCTGTCGCAGTTTATGGATCAGACCAACTCGCTGGCCGGCTTGACGCATCGCCGCCGCCTGTCCGCCTTGGGCGCGGGCGGACTGACGCGTGAGCGCGCGCCGATCGAGGTGCGC
>DASVPU010000116.1:0-5443 GCA_036389475.1 Solirubrobacteraceae bacterium
AAGCGGCACAGCAAGAGGACCCCGGGCTGCGACTGACGCTCCACGCTGAGTCGGTGCTCCCCTACGGCGTGCCGGTCACCGTCGACTTCCAACTGTCCGGCACGATGCGCGAAGGTCGACGAGCCCCGAGCGTTCTGGGACCGCGGCCCGGCAACGTCGAGATCGCCATTCGCAGGCCTGACAGGACCGTGGTCGCCTTCGAGCCATTGCTGCGCCACTGCCGCGCGGATGACGTGATAGTGCTGCGAGCGGCCGACTCGCCGGTGCGGGGCAGTGCGTTCATCCATTACGGCAAGAACGGAATCTCCTTCGATCGCCCGGGCCATTACCAGATCAGAGCCCGCTGCGCTGCACCCGACGGGCTGTTCGTGCTGTCCAACGTCGTGCGGATCCACGTGCGCCCGCCCATCACACGCGCCGACCACCACGCGGCCGAGCTTGCCCTGGGCGACGAGCAGGGAGCGCTGATGTCGCTCGTCGGCTCGGACGCACCAGAACTGCGGCAAGGCAAGGACGCGCTGCAGACGATCATCGAGCGCTACCCCAAACATCCCGTCAGTCTCGTTCCACGGCTGATTGACGCGACAAATGCCGCACGTGAGTTCAAAGTTGTGCATAGGGACGGCTCGGTCAACGTGCGCAGATCACTGCCACACGACGCGGTGACAATTCTGCGTGGCTCGCCGGGTCTGGAGGCGTTCCTGCATGCAGCAGTCATCGGTAGCGACGAAGCGGCGCTGCCGCGAGCGGTCGTGCAGCTCATGGCACGCGTGCCTACGGACGCTGTGTCCGCTCATGTGCTGCACCCGTTCGTGCGTAGCCGGATCGACGAGATCGCCACGGTCATACCGCAAGTCCTCGCCAGCACGCGACCATCGGACGCGCCAGCAAGATTCGTCCGGTCACGGCCGCTCACCGGCGGGCGCCCCGTCCCCGCCGGCCCCGAGCTCGGCGAGCGCAAGACCTGACATGCATCCGAACCCCCCTTCGCCCTGGCAAACCCTCAACCTCGAAGGAGAGAACCATGACCAATGACCCACCGACATTTCCGCCAGACCTCACCCCCGACAGTCTTGCCGATCAGCTCGGCGGCCCGTTTCCAGGAATACCTCCGGGCTATGTCGCTATCAAGGGTTGGCTTGGCCGCGATCGCGACGGTATCCATCGGATCTTCACCACTGACACGTTCAGGACGTTCTTCGAGATCCGCAAGGAGGACATCGCGGCTCGGGTCGAGATCCCGCGTAACGAAAGGGACTGGCGCAGCGAGTTCTGGATCAAGCGCGGCGCGACGGTGATGAAGGGCGAGGTCGGCTACATCTACGAAATGGAAAACGGGGTCTGGGGGACAGATCCCGCGGGCGGGGGGCTCGGGGGGCATCCGCCTTACTGAGCGCAGCTCGCATCCGGGTGGCTGCTGGCTACCCGCCGCCGACGCCAAGACGTCTTCGCTCGGCGGCGGTCAGCGTCACCTCGGGGCGAGTCCGTGCGAGCGCCAAGACGCTGGGAAAGGCCCCGCACACCTCGCACGTCGACAACCGTATGCCGTCGTCAGCGCCGCTGATGACCTCTTGGCCGTTGGCACTGAAGGCGACGCCGCTGACGCTCCCCTTGTGCTGGTGCAGCACGACAAGCGGATCGCCGCTCGCCGTGTCCCAGACTCGCACCGTGCCATCGCTACCACCGCTCACTATGCGGTTTCCAGCGTCGTTGAAGCCGAGCGCGTTGACCGGACCATCGTGGCCGTAGAGCACGGTTGGATCGCCGCCCTCAAGTGCCCAGATGCGGATGATGCCGTCGGCACCTGCGGCTGCGACGCGCTCTCCGTTCGGGCTGTACCGGGCGTCGAGCACCTCTGTCCCGACCTTGAGAACGCGCTCTCGGGCTCCGCTGCGCGCGTTCCAGGTTCGTGCAGTACCGTCGGCGGACGCGGTCACAAGGTGCTTTCCGTCGGGACTGAACGCGAGCCAGTTCAGACGTCCATGATCTGGCAGGGTGACCTTATCGGCCCCGTCAGGCGCCTGGAGCACAGCGCGCTCGTCCTGCGCGGCGATCGCGATCCGGCGCCCCGTGGGATCGATCGCAGCCGCTATCACGATCGCCAACGCGGGTCCATCGGCCGGGGCGCGCACGAACGATGACGTGCCACGCTTGATGTCCCGCAGTCGCACGGTGCCGTCGATGGACCAGCTCAGGATGTAGGCACCGTTAGCCGAGTACACGGCGGCAGCTGCGTTCGAGTGCCCGGGAAGCCGCGTCGACGCACCCGTATCGGGATTCCACAGCCGCACGCCACCACGTCTGAAGCCACTGACGACGAGTTCGCGGTCAGGACTGAAGCTGGGCCAGAACGGCTCGTTGTTGTGCTCGCTCGGCAGAATCGCCGTTTTCGGCACCGCCCATGTGCGCACGGTTCCGTCGGCGCCAGCGCTGTAGACGTGCTTCGCGTCGCCGGCGAACCCGGCGCTGTATGTGGCTTCACGGTGACCCTTGAGCTCCGCAAGCACAGGCTCGCCGGTCACATCTGATACGCGCACTACGCCGGCTTTGCCGGCGGTCACGAGGCGATGACCGTCCGTGCTGAATTGCACCGAGTACAGAGGCTGTAGATCAATTGCCAACTTCTGCAGCAGTTGACCGGTTCGGGAATTCCAGATCCGCACGGCGCCGTCTGCGCCGGCCGTGGCGACCAGCCGGCCGTCGTGGCTCCAGCAGGCGTCGTAGATCTCGGCTCCGTGACGCAACGATTTCGTCGCACCGCCGGCAAGATTGAAGATCCGGGCGTCGCCGTTCCGGTCTGCGCTGAGCACTCTCGTACCAACGGGATCGAAGCGCGCCACACGGACCGCCGGATGCTTGGCCAGCACCCTCGATTGCAGGTCACTGACGTTGAAGAGGCGGATGGTGCCGTCGTACGCAGCGATCAACAGACGCCGACCGCTGGGTTCGTACTCGACACTCGTGGCGTAGACGCCGCTCCTGAGCTTGACGACACGCCGCCGCTGGCGAGCCAGGTCAGTGATTGCGACTTCGCCGTCGACGCTGACGCTCGCGATGTGTCTCGCGTCAGGACTGAAGCTCACATCGATTGCCTGCGCCCGCGAGCGCATCTTTAGCGTGGATGCCACGCGTCCGCTTCGTAGGTTGACGATGTGCGCCGAGCCGTCCTCACCGGCGGCAGCCACGAGTGACGCATCAAAACTGAGCGCGGCATGATTAAGACCCTTCGGGCTCACACGCACGACGGCCGTTGCGCGATCGGCGAAGGTCGCCTGACGTACGGCGTTCTGCGCCTCGGTGGTCTCGCTGCGCCGTACCGCCTCCAGTCCGATCGCAAGCGCAAGCCCGGGATCGCCTGCTATGACGACGTCCGACCTGTTCGCAAGCTCTCGTGAAGCGGTCTTCCGTCCCTGAACGATCGAGACGACGGCCAGAACGCTGATCGCAAGCAGAGCCACCATCAGAGAGCCGAACGCGAGCGCGATGCGCCTGCGACGCGTCGTGCGATCGCGCTGCCGCGCCGCCTCGCTGGCGACCAGGAACGAGCGTTCGGTCTCGTTCAGGCGCGGCTGCTGCGCCTTGTTCCAATCAGTCGCCTCTGTTAGCCGCGCCCCTCTGTACAGGGCACCGTCGTCACGGTCAAGCGCCTCCCACGCGCGTGCGGCGGCGTTGAGGTTGCGGTGGATCCGAAGCCCCTCGCGGTCGGCGTCGATCCAGTCGCGCAACCGTGGCCACTCGCGCAGGAGCGCCTCGTGGGCCAGCTCGATCGTGCCAGAGCTGGCGGTCAGCAGCCGGCGGTCGGTCAGGAGCGCGACGACGTGCGCGACATCCTCGCTGCGGTCGATCTCCAGCTCCGCCATCGCGACGCGCCGGCGCTCGACGCCGCCGGCGGCGCCCTCGCCCGCGAGGCGCATCAGCACACCGCGCGCGACGACCTGCTGCTCGCCGTCCAATTGGGCGAACGCGGCTTCTGCCAACCGCGCGACTGCGCCGCGTACGCCGCCGGACTGCTGATACACGGTGTAGCGCAGGCGCCGGCCATCGCGGTGCTGCCACAGCTCCAGTAGTGCCGTGGAGAGCAGCGGCAGCGCGCCGGGCTCGTCTTTGACGTCGGCGACGAGCGCGTCGGCGAGCTCGGGGTCGACGCGCAGCCCGACGCGTTGGGCGGGCAGCTCGATCGCGCGGCGTAGCTCGTCGCGCTGCATCGAGCCGACGAGGACGTGGTTTGAGGCCAGCCGATCGGCCAGTTCCGAATAGTCGGCACAGCGCCCGTAGAAGTCTGCTCGCAGCACGACCACGACGACCAGACGGTTGTCGCGCTGACTCGCCATGCGGCCGAGCTCGGCGATGAACGCGGCGCGCTGCGCTTCGTCTTCGCAGATCGTGAACGTCTCCTCGAACTGATCGATCGCGACGACCGCGCGCTCGCGGTCGCCGATTGTCTCCATCGCCTCGGTCAGCTCGCGCAGCGGGTGCTCGCCGGGACGGATGAGCACTCGTCTCCAGGCGTCGCTGCCGGGCAACACGCCGCTCGCCAGGGCGGGCAGCAGTCCGGCACGCGTGACCGACGACTTGCCGCTGCCCGACGGGCCGACGATCCCGAGCAGCTGTGCTCCGACGAGCCGCGCAACGAGCTCCGCGATGAGCTTCTCGCGACCGAAGAAGTACGGCGCATCGGCCACATCGAAGGAGGCCAGGCCCTTGAACGGGCACATCACAGGCACTTCCCAACGCGGCGGCGCGCCCGGTTGGCGCACCTCCTGGAGATCCTCGACACCGCCGGCTAGCTCAGCCTGGATGGATCGCAGCTGCTCTCGCCCTGCGGCGGCCCGTCTTGCCACGGCCCCGACATGTCGGGTCGCCTCGCGCCGTGCCCATTGGCTGGCGAGCTCGTGGACGACGCCGGGGATGCCGCCGCTGGCCTCAAGCAACCACTCTGCGGGTATCTCCTCGGCGGCCGTGCCACGTGCATATTGGCGAGCGATCGCCGCAACTGCTGCGGCGTCGAGTCCTTCGAGCATCAGCACGCCATCCGAGCGCAGGTCCGCAAGCGCCTCGATGTCCTCGCCGCAGGCGAGCACAAGCACCCGCAGACCCTCCAGCTCGCGCGACAGCGCCTGCAGCTCGGCCAGCGTCGCGGCGTCGGCGCGGTTGGCGGCGTGGATGACAAGCAGCGTCGGAGCCGTGGTCTGGCGGGTGCGCCTGAGGGTGGTCAGGACCGCGTCGCCGGGACCACTGCCGCTAACGTACAGCACGACGTCACCGCTGTCGTGGACTGTCGCGGCCAGCTCTGCCGCCAAGCGCAGCTTTCCCGAGCCGGAAACGCCGATGAGCGTCACCAGCCCGCCGGCCCCTTCGCGTGCCCGCTCCCAGCGCTCACGCAGCCAGCCAAGCTCGCGGCGCCGCCCGACGAGCGCCGGCGCTGCGCTTGCATCCAGCTCGG
>DASVPU010000117.1:0-18724 GCA_036389475.1 Solirubrobacteraceae bacterium
TTCGGGGCGGTCGAGACTTCGAGCACCTTCCAGCCCTGGCGCTCGAGCAGCGTGCGGATCGACGCGCGCGTGAAGAACTGCACGTGCGTCGGGATGACCGACCACCAGCGCGCGCGCAGGCCGCGGGCGACGAGGCTGCCGGCGTCCGGCAGCGCCATCCAGGCGATCGCGCCGGGCGCCAGCAGCGCCGCCATGCGCTCCAGCGCGTCGGCCGGCCGGGGCAGGTGCTCGATGACGTCGCCCATGACGATCGCGTCGAAGTGGCCCGCCGGCAGCGGCGTGGTCCACAGATCGCCGGTGCGCACATCGAGCCCGAGGCGATCGCGAGCATACGCGGACGCGAACAGCGACGGCTCGACGCCGACCGCCCCCCAACCCCGTTCCTCGGCCTCGGCGAGCAGGAAGCCGACCCAGCAGCCGAGATCGAGCAGGCGCCGGACACCGGAGCCGTTCGTCGCGTCGGGCTGCACGTAGCGCTCGATCCGCGTGAGCGCGCGGCGCGCCGTCTCGCGCTGGCCCGCCTCCTCCTCGAGGTAGTCATCGGACGCCGCGTCGGCGTAGGCGCCTTCCAGCATGGCGTCCGGCGGCATCGGATCGACCTGCCGATGGCCGCAGTTCTGGCAGCGCACGATGTCCGCCAGCGCGGTGCCGAACTTGTCGGTCGTCGGGATCAGGCCGTCCGGGCCCGCGTCACCCGCCACCTTGAGGTAGAGAACGAGGCCGGAGGCGCCGCAGGCGGCGCAGAGTCTCACCAGCGGCAGCCTACGGGCTCAGCGCTCCCGAGCTAGGACTCCCGCACCGGCGACGCCAGGAGGTCCGCAAGCGCAACGCTCGGATCCTCGAGCCGGTCGCGGTCGACGGCCTCGCCAGCCCGGATCAGCGCCTGGATGTCGTCGCTGACATCCCAGACGTTGACGTTCATGCCCGCGCGCACGCGCCCGTCGCGCAGCCAGAACGCGATGAACTCGCGTGTGGCCGGGTCGCCTCGCACGACGACCTCGTCCCACGTCGTCGCGTGGCCGCGATACTCCATGCCGACGTCGTACTGGTCGGAGAAGAAGTACGGGATTCGGTCGTAGGGAACCTGCGCGCCGAGCATGTTGCGCGCGGCGGCGGGCCCCTGGTTCAGCGCGTTGGCCCAGTGCTCGACGCGGATGCTGCGCTCGTAGAACGGATGGCGCGCGTCGGCGACGTCGCCGGCGGCGAAGACGCCGGGCACGCTGGTCTGCAGGTACTCGTCGACCGCGATGCCGTTGGCGATGGCGATGCCGGCGCGCCGCGCGATCTCGGTGCGCGGCGTCACGCCCACGCCGACGACCGCGAAGTCGCACTCGATCCGCTCGCCGTCGTCGGTGCACACCGCAGCGATCGCGCCCTGCCCCTCGAACGACTCCACGCCGCGGCTGAGCAGCATCCGGACGCCGTGCTCGGCGTGCAGATCGCGGTAGATCGCGCCGATCTCGGCACCGAGCACGCGCTCCAGCGGCATCGACGCAGGCTCGATCACCGTCACCTCAAGGCCCTTCTGGCGCGCGGACGCCGCGACCTCGGCGCCGATCCAGCCGGCGCCGATCACGGCCAGCCTGGCGCCCGGCTGCAGGCGCTCGCGCAGCGCCGCGCAGTCCTCGAGCGTTCGCAGCTCGTGGATGCCCTCCAGGTCGGCGCCCGGCAGCGACAGCCGGCGCGGGCGCGCGCCCGTGGCGAGCAGCAGCCGGTCATAGCGCACGCGCTCGCCGCGGGCCGTCACGACCTCTGCGCCGTGGACATCGACGGATTCGACGGGGGTGGCGGTCCGAAGCTCGATGGCGTGGTCGTCGTAGAAGCGCTCGTCGTGGACGTAGACCTTGTCGCGGCCGGCCTCTCCGCGCAGGTGCTCCTTCGACAGCGGCGGGCGCTCGTACGGGCGCTCGGGCTCGGCGCCGAGCAGCACGATGGCGCCCTCGTAGCCCTCCTCGCGCAGCGCTTGCGCCGCCTTGGCGCCTGCCAGCCCGGCGCCGACTATCACGAACGTCGTGCTCGAGGTCATGTCGCTCCCGTTGTCGTCCCGAACCTGTCCATGCCTGCTTCCTTTCGAGGTGGTTGCATCGCGGGCGTCGAGCTTGCTCGTGTGTCGTCGAGATCCTCGGCCGCGCATATGGCGAGCCGCGCCAGGGTGCCGAGCGTCGCCTCGAGCCGGTGTGCGAGCCAGCGCCGGCCGCCGAGCGCCAGCACGAGGCGGGCGATCGGTCCGCGCGATTCGATCTGAGCCGCGAGGTCGACCTCGGTCGTCCCGCGACCGGGGGAGAGGATCCAGGTGATCCACAGCACGTCGCGGCGGCCAAGCTGCACGCGAACGGGAACGACCCGCTCCGAGGAGGTGGGGACGACGTGAGCACGCGGCCGCAGGCGTGAGCTGACACCTGCGACGAGGCGCCACTGGCTCGCCGGGTCGGCGACGACGGCGCGCAGCGTGGGGGCGTCGGCGGGGACGACGCGGGTTGCGATCACCGGCGCGCAGCCCCAGTTCATGAGGCGGCTTGCAAGCGCGAGGACTATCAGTTCGACCATGTCCTCTTAGCGGCGGCGCCGCGCGCTGTCTTACCCGCCGCGCCTGACGAACTCGAGCAGGCTCTCGTGGTCGTCGCGACATGCCGGGCAGCCGCGCAGATGCGCGCGCATTCCCGGCACGGCACCATCGGGATCGCCGCCGGCGACCGTCTGGTCGACGTAGCGATCGAGCTGCTCAAAGCACTCCTCGCACGTCAGCTCAGGTCCGCTGGGTCCGAGCAGCGCGGCGATCAGGTCGTCGCGCTCGCGGTCGCGCTGGTCGCTCATCCGCCGTTCCGCCCTTCGTCGCTCGTGAGGTCAAGCCCTTCCGCGGCGAGCCGGGCGCGCAGCTTGCGCCGCGCGTCGTGCAACGTCTTGTAGAGGGCGCCGCGCGTCGTGTTGAGTCGCTCGGCGAGCACGTCGATCGGCACGCCGTTGAGCGTGATCGCGACGAGCACCTCGCGCTGGTGGTCGCTGAGCGCGCCGTTGATCGCGTCGCGCAGTGCGCCGAGCAGCTCGCTCTCGGCGACGTGCTCCTCTGGGGAGAGGGCGCGCGAGGCGATCTGCGGCCAGCTTTCGGGCTCGAGCGGCAGCTCGCGCTCCTGCCACGCTCGGCGGCGCAGCTTCACCGCGGCTTCGTACAACGCGAACTTGTACACCCAGGTCGTGAAGCGACTGTCGCCGCGAAAGTCCGCGAGCTTGGCCAGCACCGCGACGAGCGCGTCGTCGGCAGCTTGCTGGGCGAGGTCGTCGTGGTCGCCGCCGCGCAGGTGCGGGAGCGCGAGCCTGCGCCGGGAGACCTCGAAGCGCGCGGCGCGCAGGAGCAGCTCGTGCAGCCGGCCGATCGCCTCGTCGCGCGTGTGGCCAGGGGTGCAGAGCGCCTCGAGCCAGCGCCTGGACTCCGCGTCCAGCCTGTCCGCCGAGCAGGGCGCGGCTGCGGGCGACGAGGCGGGCTCCGAAGCCACGGCCGCCACGGTATCAGCGCCCAGCCGCCTCACCACCCGGCCACCGGCCCGTCCAGTGGCGCAAGGATCCGTGCGGCGAGCTCTGGTGAGCAGCCGCGATCGAGCAGGACGAGGAGCTCGTGCAGATCGACGGCCTCGTCCTGCGTCAGCCAGGCCGCGAGCGCCGCGTCGAAGCCCGCAGCCATCAGCCGCCGTCGGCGCCATTCGCCGAGGGCGCCGTCGGGCGCGCGGGCGCTCGCGTCTGGTTGTGTCCGCCTCATGACCTCGTGAGCGTCGCGTGGCCGCTGCGTCTTACCTCAGGTTCGTGCATTTGCGAGCGACGGGGGGACTACGATCAGCGGGTGGCCGAACGGCATCTGGGCCTGCTGAGCGTCGTCGCGCCGATGCTCGACGAGGAGGGCACAGCGCGCGCCTTCTGCGATCGAGTGCGCTCCGCGCTCGACGGGCTCCCGTGGGAGCTCGTCATCGTCGACGACGGGTCGCAGGACGGGACCCCGACGATCCTCGCCGAGCTCGCGCGCGAGGACGAGCGCATCAAGGTCGTATGGCTGTCGCGCAACTTCGGTCACCAGACCGCGATCACGGCGGGGCTGGACCACGCGACGGGCGACGTCGTCGTGATGATCGACTCCGACCTGCAGGACCCGCCCGAGGTCATCACGACGATGCTCGAGCACTGGCGAGCGGGCTCGGACGTCGTCTATGCCACGCGTACCGACCGCGACGGGGAGTCGCGCTTCAAGCTCGCCACCGCGGGCTGGTTCTACCGCATCATGGGCCGCCTGTCGGACGTGCCGCTGGCCGCGAACTCCGGGGATTTCCGGCTGCTGGACCGCTGCGCCCTCGACGCTCTGCTGTCGATGCGCGAGCGCAACCGCTACCTGCGCGGCATGACCTCCTGGGTCGGCTTCACGCAGACGGCGCTGCCCTACAGCCGCGAGGCGCGCCACGCCGGCAAGACGAAGTACCCGCTGCGCAAGATGATCCGCTTCGCGCTCGACGGGATCGTCTCGTTCTCGCACACGCCGCTGCAGGCCGCGACGCTCGCGGGCTTCGCCTTCGCGGCGCTCGCGTTTCTCATGATCCCGGTGGCGATCGTCTTTCGCATCTTCGGCGCGTTCGTCCCCGGCGTGACGACGACCGTCGTCGCGGTCCTGCTGCTGGGCGGAATCCAGCTCATCGCGATCGGGCTGATCGGCGAGTACGTGGGGCGCATCTACGACGAGGTCAAGCGCCGGCCGCTGTACGTCGTGCGCGACCGGGTAAACGTCACGGCTGAGGATGAGCACGAGCGAACGCCCGCTTAGTGGCCTCAGCAGCCGCGACCGAGCGCTGCCGCTGCTCGGAGCAGTGATCTCGATCGCGGCGCTCGCCGCGATCGTCGTGTGGGCGCTGGACCAGGATGCGCCGACGGTGCCGAGCTCTGCTGACCAGCTCGGCGAGCTTGCGGGCGCGGTCGGCTTCTACCTCGCTGGTTGCGCCGTGCGCGCAGAGCGCTGGTATGAGCTGCTGCGCTTCAACGGCGCGCAGCCGCGGCGCAGCGATGCCTACGGCCTGGTCGCCGTCGCGAACTTCGGCAACAACGTGCTCCCGGCTCGCGCCGGCGATGCGCTGCGCGTCGTGCTGCTCGCGCCGCGCGCGCAGACGGACCCGCGAACCGTCATCGGGACGATCGTCGCCGAGCGGGTGCTCGACGTCGTCGTGCTCGTCGGGCTGTTCCTCGTGCTCGCCTACGGGGTGCTCGGCGGCATCGACGTCCCGTCCAGCGGACGTCTTGCGGCCACAGCGCTGATCGTCGCGGGGCTCACGGCGCTCATCGGGCTGCTGGCGTATCTGCTGCACCGGCGCGGGCATCTGCGCCCGGTACTCGCCTTTCTCGCTCCGATGACCGAGGCGACGCGGCGCTTGGGGGGGCGCCGCCACGGCACGGAGCTGCTTGTGTGGACGCTGCTCGTGTGGGCGCTGGAGTGGACGGCCTGGTGGCTGACTGCGCAGGCAGCGAACCTGGACCTCGGCGTGCTCGAGGTCGGCTACCTCATGGGGTTGGCCGCGACGTTTGCCCTGATCCCGAGCGGGCCGGGCTACGTCGGCACGTTCGACGCGGCCGTCGTCTTCGGCGTCCGGGCGCTCGGCAGGACGGGCGCCCAGGCGCTCTCCTACCTGCTGCTGCTGCGCTTCGTGGTGACCGTGCCGATCACGCTCGTCGGGCTCGTCGTGCTCGTCGCGGGCTACGGCGGCATCGGACGCGTGCGCGCAGTGGCGCGCGCATGAAGGTCGCGGTCCTCGGGGCCGGCGTCGCGGGCCTGGTCTGCGCCTACCGGCTCACGCAGGCGGGTCATGTCTGCGACGTCTACGAGCGCTGGCCCGGCCTCGGCGGCCAGGCGGCGACGATCGACGTCGGCGGCGGCGACCTGCTCGAGCGCTACTACCACCACCTGTTCACGAGCGACCGCCACATCATCGAGCTCTACGACGAGCTCGGGATGGGCGACGAGCTGGAGTGGAAGCCGTCGTCGATGGCGTTCTTCGTCGACGGGCGCCAGTGGCCGTTCACGACGCCGATGGACCTGCTGCGCTTCGGGCCGCTGTCGCCGGCCGCACGTGTGCGGATGGGCCTTGCCGTGCTCATGCTCCAGAAGCGAGCCACGGAGGTCGGCCGATTCGAGTCGATCACCGCGCGCGAGTGGATCGAGCGCCGGATGGGGCGCGGGCCCTGGCGCAAGGTCTGGGGCCCGCTGCTGCGCGGGAAGTTCGGTGAGCGAGCCGAGGAGATCTCGATGGCCTGGCTGTGGAGCAAGCTCACGTTGCGCCGCCAGCTCGAGGGCGACGAGGCGCGCCACGAGCAGCTCGGCTACCCGGCCAGCTCGTGGGAGCTGCTATTCGGCGCGCTGCGCGATGCGATCGTCGCCGGCGGCGGGCGTGTGCTCATCGATCGCCCGGCTGCGGCGCTGCACCGGTCGGCCGGCGGCGCGCTGCTCGTCGAGGCCGGCGCCGCCGGCTCGTTTCGCCTCGGCCACGACCCGCGCCAATTCGTGCGCGACTGCGCCCCGGATGCTGCAACCCGCTATGACGGCGTCGTGGCGACCGTGCCCAGCGATGTCTTCCTGGGGCTGCTGGATCCCGAGCTGGAGGAGGCGATCGGCCGCGACTACCTCCAGCGCCTGCGCGCCACGGAGTACCACACCGCGCTCTGCCTGCTGCTCGAGATCGATCGCCGCTTCTCGCCGTTCTACTGGACGAACATCGCCGATCCCGAACTGCCGTTCGTCGGGCTCGTCGAGCACACGAACTTCATCGACCCCATGCGCTACGGGGGCCGCCGCTTCCTCTACGTGGCCAACTACCTGGCACCCGGGGACCCGCTGCTGTCACTCGACGACGTCGCGCTGCTGGAGGCCTACCTGCCGGGACTGCGCAAGGTCCAGCCAGCGTTCTCGCCGGAGTGGATCCGCGCGCGCTGGCTGCACCGCGAGCCGGCGGCGCAGCCGATCGTCACCGTCGGCTATCACCGTCGCATCGCGCCACTGCAGACCGGCGTCCGCGGACTTGTGCTGGCCAACACGACGCAGATCTATCCCGAAGATCGAGGAACGAATTACTCGGTCCGGCTGGGGACCGACGCGGCCCGCGCCCTACTCGCACAGCGAACCTGAACTAAAGGATAGTCAGAACAAGTCTGTGGTTGGGCGTCGGGTGTTATTGACCTAGACTGATCCGGACCGATCACGAAAGGCCAGCCCCACATGTTCGCATTACCACTAGCTGTTTTTACGGCATTCATGGTCTGGCTTCTGGTAGAGATCATCCGAGGATCGATCACCGACACTGTTCCGCTTCGCGCGGGAATGACGTGGGCGATCACCTGTCCGATCACGGGCTTTCTGTTCGGGATCGGATTGGCTCCGTTCGCTTTGGTGTACGGGGTCGTGAGCACGCTCGCGCTTGGCTCGCTGGCCTACTGGTTCCTCGTTGCCGAGGAGTCCGGAGAAGACGACCCACCGGTGGAGCCGGTGGCGCCCGACCCCAGCCCCAGCGACGGCATCGACCCGGAGCCCGATCCCCTTCCCGAGTCGGACGCGTTCGATCACGAGCGCTCCAGGAGGACGAAGGCTCTCACGGGCGACTCGCACGACTACGAGTTGCCTGCCTGACCCGGAAGCTCAGCATCGTGCGCGCGTCGCGGTAGAGCCGCGGCGCGCGGCGCCGTCGAGAGCGGCGTCAGCTCCCCCGGGCCTCCTCGTACACCGCCCACGTCGCGCGGGCAGCATCGGTCCACGTCCACGACGGCGGTGCCGGCGCCGGACGCTGCGCCGTCACCCCGGCCGCGAGCAGGCCCTCGAGATCGCCGGCCTCGACGAACGTCGCGCGGTCGCCCAGGACCTCTCGCAGTACCGGCAGGTCGGTGGCGACGACGGGCGTGCCGCAGGCGAGGGCCTCGATCGTCGGCAGGCCGAAGCCCTCGTCGTCGGAGGGGAAGACGAGCGCCCGCGCGCCGGAGTAGATCGCGGCCAGATGGTCGTCGGGGACATGACCCGTGAGCGTGACGTCCGGCAGCTCGTGCGCCCACGGCTTCGTCGCGCCGACGAGCACGAGGGGCAGCTTGCGCGGCGTCTTGGCGAGCGCCGCGATGCGCTTGCGCGGGTCGGGCGTCTGCAGCCCCCCGACCCACAGCAGGTAGTCGTCGGGCAGCCCGTAGCGCTTGCGCGCCGCGGCGACCTCCTTGGGTCCGCGCTCGTGCAGGGCGAGCGCGGGCGCCTCGGCGATGACCCTGATGTGCTCGCGGTCGATGCCGACGTGCTCGGCGACCTCGTCAGCGACGACCGCCGTCGGAACGATCACGAGCGCCGAGCGCTCGACGGCGAGATAGCGCATACGAAAGCGAATGCCGGTGCGCAAGTATTCGCTGCGCCGCTTGAGCGGGACGACGTCGTGCAGGGTGACGACCTGCGGGCAGGGCGGGCGCAGCAGCGCACCGTCGATCCAGGGTGAGTGAAAGATGTCCGCGCGGCGCGACGGGCGGTGCGTGTCGACGAGCTCGTGCTCATCGGCGGTCTCGCGCAGCGCTTCGAGCAGGCAGCTTGCGTAGCGCCCAATTCCTCGCGGGTCCGAGACCGGCCGCCCGTCAAAGGTGACGTTCACTGAAAATCCGCCGCTTGCAGCAGGATCGATTCCACGCGGTCGGCGTAGGCGTCAGCTCCGAAGCGCGCGGCGCGCGCGCGCGCCGCGGCGCCCATCTGCGCGCGGTGTCGCAGGACGTCGAGCACCGCCGCGGCGAGGGCCTGGGGATCTCCGGGCGCCACCAGACGGCCGGTCTTTCCGTCGGCGACCACCTCCGCGAGCCCCCCGACGCAGGTGGCCACGACCGGCGTGCCGGCGGCCATCGCCTCCGCCAGCACGGTGCCGAAGGGCTCCTGGCGCGAGGGTGCGACGAGGACGTCGAGGTGGCGCATGATGGCGGCTCCGTCCGCCACCCAAGGGACGTGCTCGACGCCCTCCGCGTCGCGAACCTGGGCGGCGTAGGCCGGATCGGAGTTATATGGGTCGTCGCCGACGACGACGATCCGAGCGCCGGGGACGCCGGCGCGGATCTGCGGGGCCGCCCGGATGAGGTCCAGCGGACCCTTGCGCGGCTCCAGTCGCCCGACGAAGCCGATGACGGGGCCGTTGGCCGCGCTGTTCTGCGGCCACGGGGCCGGGATCTCCGGCACCTCGAGCTCGACGGGGCAGTAGACGACATGAGCCTTCAGGCCCGTGAGGCGCTCCGCGACCGCGGCCGAGTCGGCCAGCACGGCGTTGGCGAGCGACCAGTGACGCGGCACGCGCTCGACGATGTCATGGACGTGCAGCACGCTGCGCCGGCCGGCCAGCGCCGGCAGCAGACGGGCGCTGACCGTGCCGTTGAGGTAGACGAGATCGACGTCGCGCGCGAGGCGCCGGGCGCGCGGAAAGCTCGGGACGGCGCGCGCGCCCGCGCCGCGCTCCAAGCCGCCGAGGGCGAGGCGGACGACCGGCAGCCCCTGCTCGTCCATCGGCCCCGGGCCGGGCGTGGCGAGCGTCAGATCATGGCCGCGCGCGAGCAGCCGCTTTGCGAGCCGCAGCAGCCCGATCTCGGCGCCGCCCGGGTGAGCGACGGCACATACCGCGAGGATTCGCATCGGCGCTGATCCTCGCAGGGTGGCGCTGTCGTTGATGCGACGATTGCTGGAGTGACGCAGCTCCACGACGCCATCTGGGAGAGCGTGCCGCCTGACGCCGTGCCCGAGCAGTTCGCACTGCGCCTGCAGTACGTGCTCGCCAACGTCCCGCGCGGGGCGACGGTGCTCGACCTCGGCTGCGGGGCGGGCGAGTTCAGCGCGGCGCTGGCGAAGAGGGGGGCGCATCCGATCGCGGTGGACGTTGCGGTCGAGGCGCTGCGGCGGGCTGCCGCGCGCTTGCCGGACGGCGACCTGCGCCTGTGGCGCGCGGGCGAGCCGCTGCCCGTCGACGACCACACAATCGACGTCGTGTGGACGGGGGAGGTGATCGAGCACGTCGCCGACGTGGCGCCGTGGCTGTCGGAGGTGCGCCGCGTGCTGCGGCCAGGCGGGACGCTGCTGCTCAGCACCCCGCACCACGGGCCGGGGACGATGCTGCGCCTCGCGCTCAGCCCGCGGCGCTTCGCGCGGCACTTCGAGCCGCGCTCAGATCATGTGCGCTTCTTCTCGCCGGTGACGCTCGGCAGGCTTCTGGACGACCTCGGCTTCGATGTCGCGGAGCTGCGGCCGGCCGGCGGGCCGCCGCTGTTGCGCAGCACGATCCTCGCTCGTGCTGTGCGACCGTAGCGGCGCATGCGCGTGCTTCTCGACACGACCTATGCGCGCCGCGGGCCGAGCGGCACGGGCGTCTATCTCGACCGGCTCGCGCGAGCGCTGCGCGCGGAGGGGGTCGAGGTCGTCGAGGCCCCGAACCTGCGCCGGCCCGCGCCGGCGGGCGGCGGCGCGGGTAGCGTGCGCAACCTCGCCGTCGATGCATGGTGGACGCAGGTCGAGCTGCCGCGGCGTGCGGCGAAGGCGCGCGCGGACGTTCTGCACCATCCGCTGCCGGCACTCGCCGCCTGGGCGCCGTGCCCGCAGGTCGTCACGCTCCACGACCTCGCCTTCGAGCGCCTGCCCGAGCACTTCGCGCCCGCCTTCCGGCGCTGGGCGTCGCGCGCGCACCGCCGTGCCGCGCACGGCGCGGGCGCCGTCGTGTGCGTGTCGCAGACGACGCGCCTGGACGCGATGGCGCGCTGGGGACTGGAGCCGGCGCGGATCGTCGTCGCGCCGCACGGACCCGGCCAGCAGCTTGACGTAGGCGCGGTACACGCAGAGCACTTCCTCTACGTCGGCGACGACGAGCCGCGCAAGAACCTCGGCCTGCTGCTCGGCGCCTACGCGCGCTACCGATCCGCGGCGGGGCCGCACGCGCTCGGGCTCGTCCTCGCCGGATGCGCGCGCGCCGAGCAGGAGGGCGTGCGCTGCGAGGAGCATCCCGATCTTCGCCGGCTGCTCGGCGGCGCGGCGGCGCTCGTGCACCCCGCGCTGTATGAGGGCTTCGGGCTGACGGCGCTGGAGGCGATGAGCGCCGGCGTCGCCGTCATCGCGGCCCGCTCGCCGGGACTCGCCGAGACCTGCGGTGACGCGGCGCTCTACGTCGATCCCTACGGCGGCGACGAGCCGGTCGCACTCGCACTGGCAGCGGTCGCGAGCGATCCGACACTGCGCACCGAGCTCGCGCGGCGCGGGCGCCGGCGAGCGGCGGAGTTCTCGTGGCGGGCATCCGCGCGAGCGCACGTCGCGGCGTACGAGCTGGCGGCTGGGTCCTGACGGTCGGCGACGGCCGCTTCTAGTTGTTCAGCCAGGAATCAATTATCTAGACCGTCGAGAAGTCCTCGATCGGAGCCGGGTGGCCGATGTGGAAGCCCTGAGCGAAGTCGACGCCGTAGTCGCGCAGGAGCGTCAGCGTCTCCTCGTCCTCGACGCCCTCGGCAATCGTCCGATGGTGAAATCCCTTGGCCAAGCCGACGATCGCCTTCACCAGTTGTTGGTTGGCAGGGTTTGAACCGAGGTTGCGCACGAACTCGATGTCGATTTTCAGGAACTCGATCGGAAGCTTCTTCAGGTACGTGAAGCTTCCAAAGCCCGTGCCGAAGTCATCCAGCGCGATCGCGCAGCCGAGCTCCACCAGCCCGTAGGCGAACGTCTTGCCAACGTCGATATCGCGCATGAGGACGGTCTCGGTGATCTCGAAGACGATGTTGGCCGGATCGGCACGCGTCTGTTGCAGCTGCTGCTCGATCACGGACAGCAGCTCGACGTTCACGATCGACTTGCCGGAAAGATTCGCCTGCACACGCCGTCCACTTGCCGCTCGGCGGATCGCTTGGATCACGACCCATCGGTCGATCTCCACGATCAGGCCGAACTTCTCGGCGGCCGGCAGGAAGCGCTCGGGCAGTATCACCTCGCCGTTGCGGCCGAACATCCTGAGCAGCAGCTCCTCGCTTGGGTCGCCCTGCGTGAGCGAGGCAATCGGTTGGGCGTACAGGACCAGCCGGCCTTCGTCGATGGCGTCACGGGTGCGTCCGACCCAGGAGATCGAATCGAGCTCCGTCTGCATGCGCGTGCGTTCGGCCTGCTCCTCGGTGACGTCGCGGAAGGCCACGACGACGCCCCGCATGTCGGAGGCTCCGGCGAGCGGCGCCGCGGAGTATGAGACGGGCAGGATCGTCCCGTCCTTGCGGGTGAGGACGTCGTTGGAGACGGCGATCGACTGCCCGCCCTTGAGAACACCTAAGATCTGGCACTCTTCCTGCGGCAACGGAGAGCCATCGGGACGCCGAGAGTGCAGCGTGGCATGAGCAGGCTTTGCGCTCAGCTCATCACCGGTCCACCCGAGCATCTTGCAGGCCGCAGCATTGATGAACGTGAGGCAGCCGTCGCCGTCGATCACGTACAGGCCCTCCGCCATGGTGTCCATCACCACCGAGCGAAATTGCTCTGCCTGCCGGCGCTCGGATGTGTCCACCACGACCAGCCCGATCCCGATGATCTCGCCGTTCAATCGCACTGGGTAGTAGCTCGCGAGCCAGTAGCGCGTCTCATCGGGCGATGAGGGGGATGGGCGCGACAACTCCTGGTCGACGATTGGATTGCCCGTCTCGAGCACGTGGCGATAGGTCGGCTCCAGCTGCGGCCACAGCATCGGCACCACTTCGGCGACTGTCCGCCCGAGCTGCTCTTCGCGTGGCAACGCGTTCACCGCGGCGAGCGTGTCGTTCATGTGCACCATGCGAAAGTCGCGATCCACGAAGCCGAAGCCCACCGGCGCGGTCGCTTGCAGCGTTTCCAGCAGAGTCAGCGATTCGGCGGTTTGTCGCTTGGAGTGTTCCAGCTCCTCGATCTTCTCTATGAGCTTGGCGTTCAGCACCCGCAGCTGCTCTTGGTGAAACGCCTCCGGCGGCAGCGGCAATTGGCTGTCCAGCCCGGCTTCGAGCGCTTCGGCGACCACCTGGATGACGTTTTGGGGCTCCAACGGCTTGACCAGGACGCGAGAGACGCCACACGCCTTGGCGAGCCGCCGGACCTCCTGCAAGGCATACGTGGCGGTGCAGAAGATCACCGGGATTTGCAAACCAGCCGATCGGCTGCGCAGCGCACGGACGAGCTCGTATCCGTCCATGGCCGGCATCAGGATGTCGGCGATGATCAAGTCCGGCGGCTGTATGCGCACGAGCGTGAGCGCCTCTGGTCCGGAGCTTGCTTCCTGAACGGCGTGCCCGGCATAGCCCAGAATCGTTCGCAGCAGATCGCGGTTGGTCGCCCGGTCGTCGACGACGAGTACCGAGCTCATGGTTCACGGGCCGCGCAATCGTCCTCCCCCGGAGTTGATGCTAAAAACCGCTCCAGCTGCAGCATGAACGTCTCCGGCTCGATCGGCTTCTGGATATAGCCATCGAATCCGGATCCGGCGATGCGCTCGCGGTCGCCGACCATCGCCGATGCTGTCACGGCCACGATCCGCGTGCCCTCGAGCTCGCGCTCCTTGCGCAGCGCCGCAGCCACCTCGTAGCCGTCCATCTCCGGCATCCGGATGTCGAGGAGGATGACGTCTGGCAGCTCTCGGAGGGCGAGTCTGATCCCCTCCGCGCCGCTGCGAGCGAGCAGCGGGCTGTAGTCGTAGGCCCGCAGCAGGTAGTCGATCAGGGCGATGTTGTCCTCGTTGTCTTCGATCACGAGGATCTCCGCAGGCAGCGCTGGCATCTACTCGCTCACCTCCAGCGTAAACACGCTTCCCTGCCCGAACTCGCTCTCGAACGTGATCGACCCGCCGATCGCGGTGGCCAGCATCTGGCAGATGTACAGGCCCAGGCCCGTTCCCTCATACGGGCGACTTCCCGGGTGCCCAATCTGTTCAAACGCGGCGAACAGCCGCTCTTGGTCGCTGAAGCGTATTCCGCAACCGGTGTCGACGACACTGAACCGCGTCAGCGATCCAGCTCCGTTGCCGTCACGGCTCAGGCGCAACTGAATTGTGCCCTCGTCGGTGAACTTTATCGCGTTGTTCGCAAGGTTGATCAAGATCTGGCTCATCGCTCGGCGGTCGGTTTGGACCGTGAGCGACTGCTGTGGAACGACGATGTCAAACCCGATCCCCTTCGCGTCCGCGAGCGGTCGCAGGCCCAGCGCGACCTCCTCCAGTAGCTCCTGGCACTGGACCGTCGCGATCGTAACCTCAAGCTTGCCCGACTCGATCCGCGCCAGGTCGAGCAGATCGTTGATCAACGACAGCAGATGTCTGCCGTTGGTCTGCACCGTCAGCAACTGCTTGGTCTGCTCCTCGTTGAGCGGACCGGGCAACCCCATCAAGATCGTCCCGGTGAAGCCCAGGATCGCGTTCAGGGGCGTGCGCAGCTCGTGGCTCATGCTCGCAAGAAAGCGATCCTTTGCCCGGTTGGCCTCTGCGAGCTGAGCATTCGTGTCGCGAAGCTTCTGCTCGACGCGCTGGCGCTCGGTGACGTCGCGGATGGCGGCCGTCGCCAGCATGCCGTCCTCCGTCTCCAGCGGGCTGAGGCTGATCTCTACGGGGAACTCGACGCCGTCTTTACGGCGGCCCGAGAGCTCCAGTCCCGCGCCCATCGGACGCGACCGCGGCTGGGAGAA
Source organism: Solirubrobacteraceae bacterium (assembly GCA_036389475.1). Classification (GTDB taxonomy): domain Bacteria; phylum Actinomycetota; class Thermoleophilia; order Solirubrobacterales; family Solirubrobacteraceae; genus CADCVQ01. Next base: position 14,672 of record DASVPU010000117.1, read on the forward strand.
GAACGCCCGGCGATGGCGCGGGTGACGCGAGTGATATCGCAGCGGAATCAGCATCTCGATTGGCTGCCCGACGAGCTCTTCGCGCCCGTAGCCAAACAGCGTCTCGGTTTCGGCGTTCGCCAGCTCGATCTCGCCCAGCTCGTTGACGATCACCATCGCGTCGGGAGCCGAGTCCAGCAGGCCCCGGAACTTTCCCTCCGCCCGCTTCCGGTCGGTGACGTCGCGGATAGCCGCGGTTGCGAGCAGGCCCGTGTCGGTCTTCAGCGGGCTGAGGCTGATCTCGACGGGAAACTCGCTCGCGTCCTGGCGCCTTCCCAAGAGCTCGAGTCCCGCACCCATCGGACGCGATCGCGGCGCGGCGAAGAACTCGCGCCGATCGTGCGGATGACGACCTCGATAGCGCTCCGGGATGAGCATCTCGACGGGCTGGCCGATCAACGCGTCGCGGCTGTACCCGAACAGCCTCTCGGTCTCGGCGTTGGCCAGCTGGATCTGCCCCTGCTTGTTGACGATCACCATCGCGTCGGGAGCCGATTCGATCAGCGAGCGCGCATCCGCCTGGATCCGCGCGAGGTGCTCAGTCAGCTCGACCTGCTCGGTGATGTCGTTTGAGATGAGCAGGAACCCGGCGGGATCGCCCGCCGCACTGCGCCAGAGCGTCGCGACCATGCGGGCGGTGAAGCGGCTGCGATCCCTCCGCACCGGCTCGATGGTGCCAGCCCACGTTTCGTTGTGCAGAGCGTCGACGGTGATCCGCTGTGGCAGGCCGTCGCGCACGTCCTCGTCGGTGTAGAGCACCGTCCATTGCTGGCCGACGATCTCCGCAGATGGATAGCCGTAGAGCCTGCGCGCGCCCTCGTTCCATACCACGATCACGCCTTGCAGATCGGTTGCGACGATCGAGTACTCCGTGGAGGAGTCAACGAGGTTGCCGATGAACGCCACCGCGTCCTGGGTAGTTGCAAACGCCCCGGCGTCGAACAGGCCCACGCTCACCGCAAGCCGCCCGGTCTGACTGGTCTCGCGTGTCGAAGGCACATCATGATGTCGCCCATTTCTCGTGGATTGCCGCAATTGCGGTGTGCGCGAATGCGCCCTGACCATGCAGCGGCGCGGCGTGCAGCGTACGCATGACCGCGAGCCGCGCAGCCACGCCATGCACCGATGTGACCGCGTAGTCAGTTGACTATGCACGTCGCGCGCCACTGTGGACACAGCAAATCCTCGATTGCACGAGGTTGACTGCCAAATCAACACCGGTCCCACATGCCCCGTTGGGTTAAGGTGTGCGTTGCACGTTAAGATGGCGAGGTGCAAGGGCGGCGGCGTCAGAGCGCTTCGTCCGAGCGGGTCCCGAGCAGCTTGCCGACCTCCGCGACGGCCACCGAACGGGAGGCCGGCGCCAGCCGCTACCCTCGCTCGCCACGCATGAAGGTTGCGATCCTTGGCACGCGCGGCATCCCCGCGTCCTACAGCGGCTTCGAGACGGCCGCCGAGCAGCTCGCCAGCCGGCTGACCCAGCGCGGCCACGAGGTGATCGTCTACTGCCGCCCGCACGTCGTCGACCGGCGCCTGAAGGAGCACAAGGGCGCGCGCCTCGTCCACATCCCGGCGGTGAAGAACAAGTACCTCGACACCTTCACGCACACGATGCTGTCCTCGCTGCACGTCGCGCGCAAGGTGCGCCCGGACGTCGCGCTGTTCTTCATTGCGGGCAACAGCCCGATGTGCCTCGTCACCCGGGGCGCCGGGATACCGACGGTCATCAACGTCGACGGGCTGGACTCCGATCGCTCCAAGTGGCCGGCGCTCGCAAAGGCCTACCTGCGCTTCGCCGAGCGCAACGCTCCGCGCTGGTCGGACACGGCGATCACCGACTCGCACGCCGTCGCGGAGATCTTCGAGCAGCGCTACGGCCAGCGCATCGGCGTCGTCCCCTACGGCGTCGAGGATCCCGGTCACGAGGGCACCGAGACGCTTCAGCGGCTCGGCCTTGAGTCGCGCAAGTACGTGTTGTTCGTGGGCCGTCTGGAGCCGGAGAACAACCCGCACGTGCTCGTGGAGGCGTTCAGCCGCATCTCCGGGGCGCGCGCGCGCGGAATGAAGCTCGTCGTCGTCGGCGGCGCGCCCTACGCGCACGACTACATCAAGCAAGTGCAGCGGGCCGGCGATCCGCGGGTCGTCTTCCCCGGCTACGTCTTCGGGCGCGGGTACTGGGAGCTGCAGCGCCACGCCTACGTCTTCTGCGCGCCGACGGAGGTCGGCGGGACGCATCCGGTCATCCTCGAGGCGCTTGCCGCCGGCAACTGCGTGCTCGTCAACGATCACGCTCCAAACGTCGAGACGGTCGGCGATGCCGGGCTGACGTTCTCGGGCAAGCAGGGCGTGCCGTCGCTGACCGCCCAGCTCGAGCGCCTGTTCGACGAGCCCGAGCTCGTCGAGCTGTACCGCGGGCGGGCACGGGTCCGCGCGCGGCGCTACTCGTGGGACGCGGTCACAGACGAGTACGAGCAGCTGCTTGTCAGCGTTCGAGACATGGGCGGGCCGGGGGCGCTGCCGGCGGAGCTCGTGGGCACCCGCACCAGCCGGCCGGTCGTCGGCACGTCCTGAGCGCACTGCGGCTGGCCGGCGCGTAGGCGTTACAGCTTCGCTGCCGGCTCGGTACTCTTCGGAAAGACGCAAATAGCTTTGCGATCACCCGCCCCAAGGGTGCGTGACCTGCTCTGCGTCTATCCTTCAATCCACCAGGAAGTAGGAGGGCGCGGTCGCCGGGATGGCGCGACCGTGCGCGGCCGCGGGAAGACGGACAACGGAGGGGCGCCGTGGAGCAGGGCTATGAGGTTTATGCGCTGGCTGACGCGCACTTCTACGACTCGCCACTGCGGCCGTCGAGCGACAACGTCGCCTTCGATGCCGCCACGCGGCCGGCGCCCGAGGGCTGGATGCACCGCGACAGCGACGATTGGGCACAGTACGCGCCGCAGGACATCGACCTTCCGGCGCAGGGCTGGAAGATCCACGCCTCCGCGTGCCTGGACAACGCCGAGGACATCCTCGACATCGTCTGGGACTACTGCGTCCCACGAAGGATCGCCTTCAAGTTCATCCGCACGCCACGGCTGCTGTTCCTGCGCAACGCGAAGTACGCCGATCGCGGGCTGAGCGGCAAGTTCGTCACGATCTATCCAGCCTGCGACGCCCAGCTCGAGACCGTGCTGCTCGAGCTCGACGAGCTCCTGCAGGGCCGGCGCGGGCCCTACATCCTCAGCGATCTGCGCTGGGGCAGGGGTCCGCTGTTCGTCCGCTATGGCGGTTTCGTGGAGCGCTACTGCACCGGTCCGCGCGGGCAGCGAGAGGCGGCGATCCATGACGCGCAAGGCGAGCTCGTCCCCGACACGCGCGACTCGATGTTTGCGGTGCCGGACTGGGTGAGGATGCCGGACTGCCTCGTCCCACACCTCGACGCGCGCAACAGTGTCTCGGTCGAGGATCTGCCCTACAGCATCGAGCGAGCGCTGCACTTCTCAAACGGCGGCGGCGTCTACGGCGGCGTGGACAAGCGCACCGACGAGCCTGTGGTGCTCAAGGAGGCGCGTCCGTACGCGGGCCTCACCCGCGACGGGATCGATGCCGTCGCCCGCCTCGAGCGCGAGCGCGACATGCTCCAGCGGCTTGCGGGACTCGACGCGGTGCCGGCACTGCACGACTACTTCCCGGTCGACGACCACCGATTCCTGGTCATGGACTTCGTCGAGGGCAGCACGCTGAACAAGCTCATCGTGGAGCGCTACCCGACGAGCTTTACGCGTGACGAGCCCGCCGTCGCCGAGTACGCGGCCTGGGCGATGGAGATCGTCGGCCGCGTCGAACGGGCTGTGGCCTCGGTCCACGATCGCGGGATCGTGCTCGGGGACCTGCACCCCGCCAACGTGCTCGTGCGGCCGGACGGGCAGGTCGTGCTGATCGACCTCGAGGGCGGCTCGGAAGCCGGCGCTGCGGGTCGGCAGGCGCTCGCCGCCTCCGGCTTCGTCGCGCCGCCCGGATGCACGGGCG
>DASVPU010000118.1:0-2397 GCA_036389475.1 Solirubrobacteraceae bacterium
TTGCGTGTCGCCGTATCCCACAGCCGCACCGTCCTGTCGTAGCTGGCGCTGGCGAGCGTCTTGCCGTCGGGGCTGAACGCGATGTCAGTTAGGAACTCGTTAGTAGTAAGTACGCCGCGCAGGCGTGACCGGCGGGCGGCAAGCAACGCTCGGATGGCGGCCGTGCTTGCTTCCTCCCGAGGGGCCTTGCGGTACGCCTCGAACGCAAGCCCCAGCGAGACGTCCGGGCGGCTCCTCAGCGGCGCGGCCGAAGCCGCCGCGAGCGCGAGCGATGTCGCGTTGGCCGCCTCGCGTTGAGCCTCGCTGCTCTTGTTCTGCGCGTTGTTGCGCTCGTCAACTGCCACTACGCCGAGGATCGCAACGATCACCGTCACTGCCGCCAGCCCGCTGGCCAGACCGCGCAGGCGCCGTGTCTGGCGCTTGGCCGCGTCCTGTTCGCTGTGCTCGACCGCTTGGGCGGCTGTCAGGAAGTCTCCTTCGAGGCGGCTGAGATCGTCGGCGTGGCTGGTCGCCCACTCGCGCGCCGCGGCAAGCCGCGCGCCGCGATACAGCGCTGCGCGTTCGCGCTTGAGGGTGTCCCATTCGCTCGCGGCATCGGTCAGGCGACGGTGGATGAGCAGACCGGCGCGATCGGCATCGATCCAGCCACGAAGTCGCGGCCAGCCGCGGATCAGTGCTTCGTGGGAGACATCGACGACCTCCTGCCCGGTCTCGTCACGGTCTGTGGTCAACAGCCGCGCGTCGACGAGACGGCCCAGCACCTCGTCGAAGCTGTCGTCGCCCTCGGCGGGCGACAGCTCACGCCGCGATGCGCGGCGGCGGGTGTCCTCGGTGCCCTCGCCGGGCTGCGTGAGGCGCAGCAGCAAACGGCGCGCGATCTGCTGCTGGTCGCGGCTCAGCTCGTCGAAGATCTGATCGGCGCGCTGCGCCAACGCCCCCTGCACGCCGCCCGCTTGGCGGTAGCCCTCGAGCGTCAACATGCTGGCGCGGCGACGCTCCCACAGCTCCATCAGGGCGTGCTCGAGCAACGGCAGGCCACCGGGCTGCGCGGCGACGTCAGCGAGGATCGTGTCCGACAACCCCTCCTCAAGCTCCAGGCCGACGTGGCGGGCCGGCTGTTCGATCGCCTGGCGCAGCCCGACGCTGTCCATCGGCCCGACGAGCACCTGGTGGGCGGTCATGAGCTGCGCGAGCTCGTCGTAGACCGCGCAGCGCGGATAGAAGTCGGCGCGCATCGTGACGATCACAACCGTCCGCCCGCCCGGCACGAACGTCGCATACAGCAGCGTCGAAAACAGCTGCCGGCGCTCGGTCTCCTCCCTGCACAGCGTGAAGACCTCCTCCAGCTGATCGACGATCACCAACACGCGCTCACCAGGCGGGCGGTCTGCGAGCGCCAGCTCGACCGACAAATGCAGGCTCCGCGGGTCCTGGCAGAGCGCGTCCACTGTGGCCTGCATCGCCTGCCCGGGCAACAGCTTGGCCAGCTGCGCGGCCAGCGCGGTCAGCGGCGCGGCGCCCGGACGCAGCACACAGACATGCCAGTCTTCGCCGCCCGTCAGCGTTCCCGCGCGGAGCGCGGGCACCAAACCGGCACGTATCAATGAGGACTTGCCGCTGCCCGAGGACCCGAGCACAGCCAGAAAGCGGCTGCTCTTAAGCTTCTCAAGCAAACGCTGCACCTCGCGGTCGCGGCCAAAGAAAAACTGCGCATCCTCCTCGCCGAAGACCCGCAGGCCGCGGTACGGCGCAACATCCTCACTGGCCGCCACAGGCAGATCGGGCCCGAACGGGACGCCTTTGACCGCGTTGATCAGATCCTGCAACGCGCGCGCGTCATCGCGACCGCCACGAAAGTCAACCCACGTACGTGCGCGCAGAAAATGCGGCAGGCGGTTCGGGTCAAACGGCTCCTCAACCCCCGCCAACAACACCGGAAAGACCCGGAAGCCCTGTTGCGTGGCCGCCCGGTCGACCGCCACGGCGACCTCCTGCAGCTCCCACGCCCCGAGGTCATGGACTCCGACGAAAACCGCACAGGCCACCGACGCATCCAGCCCCGCACCAAGCTCGCGCTGCCAATCACCACCAGGCGTCAGCGACCACCGGTCAAGCCACGGCTCAAGCCCAGCACGCTTCAAGCGCTGCGCAATCCGCTCCACGACCGCTCCGTCGCGGCTGTTATACGACAAGAAGACATCAAACCGCCGCGACGCAAGCTCGCGCCACGGCGCCACGGCCTCAGACATCGCTGCAGGACCCTCCGGCCGCACGCGTCGCACACATCAACCGCCAACCTATTCAGCCATGGTGGCGCGATGTGTGGCATCCGACGCACAAACCGATCCTCGCTGCGCCGTATCTCCGTCGTTTCCCGCTACGCGACGGAAACGCTCA
>DASVPU010000119.1:0-6527 GCA_036389475.1 Solirubrobacteraceae bacterium
GGCCAGCACGCTCGCCCGCGGGATGGCGCTGTTCGCCGACCGCGGCTTCTACAAGCGCGCGCAGATCGCCGCGGCGGATCTCGAGCTGGCGGGCGTCGCGCGCTTCGAGGACCTGCACCGGCTGACGATCTTCGCCGACAACCTCGTTCCCCACGTCCTGCGCTGTGACGGCGTCCTGCGCTACGACCTCGCGCTGGCCGCCCACATCGACGCCGAACGGCTGCTCCCGGCCGGCGCATGGGAGCGTGAGATCCGCGCCTGCGCGGTGCACGCCTGCGAGCTCGTCGCCAGGCGCCTCGGGACGTCGGAGCACGAGCTCGACAACTGGCTGTGGAATCGCGGACAGGCACCGGAATACAAGCGAACGCCACGCCATCGGACGCGCAGCGTCTACTACTGAGCCGTCGCGAAACCTCAGCCTCCGGCCGGGCTCGGGCCCTTTGCCTGGCGCAGCGGAAGCACTTCGGCGGTCGTTTGCCTCTCCTCGCCCGACAGCTGGGCGACCTCGCGCTCGAGCTCCGCGATCCGGGCCGACAGCGCCTTGATCGCGTCGGCGATCGGGTCGGGCAGATGGATCCAGTCGGTGTCCGGGCCCTCGGGGCGCTTGCCCTCTACCCGCACGGGATGACCGGGGTTGCCGACGACCGTCGTGTTCGGCGGCACGTCGTGGATCACGACGGAGTTGGCCCCGATCTTCGCGCCGTGCCCGACCGTGATCGCCCCGAGCAGCTTCGCGCCGGCACCGACGGTCACGTTGTCCTGCAACGTCGGGTGACGCTTGCCGGTCGCAAAGCCGGTCCCGCCGAGCGTGACGCCCTGATAGAGCGTCACGTCGTCGCCGATCTCGGCCGTCTCGCCGATGACGACGCCCGCGCCGTGGTCGATGAAGAAGCCCTGCCCGATGCAGGCAGCGGGATGGATCTCGATCCCGGTCCACGTGCGCGAGAGCATCGACAGCGAGCGCGGAACCAATGGCACCCCGATCTCGTGCAGGCCGTGCGCGACGCGGTGGGCGAGCAGCGCCTGCACGCCGGGCCAGCCCGTGAGGATCTCCCCGCTCCCGGCCCCGCGGGCGGCGGGGTCCCGCGCGTGTGCGGACGCGACGTCGCGGCGCACCTCGCCGATCACGCGCGACAGGTTCCCGAGACCGAGCATCGAGAACAGCGTAGCGGTCGCCAAACGCGGGACTTTGCGAGCGTTCGCTACCGCGCGAAGAACGGCGTCGAGACATAGCGCTCGCCGGAGTCCGGCAGCACGACCGCGATTCGCTTGCCCTGCGACTCGGGTCGCCGGCCGAGCTCGATCGCCGCCCACAGCGCCGCGCCGCAGGAGATGCCGACGAGCGCGCCCTCACGCCGTGCGGCCTGGCGCGCGGTCTCGATCGCGTCCTCGTCGCCGACCGCGATGACCTCGTCGATGATCTCGCGGTTGAGCACCGGCGGGACGAAGCCGGCTCCGATGCCCTGGATCTTGTGCGGTCCCGGAGCACGGCCGGAGAGGATCGCCGAGCTGGCCGGTTCGACGGCAACAACGTGAAGCTCGGCGTTGCGCTCCTTCAGGTACTCGCCAGCCCCCGTGATCGTCCCGCCGGTCCCGACGCCGCAGACGAGGATGTCGATGTCCCCGTCCAGCGCGCGCCACAGCTCGGGACCGGTGGTGCGGCGATGAGCCTCCGGATTAGCGGGATTGGAGAACTGGTCGGGCAGGAAGACGTCCGGGTTCGTCGCCATCGCGCGCGCCGCGTCGACCGCCTCGTTCATCCCTCCGAGCGATTCCGTGATCTCCACGCGCGCGCCGTACAGGCGCAGCAGGCTCTCGCGCTCGCGGCTCATGCCCTGTGGCAACGTGAGCACGAGGTCATAGCCCTTCGCCGCGCACACGAACGCCAGCGCGATCCCGGTGTTGCCCGAGGTCGCCTCGACGATCGTGCTGCGGCCGGGTTCGATGAGGCCCTCGTCCTCGGCCGCCTCGATCATCGCGACGCCGATCCGGTCCTTGACGCTGCCGCCCGGGTTGAACGACTCGAGCTTTCCAAACAGCCGCACGCCCTCGGGCGCCATCCGCGTCAGCTCGAGCATCGGCGTGGCGCCGACATAGTCAGCAATGTTGACCGGAATTCCTCCCATCGCACGCAAGCGTACGCAGCAGCGCCCGCTGATGTGCGCCGGCGGTCGCTCAGTAGCGCTGCCGCCCCGGCCGGCAGCGCACGCGGCCCGAGTCCTGCAGCCGGCCGGTCGTGGAGATGAACGCGTAGGAGGCCAGACCGCGGCGCAGGCGCAGGCGCAGCGCGCCGTGGCTGTGATCGTTGGAGAACGCGAGGCGCCTGTCGCTCGCGTCCACGCCGTAGAGGCTGCGGCCGCCCGCGCCGGAGACGAACTCGGTGATGCCGTCGATCGGGCGTAGGCGCTGCATGTCGTGGTCGTGGCCGTTGAGGACGATCGCGGCGTGTCCGCGCAGCGCCTCCCACAACGGCGCCACGTCGTCTTGGTCGCCGTGCTTGCCCGCGCTGTAGCGGGGGCGATGCCAGAAGGCGAGCGTGCACGTGCCCGGGCCGCTCAGTCGCCTGCGCAGCCAGCGCTCCTGCGGCGAGCCCCGCTCGTGCGCGGCTTCCGAGTTCAGGCTGAGGATCTGCCAGCCGCCGGCGTAGAAGCCATACCAGGACGACGTGCGGCTGCGGCCCAGCGCCGTGCTCCAGTAGCGGTCATAGCCGCTCTCGTGGTTGGGCCAGTCGTGGTTGCCTGGCGTCGGCGCCGTCATGCGCGCCAGGCGCCCGTAGCTCGGGACGTAGTTGGCCCGAAACTCCACGGCTTTCCCATGCGTGTACACATCGCCGAGGTAGAGCAGGCGATCGAACCTGCTCGCCAGGAGCATGTTGACGACCGAGCGCCCGTCGGGACTCGCGTCGCCGTCCCCGACCGCCCATAGCTCAGCTTCCGGACCGGGAACGGAGCGCACGAGGGCAAAGCCGCCGTGGCCCGGCGGCGCGCTCTGCAGCGCGCCGAAGGCGAGCAGGCCGCCGACGACGATCACGATCGCGATGAGGATGCCGCGGACCAGCGTCACGCGTCGAGATCAACCTCCTCCCACGGGACGTCCTGGATTAGCCACTCCCGCGCGCGCCGGCGCTCGAGCACCACGCCCGGCGCGATCTGGTGGTCCCAGATCTGACCGTGGTACCCGCGTCGCGGAGGTGCCAGTGCAGGCAGTAGTAGAAGTCGAGCATCGCTGCGATCTCCTCGAGCAGGCGCAGGTGCGTGCGTGCGCCGGCGAGATCCGGTCCCGGCGCGAGCTTCTCATAGACCGGCTGCTTGAGGCACATCTTGTTCGGTAGCTCGTCGAGGAGTCGCAACGTCCACAACAGCAGGGCCACCAGCATCGCGGCTCGTCGTCTCGTGCTGGTCTTCGAGGACCTGCAGGAGATCGAGCTCGCGCTGACCCATCCAGCGCTCGAGGCCGTGGTCGTCGATCGCCCGGCGGACGGTCTTGACCGGCGCTCGGTGCTTGAGCGCAAGTGCCGCAGGAATCGCGTGGCAGCGGCCGGCGACGGCGCCTGCGTCGCGCATCCATCGAAGTCGTCGTCGTGGCGCAGTGGCAGCGTTCCGAAATAGAACAGCCTCCAGCGGCCCAACCGCTGCGGCGACCCTCCGCGGATCGCGAGGAAGTCCATCCCGTGACCGATGGCGCCCATCGCCGGACCGTACTCACTGAACCGGGAGCTGGTGCTGCACGCAGCGCGTCGCCGCAGCTCACGGGGGTGCCAGCCGCGTTACGCGCACGGTTCTGCGGGCTGCGTCGACTTTGAGACTGCGCTGTTGAACGTCGCCGTGCGCGCGGCGATCGCGTTCTTGACCTGCGTGCGCAGGGCGGACGGGCTGGAGTCTAAACCGGACAAGACGGCAGCTGCGCCGCTGCCGGGCGGCGTTGCTGAGAACTTGCCCTGTACGCGCGCCGCTATGCGCGCAGTCACGCGCTGGTCGCGGTGCTTGAGTCGCGCATCCTCGCCATCGCCCGCTCGTCTTCCAGGTATTCGGCAATCGCCTGCTCGTTGCCCTGGAGCGTCGAGAATTGCTTGTCGAACGTGTCTGACAGCCAGGCCACGTTCCGTCTCGTCAGCTGTTCCTGATCACTTTCGACAGCAACCAGTTTCAAGGGTCTGTGCCACTCGGCATATTGCTTCGCCGTGACCAGCGCCGCGAGCGCCGACTCGTCAGAGGTGATGCCGAAGACGGCCACCGGACGGGAGGCGCCGTTCAGCAGAAAGTCGATCGGATAGTGTCCTTCGGGATCCCTCGTGGGCTCGAAGTAGCCGACGATTGCGTCCGGGAATCGAGCTTGGATCACTTCTGCGAGGTCCTCTCTGAATGTGGACCGCACGATCTCCCGATCCAGAAGGCGCAAGTCAGAGACCTGTATGAGGGCCTGCACGAATGCGAAGACGGACTCGCCGATATTGGCCGCGCCGATCGCTTCGCGTACAAGCTCGCCGGCTCGATCCTCAACGCTGTGCCGGCGTCTGATCTGCTCGAGGAGACCGCCGCGGGTGCCGCTTCGTAGCTTGTCCGTATCCACGTGGTAGGACATGTGTTGGAGCGTGTGCGCCTTGTCCGTGACTTCGAACCGTCCATCGCCGATGTCTCGAACGTAGACAACGAACCCGTCGCCGTGCGGGAAGAAGAAGGGCACCTGCACTTGGACCTCACCGTGCCCCTGCGGGCGGACCCGGACCTCTCCGGCGAGTACGGCGCTGATGTTCGCTTCTAGGCTCTCGGTCGACATGGTCAGAACATTGTCGCCTGAGGCGTCGGATGGAACGCGGCAGCCAGGATCATGCTGCGCAGAGCACCAGCCAGATCCGCGAACTCCTCCGTCGCTTCGGCGTACCCCTCTGCGTCGAAGGCGGCCTCTTGGTAGCGATGCGTAGCTATGTGGACATGCGGGACGAAGTCGACCTTCGTGCCCTCGAGCTTGTTCCGATGCGGGTGGTTGGGGCCGTTGTGCCGACGCAGGTTGAGCGGCCGACTGCGTCCCTCGTAGGAGAGGATCACCGAGAAGTCGTCCGGGTCAAGAGCGTTGCGACGGATGTGCAACGCGAAAGCGGATCCGTCCTCGCCCTGGAACCTCTCGCTTGCGCGCCAGTGCTGGTTGCCGTCGAGCTTCATGCTCCGCAGGAGCGCCGGCTCATCGACGACTGGCTTCGGCTCGGCGAGCAGGCTCGCGATCTGAGCATCCGAGAGGTGACTGGGCGAGAGGTAGTCCGGCATCTCAACCGTCCCATCAGTTCGCCGCGAGAACGCCTTTTCATTGTCCGGGTGGACACGTGCCAACTTCGCGATCGAGATGCGTCGAGGATCAGCGACGATTCAGCCCCATGCAAAGCGGCGCAGTCGCGCAAAGTACGGATGATCGGAGCCTCCGCTTCTTAGATGTGGTACATCGACACGCCCGCCTGGCGAGCCTCGCGGTCGACCACGTCGGCGATCGTGCTCGCCTCCAGGACGGCGCGCGCGGCGGCGGCGGCCTCGCCGAAGATTCCCTCCGCACCGGCGCCGACGGGACCGTCGAGCAGCTCGACGACCTCGAGCACGGTGATCTCCGCCGGAGGACGGGCGAACGTATAGCCGCCTTTGACACCGCGCTGGGACTTCAGGAACCCGGCGCGGCGCAGACTTGCGAAGAGCTGTTCGAGGAACTGGACCGGGATGTCGCGGCGGCGCGCGAGCTCACCGATCGGCACAGGCGCGTCGCCAGAGCGGCCGAGCTCGGCGAGCGCCTGCAGCGCGTAGGGCGACTTCGTCGTGATCGAGATCATGGCTGCTGTCTACCCTGACTGTATGCGACTGGTCAGTCGGTACGCGCCGCCGTTGCCCGTCATGGCGCTGATCTACGCCCTCTCGGCGCAGCCGGACCTCGGCACGGGTCTCGGCGTCTGGGACACCGTCCTGCGCAAGCTGGCCCACATCGCGATCTTCGGCGTGCTGTGGCTGGCGCTTGCTCGGGCGACCGATTGGCGGCGCCCGGTGCTCGCGACCGTCATCGCCGTGCTCTACGCGATCAGCGACGAGTTCCACCAGACCTTCGTCAACGATCGCCACGGCAGCGCGTTGGACGTGGCGATCGACACGATCGGCATGGGCCTGGCGGCGCTGGCCTGGCTGCAGGCGGCGCGGCGCCGAGGTGGACGCCCTGGGCCGCCCTGGCCGCTTCGTGCGTAAGCGGCGAGCGGCCGGCGCTACAGCCAGCCGCGCTCCGTTGCGATCAGGACGGCCTGGGCGCGGTCGACGGCGCCGAGCTTGCCGTAGATGTTGTGCAGGTGCGTGCGCACCGTCGAGGTCGACAACTGCAGCTCCGCGGCGATCTGCTTGTAGACCTTGCCCTCGGCCAAGCGCTTGAGGACCTCGACCTCGCGGGCGGAGAGCGGGCAGGGATCGATCTGGCGCGGGCGTCCGCTGTTGGGGTAGGGCAGGTCGTACATGACCTCGCGCAGCTCGGTCGGGCCCAGGCCGACGGCGCGCGCGACCTTCAGCAGC
>DASVPU010000120.1:0-2355 GCA_036389475.1 Solirubrobacteraceae bacterium
GCTCGACGTCGCCCTGGAGGAGGCGCGTGCAGGGATGTGCGAGGGCGGGATCCCGATCGGCAGCGCGCTGTTCGATCCGTCGGGCGCGCTGCTGGGCCGCGGGCACAACCGCCGCGTCCAGCACGACGATCCGTCCGCCCACGCGGAGGTCGACGCGTTCCGCAACGCCGGGCGCCGACCCTCCTACCGCGACACCGTGATGGTCACGACGCTCGCGCCGTGCTGGTACTGCAGCGGCCTGATCCGGCAGTTCGGCATCGGCACCGTGGTGGTCGGCGAGTCGCGAACGTTCCAGGGCGGGATCGACTGGCTGCGCGAGTGCGGCGTGCGCGTCCTCGAGTGCGACTCGCGGGCATGCGTCGAGCTGCTGGCCGAGTTCATCGCGCGCAGGCCGGATGTCTGGAACGAGGACATCGGCGCCTGACCGCCGCCGGATGCACGCCGGTCGACGAGCCGCACCACCGCGTGTCGGGCTTGGCGACGAGCTCGTCGTGGGGCTCGGAGTGGTGGCCGGCGTCGCCAACCGTCGGATCGTCGGTCGGCGGCTCGCGCAGCCGGCTCAGGCGGGTAAAGCGCGTGACGGCGGCCGCTCGAAGCGGTGGGCGAGGCGGCGCATGGCGACGGCGTCGTCGCCGGCGGCGGCGCGGACGATCGCGACGAGCTCGCGATCGGGCGCGCTGAGCGCCGGCTCGAGGGCGTCGGCGAACGTGTCGCGCGAGACCGGCTCGAGCACCGGCGGCGACTCGATGACGATGGGGGAGAACATGCGACCACCGTCGCCGACGCCGGTTGCAACCGGCTTGCACGCTGGCAACAGCGAGTGTCAGCGACCCGCGTGACACGCCGGGCGCTGCATCCGTGCCGGAGTCGTTAGGGTCCCGCCATGACCGTCCTGCGCAGCGTTCGGGTGGCCGCGATCCAGGCGACGCCAGAGATCCTCGACGCCGAGGGCAGCGTCGCCAAGGCGGCGCGCCTGCTGGGAAAGGCGGCGGATGCCGGCGCCGAGGTGGCCGTGCTGCCCGAGTGCTTCGTCTCGCTCTACCCGTCCAACACCTGGGCGAAGGCGTCGGCGTCGTTCGGCGGCTGCGATGAGCTGTGGGAGCGGATGTGGCTGGGCTCGGTGGACGTGCCGGGGCCGTTGGTTGACGACCTTGCGGCGGTGTGTCGCGCGCGCGGGATCCACGCGGTGATCGGTGTCAACGAGCGCGAGTCGGAGCGCCCGGGAACGCTCTACAACACGATGCTGGTGCTCGGCCCGAGCGGTCTCCTGCAGAAGCACCGCAAGCTCATGCCGACCCAGCACGAGCGGCTGTTCCACGGCATCGGCCCGGGCGACGACCTGCGGGTCGTCGAGACGGAAGCAGGCCGGATCGGGGGGCTCATCTGCTGGGAGAATCGGATGCCGCTCGCGCGCTACGCCGTCTACCGCCAGGGCCCGCAGATCTGGGTGGCGCCGACGGCGGACGACTCGGACGGCTGGATCGCGCACATGCGCGCCATCGCGATCGAGGCCGGCGCCTTCGTCGTCGCCGTCCCGCAGTTCATCCCGCGCTCCGCGTTCCCGGAGGACTTCCCGGTCGACCTGCCGGACCGCGAGGTCTACGGCCGCGGGGGCGCGGTCGTTGTCGAACCTCAGTGGGGCGAGATCGTCGCCGGCCCGCTCTACGACGAGGAGGGCATGCTCGTGCACGACTGCGACCTGCGCGACGGGCTGCACGCCAAGCGATGGTTCGACGCGGTCGGGCACTACAGCCGTGAAGACGTGCTCGCGCCAGGTGGGCCGGCGGCGGCGGCCGTCGCGGCCCCCGCTCCTGCGGCGGACGGGGCGTCTGACTGAGCACGCGCGAAGAGTGGGACCGAGACGCGTCGCCGCGCCGCGCCACGCGACGGCGACCTCGAGCGCTTCGCCGGCGACTAGCACCGGCGCCGGCGCCTCGGCGGCCGTTCGCAATGCCGGAGGAGGGACTCGAACCCCCGACACGCGGATTATGATTCCGCTGCTCTAACCGACTGAGCTACTCCGGCGGGGAGAAGCCAAGGTTAGCCGGCTCGCGCCGGCGGTCAGGACGCGCGGGCGTGAACGCCCCGGACTGGAGCGGCTTCGGTCCGCGGTGCCGCAGAGAGGCACGACGAATGTCGTCTCGTGCTCCCCATGGGAGCATCAGGCGACACTCGTCGCGATCAGGCGGCCCGGCGCGGCTGGTGGGCCGTCATTCGGGCGTTGCGCTCAGGACGCGGGGCAGGTCCTGACGGCGCGTGACGCCGAGCTTGCGGTAGGCGTTCTGCAGATGGTTGTCGACCGTGCGCACGGAGATCACGAGCCGGCCGGCGATCTCGCGGCTGCTTGCGCCGGCG
>DASVPU010000121.1:0-6948 GCA_036389475.1 Solirubrobacteraceae bacterium
GTGGCGCGTGCTCGAGTCCGTGCTGTACGTGACGCTCGAGCCGTGCGCGATGTGCGCCGGTGCGATCGTGCTCGCCCGCGTGCCGCGAGTTGTGTACGGGACGATCGACCCGAAGGCGGGCGCCGCCGGGTCCGTGCTGGACGTGCTCGCGCAGCCGCGCCTGAACCACCGGCCGGCCGTGGCCGGTGGACTGCTGGCGGAGGAGTGCGCGGCGCTGCTGACCGACTTCTTCGGCTCGCGGCGCTGAGCGTAGCTGAGCGGCGGGCTATTCCTCGACGGTCTCTGGCGCCATCACCGCGAACGTGGTGCCGTGCCTATCCTTGAGGACGGTAATCCGGCCCAATCCCGGCGCGTCGAACGCCGGCGCCGCGACCGTTCCTCCGAGCTCCTGGGTCTTGGCGGCCGCGTCGGCGCGTGGTGCTTGCCCGCGCTAGAACGAGGCGCAGACATCGACATCGGGGGACTCGACGTCGACCCGGGACGGGACGCCGTAGCCATAGCTGCTGCATTCGGACATTCTCGTACTCCTTCGCGCTCGATGGAAAGAGGGCGATCCTCTCACGACGCCGGTCCGCTGTTGTGACTCGCTTTCTCCTATCCTCGAATCGACGCCGCGTGGCGCTCCTCGGAGGGGTGCGAGAGTGGTTGAATCGGGCGGTCTCGAAAACCGTTGTAGGGGCAACCCCCCTACCGAGGGTTCGAATCCCTCCCCCTCCGCTTGACGGCCGCAGTCTCTTGCGGCATGCGGCGTGGCGGCGCTACGGCGACGGGTCCTGCGAATGTTGGGACAGGACGGCCGGAAACCGCTCAACTCTGGATACCGTTTTCCCGCCATTCTCCCGCGGTGCAGCTTGACCTGTTCGTCCGGTCGGACGAGGGCCCGTGTCAGGTGACCGTCGTGCGGGATCGTCAGTACGGCTGTTGGATCGGCCGTGCGCGTGTGCGATGAGCCGGTGCTGCGTCGTGTGTCGACCCGCGTCGGGTCCTAGTCGATTGGTGGGCGGCGATGGCCGCGGCGACTCGATCGGTATCTGCGTCGGCGCCCGCGACGGTGCTTGACGTCAAATGCGGGATGGGCGCTTATGCTGTGCCGCTGGCTGAGCAGGGACACGAGCTACACCTGCTTGACCCCGTCGAGCTGCGCGTGCGTGAAGTCATAGCGGCGTGGAGCAAGCGTTCGGCTGCCGCGGATAAGGGCGGCCGGCTCGCCGAAGCGGTTGTGGGTGATGCCCGTGATCTCCCGTTCGATGACTCAGCGCCGATGCAGTCCTCCTGCCGGGCCCGCTGTATCACCTGACCAAGCACGACGATCGATTCGCCGCGCTACGCGAAGCGCTGCGCGTGCTCCGGGCGGGCGGGCATCTCTCTTCGCCGCAGGGATCTCTGCCTTCGCCTCAACCTACGACGGACTCGCCCGCGCCTTCCTGACGGAGCCGGGGTTCGAGGAGATCGTCGAGCGCGACGTTCGCGACGGCAATCACCGCAATCCGCGTGGGCGCCCGGACTGGTTCACCACGGCCTTCTTTCACCGGCCCGAGGAACTCCGCAAGGAAGGGCGCGAGGCCGGCTTCGTCGTTGACGCGCTCCTCGCTGTGAAGGGCCATGGGTCGGCGCTGGCGGACGTAAACGACTGGCTCGACGACCCAGACCGGCGTGAGATCCTGTTGCGCGCGATCCGCCGAGTCGTGTCCGAGCCAAGCATCCTCGGCGCGAGCGCCCACTTGCTCGTGGTGGGTCGGCGGCCCTACCCCGTCCGCCCTTAGGATCCATGGTTGGATGTCCTGCGGGAGCGAATTGCGACCGCCGGTTGAGTAACCCATCGGTGTGAGGTTCCGGTGTTCCGAGCCGAGGCGCGATCTCGATCAGGCAGCTGGGGACGTGTAAGCGACTGGCAGGTCCGGCGGTTCAGCTGATCTGATGCGGGCCGATGATTGGCGCGACAAGCAGGCGTCGTGAGCGACTTGTCCGGCGTGACTGGCGGATGCCTCCTCGTGAACCATCTCGGTGATGACCGAACGACGTGTTGCGACGCGTCGTTGACGACACCATTCTGGACGTCGAGGAGTACCAGTACCGGTCGATCAGCACGCCCTCTCGCAGAGTGTCAAGCACCTGGTCCAGGCGGCCGAGCAAACAGCTCGCCTCAAGGATGGCTTCGCGCATTGTCCGGTGCTGGCCGGTACTGCGGTCGTGGGTTGGCGAGACGGCCGCGCATCGCTCTCAGATGCACCGACGGTTTTCAATCCTTCCCCTCCGCCCGAAGCCAGTCTTTGTCAACGGTCGGCGCGCCCGGCCTCGGCGGCGCGCGACGGCTGGCGCAGCGCGGCCTGGACGAGCTCGCGGAAGCGCTGAAGGTCGAGCGGTTTTGTGAGATAGTCGCGAGCGCCGTTGTCGAGCAGGCGTGCGATCTGCCTGTTGGTCGCGTCGGCGCTGAGGATTATCACTGGGATCTCGCGCGTCGCCGGGTCCGCGCGCAGGTGCTGTAGGACTTCCTCGCCGGGCATGTCGGCTAGGTGAAGGTCGAGCAGGATCAGGTTCGGGCGGTGGCGGCGGGCGAGCTCAAGCCCGAGGGCTCCGTGCATCGCAGGAATCAGCCGCACGTCTGACTGCTTGGCCAAGGCCTGCTCGACGAGCCGGAGATTGGATGCGTTGTCCTCGATGTAGACGATCGCCGCGGAGTCCAGCCGTGCACGCGCCGCCGGCGGATCCTCTTCGGCGGCGGGTGGCGACGGAGGGCCATCGTGCGGGGACTCGGCTGCGGGTAATTCGACGGCGAATGTCGACCCACGACCGACCTCCGTGTCGACAGACAGCGTGCCGCTCATCAGTTCTGTCAGCCTGCGTGACAGCGCCAGCCCCAAGCCTGTGCCCTGGACCTCACCGGCCTCCGCGCCGAGCCTATCGAACGGGACGAACAGACGGTCGATGCGATCCTGCGCGATGCCGTGTCCCTCGTCGGTAACCAGAATGCGCACGTGGTGTGGTTGCGCCTCCTGTAACGAGACGGTCGCGGCGCCGCCGCGGCGGTTGTACTTGATCGCGTTGGAGAGCAGGTTCAGCAGCACCTGTTTGAGTCGCTGCTTGTCAGCCAGGACGGCCCCATGCTCAAGCCTGCCGAGGTCGCTGCGCAGCTTGACCTCCCGCTCCTCGGCAAGCGGCCGGACAAGCGACAGTACGTCGGCGACGATGTCGGCAAGCATCACCGGCTCAGTTGAGATGGTGAGGTTGCCGGCCTCGATCCTCGAGATGTCGAGGATCTCGTTGATGAGCTCGAGCAGATGCCGTCCAGCCCTCACGATGTGCGTGACCTCCTCCTGCTGCGAAGCGGAAAGGTCGTCCATCTCTAGAAGCTGCCCGAAGCCGATGATCGCGTTCAGCGGCGTGCGCAGTTCGTGGCTCATCCGCGAGAGATAGTCGTTCTTGGCTTGATCGGCGCGCTCGGCGCGCTCGCGGGCGGCATGCGCCTCCGCGCGCGCCTGTTCGAGCTGCGCGTTTCGTGCCTCCAGATCGTGGCTGGCGCGCTGCAGCGAATCGCCCATCTCATTGAACGCCAGCGCGAGCTGATGCAGCTCCGCTCCGCCGCGGCTGGGCACCCGCGCCGATAGCTCTCCGCCGGCGAGACGATCGGCGGCGGCAGCGACGCGACGCACCGGCAGCGAGATGGCACGAGCGAGATACGCCGCGTAGATGACCATCAGCACGATCGCGCCGATCAGCACCAGGATGGCCAGCAAGCTCGCTTGGTCGGCCGCCTCTTGCGCCTGCTGTGTTCGGCTGACCGCTCGCTCGTTCGCCGCCGTGGCCAAGGCGCTGAAACGCGTCCGCAGCGCATCGATGCGCTGCTTGCCACCCGCCGTGGCGACCAGCGTTCGCGCACGCGGAAGGCTCCTGCGCGCAAGGCTGATGACGCGGTCGTTCCAGTGCTCAAGGTAGTCGACGGTGCCGCGTTGGATCGCGATCGCGAGTGCGTGCTCGCGCGGCTCTGAACGAGTCTCGCGCACGAGCATCGTCAGCGCTCCCGGGAGCTTGCGCCGAGCGCTCAGCACGGGCTCGAGGAACGTGTCACGGCTGGTGATCACAAAGCCCCGTTCGCCGGTCTCGACATCGATCAGCAGCTTCTCGCTGCCATTGATGTCGGCGATCAGCAGGTCAGCGCGTGCGCGTGCGCCAGACGCCGTCTGCAGCCAGTCGGTGGCGACGACCAGCGCTGTGAACGCCAAGCCCACGACGACGGCGACGATCACGCTGGCACCGACCATCCTGACTGCCAGCGAGTCCCTTAGAAACATCGGTCTTGCCCGGACGCGCGGCGGCGATCAGATCGTCGCCGACACTCAGGCGAGGTAGTAGCCAAGCTGTAAGTCACGTTGCGCTGAGCCACGCGAGCACAGTGACGGGATAACCGGGAAGCAAGTGCGTGTGCATTTCATAACGCACGTTCACACGTCCACCATCTCGGCCTCGCAAGACGCCATCGGCCGTGTCCGTGCGCGAGCGTCGAAAGTCGTGCCAGATCGCGTCGAGGTCGTTTCGGTGATCGGGTGTAGCGAGGTCGTCGATGCGCCTGTGGCGCAATTTCTCGCTGACGACGCCCAGTAGATCAAGCGCAGCGGCGTTGGCAGCAATGCAGTAGCGCTCGTCCGTCGCGATCAGCAGCGCATACGTGGGTTGCTCCAGCAACGCTTCGAACACGTTCGATTCAGGCTGCCCAGCTTCTGATTCGCGCAGGACCTGCCACGCCGATGACGACAGCGCCGGCGCCGGCCTGTCCGGCGACTGGTTCAGCAGGCTGGTGTGGTCAAGGCGACGGAACGCATCGACGATCCGCGCATCGAAGTGCGAGCCGCTCGAGCGCTCGATCTCGTCCAACGTCTGGTCCAGCGGCCAGGCCGACTTATAGGGACGCTGATGGCTCATAGCGTCAAACGCGTCGACGAGCCCGACGATCCTGGCCTCAAGCGGAATCCGCTCGCCCGCAAGACCCTGGGGGTAGCCGCTGCCGTCCCAGCGTTCGTGATGGGACAGCGCGACCTGCTCGGCGATCGTGAAAAACGGCGAACGGGTCCCGCCGAGGATCCCCGCTCCGATCCGGGTGTGCTCCTTCATCGCGGCGAACTCCTGATCGCTCAGCCGGCCCGGCTTGAGCAAGATCGCGTCCGGTATCCCGATCTTGCCGAGGTCGTGCAGCGGCGCCACCTCCCTCAAGATCTCGGCGGCAGCGTTATCCATCCCCAGCTCGAGCGCTATCAGGCCCGCCATGTGCCCCACGCGTTGCGTGTGCTGTCTGGTCTCGTCGTCTCGATACTCGCCCGCTACCGACAGCTTCCGAAACGCCTCCAAGCGCGCATCGTTGAGCTCGCCAGTGCGGCGACGCACCTTTGCGTCAAGCGATGCGTTCTGGGCTTGCAGTTCCACTTGAAGCTGGTGCGTCTTCAGCAGGTTGCCGGCGCGCAAGAGCACCTCAGTCTGGTCGAGTGGTTTGACCAGAAAGTCGTTGGCGCCGGCTTCAAGCGCCCGATGACGCGTGCTCTGCCCCGCGTCGGCGGTCAGGACGAGCACCGGTACGTTGGTCGGCGCGCTCGTCCAGCGCTCCAGCAGGCGCATGACGGCGAACCCATCGGGGTCGGGCATGTGCAGATCCAGGAGCAGCAGGTCCGGAGGGTGGCGCTCGAAGTAGTCCTGCACCTGGGAGGATCGCCTGATCGTATCGACGTGCGTGTACCCGGCACGCTTCAGGATCCGCTCCAGCAGCAGCAAATTGGACGGCTCATCATCAACGGCGAGAATCCGCGCGGCGAGCCGCATCGTGTGTCCTTCCTCTCCTGGCAGGTTGCCCCCAAGAAGCTCCCGCTCTCGACAAACACAGCAGTCGCTCCTCAAACTTGGTTGATGTCCACTGCAACTCCAGACCCCACCCGCTGTTGCTCACGCAGATGAGACGCCTCTCTGATCAGGAGCGGCAACACAAAACCAGCCGGGTCGTCCTCCATCGAACGGCCGCGTTGGCTACGTCAGCACAGCTCCGCCACGGACGGCGCTATTCGGTCCGGACAGTGACATAATTGGCAAGATCTGGCTAACGAGTCTCCACGGAAAGCCACGAGGTTTGACACCTTCGCCAAGACACCGAAAGGTGGTTGTACTGCTGTCCGTTTTTGAATTCACGTCACGAAGCGTCGGCGTCGAGGCGGCGACGACTCTCCGAGCCCGGCTCGCCCGGCGCTTGACTGGACGTCGAGCGATGTGCGCGAAATGGGTCTTCGTATGGAGGGCTCGAACGAGGCTGGCCAGCCAACGGGCGACGACCGCGACAGCGATCTTCTACCCGTGCTTGAGGCCTGCGCGCTCCGGACTTCCCTCAAGACCTGCACCGATCGCGCCGCGCCGGAAGTCGTCCAGCTCGTCCGCCAGACGGCTGACGAGCGGATGTTGGGGGGCGAGACGTTGAAGCATCTTCAGGCTCTCTTGATAGTGCTCGAGGCGCGACTGCTGGTAGCGCTCCAGATGTTCGCGCGCCCGCAATCCCCGCGCCGTCGAGCCGAACCTTGATCGATCACGGCTGATCTGATCGGGCAGCTCGCGTACCTTCGAGATCTTGTCGGCAGCGAATAGCAACGCAGCGTCGATTCCAGCGCGCTGTACCTGCTCGCGCAGCACCTGCTTGCGCTGGCGGTAGCTCCCGACGCACGCGTGATCGGTTACCGAATGCACGAGCGTCGCGACAGCCGGACCGAAGCGCGCGCGCAGCTCGGCCGGCGTGACATGAGCGTCCTCCACCACGTCGTGCAGCAAGCCTGCGGTGACGACAACCTCCGAGCACCCGGCATCCCGCAGAAGCCGCGCGACCTCCAGCGAATGCTCGATGAACGGTGCGCCGTCGCTCTCGCGCCGCTGACCGGCGTGACATCGAGCAGCGAACTCGCGGGCCGAGTCCTTCAGCGAGGATGT
>DASVPU010000122.1:0-2277 GCA_036389475.1 Solirubrobacteraceae bacterium
ACCGGATCCTCAGCCTCCGCGCGGGCCGCGGCGAGAATCGCCTCGGCCGACCGGTCGATGTCGTCGGCCGAGGTCTGCCAGCCGACGATGGAGATGCGCATCACAGCTCGCCCGCCGACGGTGCTCGCGCTGGGCCAGCACGTGCCGCCGCGTTGCACGCGCTCGATCACGCCCGCGGTGGCCGCGTCGTCGTCGCCGAAGCGCACGAGGACTTGGTTGAGCACGACGTCGTTGACGACCTCCACCCCGTCAACCTGCGCCAGCCTCGTCGCGATGCGCTGAGCGTGGTTGCAGCAGCGGTCGATCATCGCCGCGAGGCCCGCGCGACCCAGCGAGCGCAAGGCCGCGTACAGCGGCACGCCACGGGCGCGACGCGAAAGCTCGGGCGTCCAGTCCGACGACCATGGTGTCTCGTCGTCGTGGTCGGGGATGAACGGCACCGTCGACGGCGACGTCGCCGCATGGTGCGCGCGCCGATCGGCGACCGCGGCGATCCCGCAGTCATACGGCACGTTGATCCACTTGTGCGCGTCCGTCGCCCAGGAGTCCGCTCGCTCATAGCCGTCAAGCAGGCGTCGATGCGTCGGGCTGGCGGCCGCCCAGAGGCCGAACGCGCCGTCGATGTGACACCAGGCGCCGTGTGCCCGGCAGATGTCGACGAGCGCGGCGAAGGGGTCACAGGCGCCGGTGTTGATCTCGCCGGCTTGCGTGCACACGATCGCCGGGCCGTCGTGCTCGATCAGCGCCCGGTCGAGCTCGGCTGGGATCATCCTGCCCTGGTCGTCGGCGCGCACGACGTGGACGCGCTCGAAGCCGAGTCCCAGCATGCGACACGCGACCTTGATCGTCATGTGGACCTGCTCGCCGGCGAACACTCGCAGCGACGGCGCGCCCTCCAGGCCGTGCGCCTCGACATCCCAGCCGGCGTCACGCAAGACGGCGTTGCGGGCGGCTGCCAGGCATGTGAAGTTCGCCATTTGCCCGCCCGTGACGAAGCCGATGCTGCACGTCGAGGGCAGGCCGAGCGCGTCGCGCACCCAGCCTGCCGCGGTCTCCTCGGCGACCGACAGCGCGGGGCTGATGGCGTAGACGGCACAGTTCTGATCCCACGCCGAGACGAGCCAGTCGGCCGCGACGGCGACGGGCAGCGCGCCGCCGACGACGAAACCGAAGTAGCGCGGCCCCGCCGACGCGATCAGGCCGGCCTCGGTGTCGCGCACGAGGTCGTCGATGACCGTGAGCGGGTCGATGCCCTCCTCGGACAGCGGGCGGGCGATCGTCGCGCGCAGCTCGCCCAGGCCCGCGCGGGCGTCGACGTGGCGCTCGGGCAGACCGGCGACGTACTCGTGCGCGTGGGCTGCCGCGATGTCCAGCACGGCATATCGTGGGTCGCGGGGCTGTGATGTGACGAGGCAAGCCGCGCTTGGAGGGCTGAGGAGTGAAGAATTCATGACACTGTCTCCCGGTTGCTGATTGATTAAGCAGCGAGCTGGCGGCCGCGGACGAGCTTCGTGGAGACCGGCAGCTCGAGCCGGTCGCCCCTCCGGTAGGCGTTCGCGCGGCGCTCGAACGACGCGCGGATGCGGCGCTTGACGGCCGGCGGCTGACACGCGATACGCGTCGCCGACGACCTGTCGGTGCCGGCCAGCAGTCCATCCCACAGCGCGCTCGCACTCGCCACGGGATGGGCAAACGCCGTCGTGCGAACCTCGACCTCCCGCAGCCCCTGCCCGGCGAGCAGGCCGGCGAGCGTTGGATCGGCGGAGTAGCGAAAGAAGTCCCGGCGCGGCGAGGCGTCCTGCGCGGTCGCGGCACAGTCGTCGATCGCCTCGAGGAAGACGCCGACGAAGCGCGTCCGGGCCGGCAGGTCCCACGCGGTCAGCGCGAGTACTCCACCGGGTGCGAGGACGCGCATGAGCTCGGCGATCGCCGCGGCCGGTGACTGGAGGTGGTGGACGAGAAAGTTCCCGACGACCGCGTCGAAGGAGCCGGCGGCGAATGGCAGCGCCCCGGCGTCTGCCTCGCGGATGTCGAGCCGCGGGTGGCGGCGGCGCGCGAGCGCGACCATCGACGGGTCGATGTCGACGCCGACCACGGCTGCGCCGCGCTGCGCGGCGCGCGCAGCGAGGCAGCCGGGCCCCGTCGCGACATCGAGGACACGCGTGCCCTCGCCGACGCCCGCAGCATCGAGCAGCGGGTCGATCAGACGGCCGGTGATCGGGCCGTAGAAGCCGGCGTAGCCCGTGACAGCGGCCGGATCGGCTGCAGCCGGGGCGC
>DASVPU010000123.1:0-2749 GCA_036389475.1 Solirubrobacteraceae bacterium
CTGCACCTCGGCGAACGGCGGGTCCAGCGGCGCCGACTCGGCGGGAGGTGGCAGCGGCTCGACCTGTGTCGCGCTGAACACGGCCTCGAGGCGAAAGTACGTGCGCGGCCGATCCGCGGGTACGGCGCCGGCGTCGCGCCACGCCTGCAGCTTCTTCTTGGATGGTGGGCAGGGCGCCCAGACGCGGATGTGCGAGTTCTCCCCCCTGCGTACGCAGTAGCCCAGCGCCAGCCACGCGCGGAAGCCGGCCACGTGCGTGGCGTGCGGGTCTTGCAGCGCGATCAGCAGCTGGTTTTGCACGCTGTAGCGGCGGGTGCCGACCTTTGCGCGGACGGTCAGCCAGGCCTGCCAGCCGGTGCTTGAGCGCAGCTGCTCGACGGCCTGCTGGGTGAGCTGTTGTTCGCGGCGGCGGCGCTCGGCGCGCTCCTGCTCGCTCAACGCACGGCGTCTGGTGTTGGTCATCGTGTCCCTCCCCCTTCCGGGGCCCGCGGGGTGCGGGGCCTGTGGCGCCCGCCCGCACCCCGAACGGGGTGCGCTCGGGGGGGCGGTCAGGCCACCGCACCCGCGCCGGGACGGGTGTCAGTCGGCGTCCTCGTCGACGTCGCCCGTGTCGAGGTCCTCGTCGACGTCGTCCTGCGCGACCGCCTGCACCGGCGTGTCGTCGACGTCGTCGTTCTTGCCGGCCGGCGCCGCACTGCCCGTGGCCGCGGCGCTGGCGTGTGCGTCCAGCTCGGCGACGCGCTTGTGATAGGCGCTGGCCTCGGCCTTCAGGGCGCGCGCCAGGGCCTTGTGGCTTGCGGGCAGCAGCTTCTTGGTGATGCGCTCAAACGCCTTCCTAGCGGTGTCGTTGTGGGAGCGTGGGAGCACGGAGGCGCGGCGCTGGCTGGCCGCCAGCACGAGCTGGGAGGCGTAGTGCTGGGCGGCGAACACCACCAGCGTGCGGCCATACAGCTCCCCCGCGGTCGTGGCGCCCGCGATGAACCGCCACAGCCACGCCAGGGCGTCCTCGGCGTCGGCGTAGGCGATCTTCGTCTTGCCCGCCTTACCGCTCTTCAAGGTCGGCGTCGTCGACGTGCGCTGCTCATCCAGCACGAGGCGCAGGCCGTTCGCGGCGATCGTCCGCGCGACGTGCTCGCCACCGGACAGATAGCTACTCGTGGTCGGGCCGAGCAGCCCGAAGCAGAAGAACCTGGCGACATCCAGGTCGTCGGCGGCGACGATCGCCAGCTGCTGTAGCAGCGCCGAGCCGAGGTCCAGGTTCACGCCGTGCGCCTGGCGGGCGAGCTCGCGCAGGCTGGCGCGATGCTCGACATCGAGCTGCTCGCGTGGCGTGCGCGCACGCGCCGCCTTACCAGACCGGGTTGTGCTGGCCTTGTCGGCGGCGCGTTGGCGCAGCTCAATGGTGGTGCGGCTGATCGCCTGCTTGGCGAGCTCGCGGTAGACGCCGCGGTCGGTGATGATCGCCGTCCCGCGCTCAGGCTCGATCAGGACGCCGGCGGCGCGCGCCTGATCGACGTCCGCCTCGCAGAACCTGAATGTCGGTGGGCCGTAGGCGTACCTGTCGAGCTGTGTGTGCAGCTGCTCGGCCTCGGCGATCAGCGCGTCGGTCTTCTTGCCCAGCCGCAGCGCCTGCAGGTCATGGGCGTCGAGGTGGTTGAGGTAGGCGCCGAACGTGCCCTTCGGCGCGCCGCGCAGTGCCTGGCCGATAGCCCAGCTCGTGTTCCCAGCCAGCTGGGAGCCTGCGATGTCGCCGGCCGCGATCGCGTCGACGACGGCCCGCCCGATCGCAGGTGAGACGTCGGTGATCGCCAGGAGCGTGTCGATCGCGCCGACCGGGACCCGGCCGTCGCCGACCAGCTGCTGGCCAACCGGCGGGAGGCGCAGGATCTTCGCGCGGGCGCTGACGAGCTGCCGCGTCCACCCCAATGCCTGCGCGGCGCCGTCGGGGGTGTAGCCCTCATCGAGCATGGCCTGCACCGCACGGGCCTCCTCCAGGGCCGACAGGGCCTTGCGCGTCACGTTCTCAGCGGCCGAGTCCGCCGACGAGCCGTCGCGGTCGCGGACCACGACCGGGACATCGGCGAGCCGCAGCTGCCGACACGCGGCGATGCGGTGATAGCCCGCGACCAGCTCATAGCCGCAATGGACCTGGCGGACGATCAGCGGGACCAGCACCCCCCGCAGCGCGATCGACGCGGCGAGCGCGTCGACGTGCTCGAGATCAAGGTCGCGGACGTTGTCGCGCACGCGAATGTCATCCAATGGCAGGCGAAGCTCACCAACAGCGGTGGTTGGGGTGGTGGTGGTCATCTGGGGCCTCCTGGCCTTGGGGGGTTCCGCGCGGTGCGGCACCCGATCCGCGCTCCCCACGCACCCGCAGGGTGCGAACCTGGGGCGGGGTCGGTGCCGCACCCGCAGGCCGCTTCTCAGCCCTGCTTGCAGGCCACAGTCCTCGAGATCAGGACGATGGATCGCACGCGGCGTGCCCGCGCAGGCCCGTAGAACGCCTCAGAACGCGTCGGCGATCGCGGCGCACATCCGAATCCTCGCGATCGGTGCCGCTTTGGCCGCGATATGCCCCGGTCGGTCAAGCTTGACGGATGCTTGGCGACCGACAGATCGGCGCACAGCCCTTCACCGACCCCTCGGCGGGCCGTCGCGTTGGTGAGCCATCAGTTGCTTTGAGATGCTGCGCGCAGGTGCGCCGCGCCCGAGCCACAGCGCTGTGTGTCAGCTCCCCGCGCTGTCG
>DASVPU010000124.1:0-3419 GCA_036389475.1 Solirubrobacteraceae bacterium
CGCAGCGCATTGGGCTACGGCCTCGCGATGCGCGTTCTGTACGGACGCTACTACGCAGCGCGTGACGCGGCGGTCGCCGCGCACGTCGCGGACGGCGCGAGCGTCCTGGAGCTGTGCTGCGGGCCGGGGCGGTTGTACCGCGACGAACTGCGCGGCCGGGTCGGCCGCTACGTCGCGATGGACTCCAACGCCGCCTTCGTCGACAAGCTGCGCCTGCGCGGCGTGGATGCGCGTTGCGCGGATGTCGCCAGCGCGGATCTCCCGGTCGCCGACGTCGTGCTGATGCAGGCCAGCCTCTATCACTTCCTTCCCGACGCCGAGGGCATGGTGAGGCGGATGCTGGCAGCCGCGCGTGAGCGCGTCGTGATCTCCGAGCCGGTGCGCAACCTCGCCCAGAGCCGCGTGGCGATCGTCGCGCGCCTGGCGTCCGCGGGGGCGGCGACCGCGGGCGGTGCCCACGCGCAGCGCTTCGACGAAGCTTCGCTGAAGGCGCTGATGGAGCGCTTCGGCGACGCCCTCGTCTCCTCCCAGCCGGCACCTGGCGGGCGCGAGCGCGTCTACGTCCTCGCCGGAGCAGCGCAATGATTGACCTGCCGTTCAACCGTCCGTACCGAACGGGGGCCGAGGGCGCCCGCATCGCCGCGGTCCTGGAGCGCGGTTGGACCGGCGGCAACGGGCCGCAGAGCGCCTACTGCGAGTCGCTGCTGCAGGAGCTGACGCAGGCTTACCGCGTCCTGCTGACGCACTCGTGCACGGGCGCCCTGGAGATGGCCGCGCTGCTGGGCGGCGTGGGGCCCGGCGACGAGGTCATCATGCCCTCGTTCACGTTCGTCTCGACCGCCAATGCGTTCGTGCTGCGCGGCGCGACGCCCGTCTTCGTCGATGTCGACCCCGTCACGTTGAACATCGACCCGCGGCGTGTGGCCGACGCGCTCACCCCGACCACCAAGGCCATCGTGGCGGTGCATTACGGCGGCGTCGGTTGCGACATGGCGGCGCTGACCGCTCTCGCAGGCAGCCACGGCCTGACGCTCGTCGAAGACGCGGCCCAGGGGATCGGAGCGACGAGGGACGGCCGCGCCCTGGGCGCGATCGGCGACCTCGGCGCGCTCTCCTTTCACGAGACGAAGAACCTCTCCTGCGGCGAGGGCGGCGCCCTGCTGCTCAACGACGAGCGCTGGGAGGAGCGGGCCGAGATCCTGCAGGAGAAGGGCACGAACCGCTCGCGCTTCAGCCGCGGCGAGGTCGACCACTACGCCTGGGTGGACCTCGGATCGTCCTTTCTGATGTCCGACGTCACCGCGGCCGTGCTTGCCGACCAGCTCGAGCGCCTGGCGGAGATCACCGCCGCGCGGCTACAGATCTGGGAGGCCTACCATGCCGCGCTGGAGCCACTCGAGCGCGCCGAGCTGCTGCGGCGCCCGACGATCCCGCTCGGCGCCCGGCACAACGCGCACCTGTATCGGGTGATGCTGCGCGACCGCGCCGGGCGCGACGGCCTGATCGCGGCGCTCGCGGCCGAGGGTATCGCCGCGTACTTCCACTACGTCCCGCTGCACTCCGCGCCCGCCGGCGCGCGCTTCGGCCGGGTCCACGGACCGATGGACGTCACCGACGCCGCCGCCGCGCAACTCGTGCGGCTGCCGCTGTGGGTCGGAATGACCGGCGACGACGTGGATCGCGTCGCCGGCGCGATCGGCCGGGCGCTTGACTAGTGGTTTGACGCGATCGCGGCGAGCTGCGCCAACCGCGCATCGGCGAGCGCCTGCTCGCGTACGCGCGGATCCTCTACCTTCAAGCGCCGATCGAACACGTCGTTGGCGATCGCGGGCGCCGCCGGCCCCTCGGTGTGCAACCGCAGCACGCCTCCGCCCGGCGGGACGACGAGATCGGCGCCGAAGCTCACGCCTGCACGGCTGACCGCCAGCGTCTGCGTCGCGGCTCCGGGAAACGTCACGGTCACCGTCGAAGGTTGCGCCGAGCCGCCTGACAGCCCGGCGGTGAAGCGCACGCGCCGCAGCTTGCTCAGCGTGTTGTCCACGCGCAGCGTCGCGTGTGTCGACGCCCAGCGGAACGGAATCGAGTTCTCGGCGTCGTAGTACGAGAAGCCGGATCCGTAGTCGAACGTCACCGGATACAGCAGCGCGTCGCTGATGTCACGGCGCTCGGCCGCCGACGTCTTCGTCACCAGGCGAGCCGCGGCGTCGCGCAGGTCGAAGAACCGCAGCCGGCCTGACGCGGAGGACACGCTGTGGCCGGCGCCGACGAACTGGCCGAGGGCGGTCGTCGCCGCGGCGCCCTTGTCGGGATAGCCCTTGCGATCGACCTCGACACCGCTGAAGCCGGCAATCATCGCCGCAGTTGCGAGGCCGACGGGACCCAGCACCTCGCCGTTGTCGTGCCAGTCCGACGGACGGCCCTTCATGGCGCCGTAGCTCCACTTCAGCCGCGACGAGTGCAGGTAGCCCTTCATATGGGCGTAGTCCTCCATCCCCCAGATCCGCCCGCTCTCCGGATAGGGCATGTACGGCAGCTGCAGGATCTCCGCTCCCGCCGGCAGGCGCGTCTGGACCGCATGCACGAAGTTGCCCGTCTCGTTCCAGCTCGCGGCGATCGACGCGTAGTTCGGTGCGTCGCCAGGCGACGTCTGATCCAGCAGACCGCCGATCCCGACCGCTGCCAGCACGGCGCCGAACACCCAGGGCGACCGGCCACGCGCGCGCCAGCGCTCAAAAAGCGCGGTCAGCGCGAGTGCCACGGCCAGCAGCGCGGCGAACGCGATGACGATCGACAGGCGGTTCCAGCCGCGCACCTGCGGCGTCAGCTCGTAGGCGATGAGCGCCGACACCCCTCCGATCGTGCCGATGACGAAGCACACCAGAGCGGTGGCGCCGGCGGCGGCGACGCGCCGCCTTCGCAGCGATGCCTCGCGACCGCCCAGCCCGGTGACGAGCAGGACGAAGATCGCGCCCGCCAGCCCGATCGTCCCGACGACGCCGAGCGACGGCGAGAAGCCCTCGGAGGGCATCGGAGCCTGCTGTGCGTAGATCGTGGCACGGCGCGACATGACGCCGACGCGATGTCCTGGCCGCGGCATGACCAGATGCGTGAGCTTCAAGCCGAACAGCTCGCTCTCGGCCGCCGTGCGCTTGCCGACGAGCTGGTTGGGACCCTCGACGATCGCGTGCACGATCGACGGCGAGTGACAGGCGAGGAGGCTGGCGAGCACGATGCCCGTCACGACGCCGCCCTGCAGCGCCATCCGCCGCGAGCGCCAAGCGAGCGCCGCGAGTGGGACGACGGCGAGCAGCACGAGCAGCGCGAAGACGGCGTAGTAGTCCGACGCGGCGCCGACGAGCAGGCAGACGCCGATCGTCGTCAGCGTGCGCCGCGACAGGCGCCGCTGCACGAGCGTACGG
>DASVPU010000125.1:0-7694 GCA_036389475.1 Solirubrobacteraceae bacterium
CCCATCGGCGCGACCGCGCCGAAGTCGCCCTTCTCCCACACCAAGCGATTGATCTCGGCCATTGCGAGTCCTCCTTCCAACGCCTGCAAAGCGACCCTAACCGGCCCGTGACACATGCGGGGCCGCGCCTGAACCACTGGCGAAACGGCGGGCGGCGCGCTACTGGCAGTTGTTCGAAGTCTGGGGCGCCAAGACGGTCGGCACCGGTGAGATCGAGGAACTGTTCGACGCAGGGCCTGCGGCGGACAAATGCGGCAGTGCTGCTTTTGCCTGGATGCGGTCGTCTCCGCCACGGCACTGCGCACGCTCGCACGGTCCGACAGCAGCAGGCGCCCGACCCGGGAGGGAACTTGACGCGCTCCTGCTCACGAGCTCGAACCAGGAGTCGCGCGTGTCAGGCGCGCGCCAGCCGCGTCTAACGCTTGACGACCATTTCTGCGCCGTTGCTACCGGAACCCCGGTCGACGCGGTATTGAGGCGCAGGGCTGGCAACCCATGCGGCTGCTGCCGCCGCGCGGGATAGGAGCGCGTGCCAGCGCCGGGAGCTCGCCTTCACCACGCGTGTCTGCGCTCGACTACCTTGCGCCGCGTTGTGGCCCCTCAGCGAGCGGCGGCGCGTTCAGCGGCGCGTGCCCGGGAGACGTGCTCGTCGAGCTTGCGCAGGTGCTCGTCGACGAGCGTCAGGCGCCGCAACGCCCGCTCGAGACCTCGTCCGATGCCGGGCTCGGCGCCATGATTGGTGCTGGCGATGGTGGCATTGCTATCGGCGGGGTCGTGTTCTTCGTGCATCCTGTCGACGATCTTAGTACCCGCGGTGCGACAACGCTACCGCTCTTCGTGAGCTATGTCAGCGTCGATCCCGGCCTGCCTTTCTAGGGTGCTGACGCGGGAGCCGAGGTCTTTGAAGCCGTCTTCGATGGTGCGCCGCAGTTCCTTCATGGCTCCGCTTGCTTCTTGGATGCCGGCGGTTTGCTCGCGGTCGGGCTTCGTGATCAGCCCTGTATCGGCGCTTGCGGGGCCGGCGTGTAGGGCGGTCAGCATCCGTCCGTGGAACGCGCCAGCGATGAGGCTCAGCGGAATGTGGATGGCGACGAGCGCGGCGACGAAGACCTCTAGGCGCCAAATCGCGCTGCTGTGCAACGCATAGCCGGGCGGAGTGTGCGGCGCATCGGCGAAACCCGCGATGACGATCGCAACGGTCGTGATCGTGATGACAGCAAAGCCGAGAAAGCGCCGCATCCCAGCGTCATCGTCGTCGGCTCGGGGAAGCGCAGGTAACACTACCGGCGGTTTATGACCCGACAGTGCTGCCGGAAAGCTTCTCCTGCAGCTGTCGGATTACGTTCGACGAACCCGGATCTGACAGCTCGGCGGTCATCTCGCGGGCAGTGATCAGCGCCCGCGCTGCTTGCGGACATGCCGGTACCGGCGTGGTCGCCGATGGCGTCCTTGCTCCAGTCGGGCCCAGGTGGGACGCGATGTGCATGACGAGGATGGGACGCGACCGATCGCGTGGGCAATCCGCTAGCTCAACCATGTTGCTCGCGTTTCATAGCACGAGTATCTCGGCGTACACCAGCCGCCGCGCGCGCGGTGCGGACTGGGTCGAGAGCGCCGTGTCGTCAAGCCACGGCTCAAACTCCTTGATGACGATGCGGAACTGGCCGGACGCCCGGTCGGCGGGAACTGTGATGCGTCCCTGCCAGAGCACCGTGTCGGTGGAGCGCACCGTGTCGGCCGTGATGCTTGCCTTGGTGGCCTGTGCCGGTCGCCAGCCCAGCTCGTTGCGGATGTCGGACCGCTGTTCCTCGACGGCCACTTGCACGAAGGTGCCGTCGGAGCGCGCGCGCTCGCGCTCGTCGAGTGTGGCGCGGTAGGTCTGGCCGGCGACGACGAGGCGGATGGTGGCCGGGTCGAGCGGGTCGTAGGTCGCGATGGCGCTGCGGTCGGCAGCGACCTGCATGAACTCAGTGGTCACCGGGCGCGACAGCTCGAGTCCCGGTAACGAGTTTGGCTGGAAGCGCACGAGCGCCAGGCGCACGAAGGCGCCGTAGGCCTCGGTGTTGCGCCCGATGTTGGGGTCAAATGCGATGTCGCTGTACCACAGGCCGCGTTCGGCGTCGTAGCCGACCGGGTGCCCCGCGACGTCAACGGTTTCGTTGGGTTTCAGCCCCGGTAGGCGGAGCGCGTTGCCCCAGGTGATGCCCTCGGTCCCGAAGCTCGCCCGGTTGAGCGCGACGCGTCCGGACGACTCGAACACCGGGTCGGCGCCGGCTTGTGAGATCGAACGTTTGAGCCGCAGGCGATCAGCGTCGTTCAGGCTGCGTGGCCAGATCACGACGCCCAGCAGCTCGCCCTGACCGGAGGAGTACCAAGGGCGTTCGAGGTAGGCGCGCAGTCCGTGGCCGCGCCGCTGGCTGGCGATCACGTTGCTGTCGGCGCTGCGCCTCCAGTCGAAGGTCGGCACCGCGTAGCGCAGGTGGACTGCGTCCGGGGACGCGGAGCTCGGAATGGTGACGATGACCTCGTCGCTCTGGCGTTGAAAGCCGCCCGGCACGTCGCGCGGGAAGTACTCGCCGAAGCGTGAGGTGGCGGAAGCCCGGTAGCGCACGAGGCGGTGCTTGGTGTCGGTGAACGCATGCTCGGGTTGCGCGCGCTCGACGAACTCGAGTCGGTCTTCGGCGGCGTAGTACCGAGCCACGCGCCGCCTGTCGGCCCGGAGCGTGACGAACGGGCGGTTGGGGTCGTGGCGCGGTTCGGGTGGCGAGATCGGGATGTCGAGCAGCACGGCCTGGCTGGGACGGATCGCCGGCGGCCCTTCCCGCGGATCGTCGACAGCCTCGTTCCAGCGCGCGCGCAGCTCTACGCTGCCGGTGCTCTTGCCGTGGATCTGCAGGTTGCCGGCAAGCCGCGCCGTGTTCTCGCGCTCCCTGCGCTGGGCGAGCAGGCCGCTCCACACCGGTTGCCCCAGCGGCTGCTGGACGGCGTGCACGAGCACGAGTTCGCGGGCTGGTGTCAGCATCCCGTGGCCGCCGTATAGCGCGTAGTGCGCGGCCTCGGTGAGCTGCCGGGTCAGCCGGTCAAGTGCGTTGGGATCGCCGGGGTCAACGCGTTCCCACATCCGCCGGGTCTGCTCGTCGGCGTACTCGCGCAGCCACTGCCACACGGCCATGAGCTTGAGATCGTCCTTGTGCATGAATGAGCTGAGTGGCACGCGCGCGATCTCGCCCTTGGGCAGACTGATCGTCAACTCGCGCGTGGCCGGATTCCACTCGGGTGGCCCGGCGCCGTCGCGGACGACGATGCGAAACGGCCGTGACTGGGGCCACCCGGCGTCCCAGCCGAGCTGGGTCGCCGACCCCTGCAGCATGACGCCGTCGGTGAGCGGTGCGTACACCAGCGCCCCGTCGCGGATGGTGCCGATCGCCCCGGCGGGCGCACCCGGCAGGTCGCGCAGCGTCGCCCCCCGCGACAGCGGATCGGGGATGTACGGCACCTCCGCCTGCGGCGCCCCCTCGACTGGCATGTCGCTCACCGGATCGACCGTGAAGCGGCCCGCGTCGCGTCGCGCCAGCATGGCGTAGGCGCCGACGTCCGGTCTGCCGTCGTGGTCAATCACACCGTGCGTCTCGGCGAACAGCTCGCTTGAGCGCGATGCCACGACATGGCGTTCTGCGACTGCTCCGCTGGGCGCCGCGTCCGCCTCCAGATCGGTGTTGGGCGTGCGCAGCACGAGGCGCTCGAGCGCCTCGCCAGGCGTGCTCGCCTCGGTGATCGGCGTGCGCAGCAGCAGCGGCGGTGAGGCGACCGGCTCAAAGCGCGTGTAGACGAAGCGGCCGGGTTCCTTCGGCACGCCGACGTCGGGGGCGCTCTCAAGCGACGGGCCGTTGCCGGCGAGATCGGCCGCCCGCGCGCGCACGCGATAGGTCTTGCCGAAGCGCAGCGTGGGCAGCGAACCCGGGGCGGCCTGGAATGCGGCGCGCAGCTTGAACGGCGTCACGGGCGCGTTCGGGTCGTCCTCCGGCCGGCCGTCCTCGCCGGCGCTCTTGCCGGGCCGCCGCGCGACCATGCTCCAGCCATGCCACACAGCGACCGCGTCGTGCGCGTACAGGTCTTTCGGCGCGTCCGGTCGCGACGCCGCGGCCTCGGTGACGCTGATATCGATGGCCCCCTCGTCGGCCACCGCACGCGTCACGGCGCGCCCGTCCGTGCCGAAGGTGTACGTCCCGACACGCCTGCACAGGGAATGCCAGCGCTTGCTCGTCCCGTCCCACACGTCCAGGCGGTAGCCGCGCAAAAGATCCTCTGCGAACAGCACGCTGCCGCCCTCCTGGCCCAGCGCGCGGTCGTGCGCCTTGGAGCGGTTGAACTGCTCCTTCAGCGCAGCGGCGTGCTGGTCGTGGACCAGGGCGATGCCGTCGCTGCGCATCGCGGGCAGCACCGCGCGCAGCACGTCGCCCGGCTGCGCGCGCCCCAGCGTCGCGGCGGCGTTGACGAGCTTCAGGGTGGCGCCGTCGAGGTCCAGCTGCTGCAGCTCGAAGCGGTCGTCTAGCACCAGGAGCCCATCGACGATCCCGCCCGAGGCGGAGCGGGCGACGAAGCGGCTAGCGTCCCAGGTCACGGCGGTCGCCATAGACCTGTGCTCGGGCTGCGGGCCGGTCGCGGCCGGAAGCGACGGCAGCACGCGGACGTTGCGCTCGCCGGCCGGCACACCCGCCGCCGGCACCACGAGGTCAACGACCACGCCGAGCTTGCGCAGGACTTGCGGGTGGTCACTCAGCGATGACAGGGCCTCGTGGAAGTCCAGCAGCTTGCGGAGGTCTTGCTCGCCGGCCGGTAGCGAAGCCGCTTCCTCGTTGGGCGGACGGCGGTGAAACAGCAGGACGCGCGACGTGAGGTCGCGGTCCTGGACGTCGGGGCGCTCGAGGTTGTCGCGCGCCGCCTGCTGGTCCGCGGACGTCCAGGAAACGTCCCAGCCCGGCAGCAGGTCGTCGACGTCATCGGGAGCCTCGGTGGTCGAGGGCGTCGCGATCATGATCCTGCCGTCGCGATCGCCGGCGATCAGGACCTGTTGGGTCTGCGGCAGCACCGCCGTCGGCCCGTACAACAGCATGATGTCGTGCGCGATCTCGCCGACGATCCGGTTCCCGGGTCCGATGATTGACACGGCGCCGGCGCGCAGCGCGTAGCAATAGCGAAAGTGCGTGCTCACCGCGACGTTCAGCGCATGCGTGCCCGGGATTGCGACGACGGCGATCACGGACCCCGCTGCGATGTCGAGGACCGTGACCTGCGAGTGCTCGGTGCCGGCCCGATCGAGCTTCTTGCTCGTGACGTACAGCCTTCCGCGCTCGGGATCGACGGCCATCCTCACCGGCGTCGAGCGCATCGGGTCAACCTTCGCCGTCCATGCCCGGGCGTACGTGGCGGCGCCCGTCGGCACGAGCTTGAGCACCCTAGTGCTGCGGTCGATGCCCGCAGGAGGCTGGACCCGTTCGGCGGTCGCCACGTACACCGCGTCGTTGGCGTCGTCGACGGCCACCGCGATGACGTCGAGGTTCACCTCATCGGGCTGATCGGGCTTGAACTCGCCGAGCTTGGCGCCGGTGGCGGGATCGTAGATCTGCAGTGCGTGGGCAAACGCGTTGGTGACGAAGAGATGGTTGCGCGCGGCACTGACAGCGACGTCCACCACGCCCGCCCCCACGGGGATCTCGGCCGTTCGCTCGAGCGTGCGGCCGTCGTCGGTGACGATCATGAGGCTCAAGCCCCCGACCGTCACGCCGTCGACCACCTTGCCAATCCCGGCGTTGAGAACGTAGATGCGGTTCCTGGCCGGATCGATCCGGTCGGGCATCACAGCGACGCCGCGCGGCCCGTCGCCCACCTGGACCTCGGCGATGACCCTCTGAGACGCGGGATCGATCTTCACCAGCCTGCCGAACGGCCGATTGGGATCAGGTGGCGCCGGTGCCGGCGTGTAGGGCTGATGCGTGGCGTACACGAACCGCCCGCTGGTGGCGATCGCGCTGATGTGGGCCGACGGCTGATCGGTCTTGCCCAAGTCGATGTAGTCCGTTGTCCACGTCAGCGGCGCCCGTGCGGGACGGCCGACCGGGCTGCGCGTGCCGGCCTCCTGGTACAGGCGCCTGATCGAGCGATGCACTCGCCGTGCCGGGTAGGAAATGACGGTGCGGTTTGAGTAGTCGTCCAGGACGTGCGGGCGCACGAACGTGTCGGGCCGAAACAGCGCGGGCCACAGCTCGGGCTCCAGCTGCGTCTTGTCGAACTCGGCGTCGAGCGTCGGGCCTCCGTCGAAGGCGACCTTGAAGGTCGCGTCGCGGATGCGCTCGGTCCAGTTGACCCACATCGGCCACAGCCGCAGCTCATCGCCTTCGGAGGCGGCCGCGACGAGGCGGGGCGAGACCAGCGCCGAGATCCGCAGCTCGCCGTCGCGCATGCCATCGGGCAGCGCCGTCCAGATCAGTGTTTGCGTAGCCATGTGTGATTCTCCGTGATCAGGCGAAGGCGCCGGCGTAGGACTGCCAGTCGGCCTGCGTCATCGCATCGCCGAAGGTCGGGGCGTCATCCGGGGCGGCGCCGAGCTCGCCACTGGGCGCGGAGCGCGCCGCGGCGCGACGCGGCGGTCCGGCGAAGCGACGCTCGAGCGTGATCTTGACCGTCTTGTGAAAGAACGCGACACGTACCCTGGCTCTCACCGTCGCTTGGCCGCGCAGCTCGTTGGTCGCCGACAGGTATGTCAGCGCCATGTAGAACTCGGTCGAGATGGAGATCAGGCCGAGGACGCGCAGCTCGCCGCCGGCGCGCAGGTAGGCGGTCAGCTCGACATCGGCATCCTTGCTCTCCCGGCCGGGGCGAAGCGCGAAGTACACCCCGCCCATGACGTACAGGCTGCCGCGCGCCACGCCGAGGTTGACCGCCGCCGCGGCGCCGAACTCCAGCGCGGCCTCGATCAGGACGATCCGATCCAGCTCCACTTCCAGTGCGAAGAAGCCGCCGCCGCCGAGGAACATCACGATGAGCTGGAACGGGTTGTGCCGCTCGGAGAAGTTGAAGCGCAGGTTCGCCGCCTCGCTGACGAACGGCAGGAATAGGCCGGCGCCGAGCGTGACGTTCTGCAGGCTGAACGCCCCAAAGGACAGCGGCGGCAGGCCGAGCGAGTAGCTCACGTCGATGCCACGCTCTGAGACGTCCAGCGCCGGCGGATCGCTGAAGCCGTGGTACGGGATCTGCTCGCGCAGCTTGTCAAGAAACGCCAGCGGGCCCCTGAACGTGACCGGCTCGAGGCTGTCAAGCACGGGGTGGAGGTTGGGCTTCTGCCCCTTGACGGACTTGAACGTCAGCTCCCGGAAGTTCACGTCGAGCACTGAGAGGAACTCGATGTGGAAGTTCGTCAGCTCGCCGGTGATCTCGTAGTCAGGGTCGCGGACAGCCAGCTCCTGCCGGGAGAACGTCTCGATGGTCAAGGCCGCGTCCTTGCCGCCGAGGCTGGCGTTGAACGGGCCGACGCTCTGGATGCGGGGCCTCCAGCTCAGCCGGCTGGTGATCGCGGTCGGGACACCCGCGGCATCACGCTCCACCTCGGTTCCCAGCGCGGCCAGCTGCCTGTCGAGCGCTTCGGCTCCGGTCGCGCGTGAGATGAGGTCGGCGAGCGAGATTGTGCCGAGCAGCTT
>DASVPU010000126.1:0-16780 GCA_036389475.1 Solirubrobacteraceae bacterium
TGGTACTCCGGCGCCGGCGCGAATCGCATGCCCTCAGCCTCGACGTGCTCGCGCCAGCGCGTCCACGTCTGCAGCGTCACGTCGTGGCCGCGTCCGGCGAGCTCGCGACCGAGGGCGATCATCGGAAACGCGTGGCCGGGATCGCCGAAGGCGCCGAGCAGGAGCCGCAGCCTGGTCAGCGCAGATCCACCGCGCGCTTCGCCGCGAGCATCGGAGGATCCACGTTCAGGCGGCCAGTTCCGCGATCAGGCGCAGCTGCTTCAGGCGCTGCTGCTTGTCAAACGCCAGCGGGACGACCCCCAGCGTGCCGACGCCGGCTTCGCGGTAGACGGCGAGCCGCTCGCGCACGTGCTCGGGCGGTCCGACGAGCGAAACCGTGTCGATGAGCTCGTCTGACAGGCGCGCCATCGCCTCGTCGCGCTTGCCTTCGAGGTAGAGATCCTGCACCTCGCGCGCTTCGTCCTCGAAGCCATAGCGCCGCACCAGCGCGTTGTAGAAGTTCTGCTCGCGAGAGCCCATGCCGCCGACGTAGAGCGCCAGATACGGGCGCATCTGGTCGCGCGCGCTCTCGATGTCGTCGGTGACGGCGACGTGCACGGTCGGGGCGATGTCGAAGTGCTCCAGCGAACGTCTGCTGCGGGCGGCGCCCTCCTGCAGCAGCGGCGAGAACACCGCGCTGTGCTCGGGAGAGAACAGCGTCGGGATCCAGCCGTCGGCGACCTCGCCGGCGAGCCTGGTGTTGTTCGGGCCGATCGCGGCGAGGTAGATCGGAATCTGCTCCTGCACCGGCGCGATCGTGAGCTTCAAGGCCTTTCCGGGACCGTCGGGCAGCGGAAGCTGCAGTGTCTCGCCGTCGAACTGCAGCCGCTCGCGCGCGAGCGCCTTGCGTACGACCGCGACGTACTCGCGCGTGCGCTGGATCTGGCGAGCGAAGCGCTGACCGTGCCAGCCTTCGGCGACCTGCGGCCCAGAGGACCCGAGCCCCAGCAGCATCCGGCCGCCGGAGAGCTGATCGATCGTCGCTGCCGTCATGGCGGTCATCGCCGGGCTACGGCCGGGCATCTGGAAGATCGCCGAGCCGAGCTTGATCGTCGACGTCTGCCCGGCAAGCCAGCCGAGGATCGTCGCCGCGTCCGATCCGTAGGCCTCCGCAGCCCAGACGGAGTCGTATCCGAGCCGCTCGGCCTCCTGAACGAGCTCTCGCTGCTCGTCGGCGGAGAGTCCCAGTCCCCAGTAGCCGATGTGGACGCCGAGCTTCATGGGCTGCAAGATCCCTTTCAGGACGAGGAGTTCGGTTGCCGCGAGCGACGGGCTCGCATACCGTGGCCGTGCCCCGAGCGAACGGAGAACGAACCCTATGCCAACGCCTCGCGAACAAGCCGTCACGGACCTTCGACGTGCGATCGACGTGCTGCCCGTACGCACTCGCAAGGCGATGCTCGTGGGCCTGGCGAACAACACCGTCATCACCGGCGCGTTCAGCGGAGGACGCGGCGTCTGCCCGATGCTCGCGGCGCATCGCGAGGGAGCTCGGACGAACTGCGTCTCGTTCCCCGAGGCATGGGATCGATTCACCGGCGTCCACGGGCGCTACATCACCCGTGAGGCCACGCAGTACGAGGTGGCTGCGCTGCGCGCCGAGATCGACGCCAGCCTGGCCCCGCACACGAGCGACCTGGCCGACGCGATCGCCGAGCATCACGCGATCGCCGAAGCCCGCAGGCGCCGTGACCGCTACACGGCCGGTCCTCTCGTAGACCTCGGCGGCGCGATCGGCGAGCACAAGGAGACGGCGCGCAGCCGGCGCAGGCGCGAGGCGAGCGAGCTGGGGCTGGGCTGGCTGTTCGAGGAGACGCTGGTGCTGCCCGACGACTTCGGCCGGGAGCCCGCCGTCGACGAGCGCGAGCCCGAGCCGGACTTCGACTTCGAGGCCGCCGAGAGGTCGTTCTCGCAGCGCTAGCGGTCCGCGTTCATGCCTTCGAGCTGCCCGTCGCCGGGCAGCTCGAACACGATCTCCGGTATGACGCATCCCGGCGTCAGCGAGAGCAGCATCCGGACGGCGGCGGCGATGTCCGAGGTCTGGATCATCTTCTCGGCCGCGACGGCCCCCTTGACGAAGTCCGTCATCGGCGTGTCGACGAACGCGGGACACAGCGCGGTCGACTTGATCCCGTGCGTGCTGAGCTCGCGGTTCATCGACTGGCTGAAGCCGACGACGGCGAACTTCGTCGCCGAGTAGATGCTCAGCCATGCCTGCCCATGCTTGCCGGTGATCGACGCCGTGTTGATGACGAGCGCGTTGCGATGCTCGGCGCCGGCGACCTGGAGCATGGGCAGCGCCTCGCGGTAGAACAGCGGGATCGCGCGCAGGTTGGTGTTGAGCTGGATGTCCATCTGCTTTGTGTCCAACTCGCCGATCGGCGAGCCGATGCCGACGCCGGCGTTGTTCATGAGCACGTCCAGGCGACCGTAGGCGTCGCGGTGCGCGGCGACGACGCGCTTGACGTCGTCCTCCGCGCCGACGTTGGCCGCGACGTGCACTACGTCAAAGCCGTCGTCGCGCAGTTGCTTGCAGGCGGCCTGGAGCTTTTCCGGGCGCCGGGCGACCATCGTGACCGCGTGTCCCTCCTGCGCGAGCAGCCGGGTAACGGCCAGGCCGATACCGCTCGAGGCTCCCGTCACGATCGCCGCGCGCTGCGTCATGCCGTCGCTCCTTCGATTTGCCGGTAGTGCGGCGCAATCCAATCATGGGACCGCTTAGAGTTGAGCCCGTGCTCCGCCTGCTGATGTCGTTGCTGGCGGCTGCGGTGGTGCTCGGCGGATGCGGCTCGGACAAGGGCGGCACCGCGCCTGCGCCGCCGCAGCCGGCTCCTCCCAAGCTGGCCGACTTCCCGTCGGCGAGCGGCAAGACCGTGCAGGGGCTCACGAAGGGGCTGCATGCAGCGGCGGTTCTGCTCGTGTCGAGCTTCGCCTCGCAGAAGCTCGGCGAGCACAACCGCCTCGGCTTCGCGATCGTCGATCGCGCAAACAAGCAGATCGATGTCTCGGCGATCGCGGTCTACACGGCCAAGCCCGACGGCACCGAACTGCGCGGCCCGTACGTCGCGCGGCGGGAGTCGCTGCGCGTCTCGACGGCCTACCGCAGCGCTCAGACGTCCTCGGATCTCGCCAGCGGCGACACCTTCTACGTCGCCGACGTCGGCTACGAGACCCGCGGGCCGCATGTCGTCATCGGCCTCGCGCGCCTCGATGGCCGGCTCGTCGTCGCCGACTCGCCGATGGCGCTGATCGTTGGTCCGAAGCCGATCGCGCCGCCGGACGTCGGCGACCGCGCCGTCCGCATCCATACGCTGGTCGCGGCGGACGTCGGCGGCGACCTCTCCAAGCTCACGACACGGGTCCCGCCGGCGCCCGCGCTGCTGTCGACCGACTTCGCCGACATCCTCGCCAAGAAGCCGGCCGTGCTCCTGTTCGCCACCCCGGCGCTGTGCCAATCGCGCACGTGCGGGCCGGTCGTCGACATCACCGAGCAGGTCCGCGCCGAGAACGGCAAGGGCGTGACGTTCATCCAGCAGGAGATCTACCAGGACAACGACCCCGGTAAGCCCGTGCGCCCGCAGGTCGCGCGATGGCGCCTGCCGACCGAGCCGTGGGCGTTCGTCATCGATCGCCACGGCAAGATCGCCGCGCGCTTCGAGGGCGTCTTCTCGGTCGGCGAGCTGGCGCGGGCGGTGCAGAAGGTCAAGTAGCCCGGTCGCGCCTGCAGCGCGCTGCTCAGAGTGAAGCACCCTGGTGCTCGCTGAGAAGCCGTGGTACAGTCGCACGGGACGTTATAGGCGCAATGCCTAGAACGATCGCGAAAGCAGGCTCCATGGCCGCCACCGCAGACGCGCTCCTCACCGACCTCTACTGCTTGACGATGGCCGCCGACTACGTGCACGAGGGCGTGGCGGACGATCTCGTCACGTTCGAGCTGTTCACGCGGCGCTTGCCTGACAGCCTGCCCGCCCTGACCGTCGCCGGCGTGGAGGAGGCGCTGAGCTTCCTCCAGAACTTGCGCTTCGACGCACGCGACCTGCAGTGGCTCGCCGCAGCCGATCCGGTGACCTTCGACGACCCTGCGCTGTCGCGGCTCGCCTCCGTGCGCTTCAGCGGGAGCGTGTGGGCGCCCAGGGAGGGGACGATCGTCCCGGCCGGGATGCCGCTGCTGCGCCTGACCGCGACGCGCTTGGAGGCGACGCTCGTCGAGACGCCGCTGCTCGCCGCCGTCAACTACGGCGTTCGTGTGGCCTCCAACGCGACGGCGATCGTGCGCGCCGCGGCGGGCCGACCGGTGTGGGACTTCTCGATGCGCCGCCTGGATGGCACGGGCGCAGCGCGCACGGCGGCGCGCGCCTCCTACCTCGCCGGCTTTGCGGGCACGGCGACCGCCGCCGCCGCACGCGACCTCGCGCTTCCCGTGACCGGCACGATGTCGCACGCGAAGGTCATGGCACGCGGCCGCGAGCGCGAGATCGACGTCTTCTGCGCCCAGATACGCGCCCGTCCCGCAGGCGCGACGCTGCTCGTCGACACCTACGACTGCCGGCAGGGAGCGGCGAACGCCATCGAGGCGCAACGGCGCACCGGCGGGACGCTGAAGGCGATCCGCATCGACTCCGGCGACCTCTCGGCCGAGGCCGCCGCGGCGCGCGCGATGCTCGACGAGGCCGGCCTGACGGACACCGGGATCATCCTCACCGGCGACCTCGACGCGCAGCGGATCACGGAGCTGCTGGCTGCCGGCGCCCCGGCGACGTCGTTCGGCGTTGGCACGCGGCTGCGTGCCGGCGAGCCCGTCGACGGCGTCTACAAGCTCGTCGAACAGCACGCGGAGAGCGACGTCGCGCTGCGCTTCACGATGAAGCTGGCGACGGACAAGCCGTCCGATCCGGGCGTCCACCAGGTCACTCGCCGCCCCGACGGCACCCACCTGCTGCACCTCGAGGACGAGCGGCCGGCGGGCGTCGCGCTGCTGCACGAGGTGATGCGCGGCGGCGAGCGCACCGCGCTGGCGCCGTCGCTGGAGGACGATCGCCTGCATGCCGCCCGCGAGCTCGCCGCCGCCCCCGCGGGCGGCTGGCCGCCGCTCGTGCGCTCGCCGCGCCTGCTCGCGCTGCGTGCACAGCTAACTTCGACCACACCACAGGACGAGCACGATCCCATGTCCGAGACCGCCCTCCTCGCCGTCGACGTCCAGCACGACTTCCTTCCCGGCGGCGCCCTCGGCGTCCCGGCGGGCGACGACGTCATCGAGGCGCTCGCCCGCGCGGCCGGCATGGCGGCGCTCGTCGTCAAGACCCGGGATGCGCACCCCCAAGACCACTGCTCGTTTGCCGACCGAGGCGGCATCTGGCCGCAGCACTGCGTCGAGGGAACCCACGGTGCGCAGCTGCATCCGGCGATCGCCGCGCTCCCGGGCCCAGTGCTCGACAAGGCCACGACATCCGGCGCCGACGCGTATTCGGGCTTCGACGGCACGGGCTTGGCCGACGTGCTGCGCGAGGCCGGGATCACCCGCGTGCTCGTCGGCGGTCTCGCGACGGACTACTGCGTCAAGGCGACCGTGCTCGACGCCCTCGCCGCGGGCTTCGAGGCGACGGTCCTGCTCGATGCGGTCGCCGCGGTGAACGTCGAGGTGGGCGATGCCGAGCGCGCGCTGGAGGAGATGACCGCCGCGGGCGCGCGGACCGTGCGCTCGGATGACATCCGATGGGGCAGGGAGGACTCGAACCTCCGTCTAACCGATTATGAGTCGGCTGCTCTGACCAACTGAGCTACTGCCCCGCCGACGCATTCTGCCGATCCCGCAGCACCGTCGCCGAGGGTTCTTGCGCACTTCGGAATAATCCCCAAGCTCGACGGGCACAGCGGTGGACGCTGCACCAGGAACGAACAAAGGAAAGATTGGATGGGGGACCTGCTGCGCAAGGTACTCAGAGTCAACTACGACAAGCGATCGCTCGGCGAAATCGAGGACGTGGCCGAGGGCGCTGCGCTGATGCAAGAGCAACATGCCCGCGACGTGGTCTCGATGGCCGAGACCGCCGGCGTCGGCAAGTCCGACGCGCGCGTGAAGCGTGCCAAGCAGGTCATGGAGAGGCTGAGGTAGACGCGATGGGCTACTACCTACGCCGCTTCGTTGGAGGCGAGACCGACAAGCTGACGCGCGAGCAGAT
This sequence comes from Solirubrobacteraceae bacterium, assembly GCA_036389475.1. GTDB lineage: Bacteria > Actinomycetota > Thermoleophilia > Solirubrobacterales > Solirubrobacteraceae > CADCVQ01. The sequence continues at coordinate 6,219 of DASVPU010000126.1, forward strand.
GCTGGAGGTGGCCGAGCAGGCCCTGAAGCTGCAGCTGGATCTCGCGCGCGACGTCCTGGATCTCGCCGACCGCTCGCAGCTGCCCGACGACCACAAGGAGAAGGATCAGCGCATCCTGCGTGCGCGGGAGACCGCGCGGATTTTGGGCTAGCCTCTGCGCTGCGGGGCCGAAGGCTCGCTTGCATGGCGATCTGCATGCTTGTCGCCGCCGCCGCCGGCTGCGGCGGCGACGGCTCGGGGCCGCCGACCGCGACGGTGACGGCGCCCGTCGCGCGTCCTGCGGTCTGCGGCCGTCTGAGCGCTCGCGTCACCGGTCGTTTGAGCACCCCGGCGGCGACCGAGCTCTCGGGCCTCGCCCTGTCGCACATGCAGCCGCAGGTGCTGTGGACCCACAACGATTCCGGCGAACCGGCCCGGATCCTTGCCGTCAGGCGAGACGGGACGCTGCTGGCGGCCGTGACCGTGAGCGGCGCGCAGAACGAAGACTGGGAGGACATCGCGGTGGCGGGCGACACGATCTACATCGCCGACATCGGTGACAACCTCGCGCGGCGGCCGTCGATCGCGGTGTACCGGGTGGCGGAGCCGCGCATCCCGGCGACGACGACCGCGCCCGCCACGCGCCTGAGCCTGCGCTATCCCGGCGGACCGCGCGACGCGGAGGCACTCCTCGTGGACCCCGCCGGGCAGGAGCTCGTCATCGTCACCAAGAGCCTCAGCGGGAAGGCAGAGATCTACGCCGCCGGTATCGGAGCTTCGAAGCTTCGCCGCGGCGGCGCCATCGCGCTGGGAGCGGGCGAGGCTGTCACCGCCGCGTCGCTGTCGGGCGACGGCGCCACGATCGTCCTGCGCACCTACGACCGCGCGTACGCCTGGCGGCGCGATCGCAGCGAGTCGATCGCGACGGCGCTCAAGCGCCATCCGTGCACAGCTCGCGTGAACCTTCTGCGCGAGGGGCAAGGTGAGGCGATCGCGCTGTCGCCAGACGGGCGCACGTTCTACACCGTGCCAGAGGGGCGCGCGCCAATGATCCGCCGCTACCGGGCGGCTGGGCGCTAACGACGTTTGCCGCTCTATCAAGCGGGAAAACATCTTCCCGAACCTGCCGAGACCGGTCCGGCCCATATCTCCGCCGCACCCCTCCCATCTCGGCAGCGCGCGCCCGGTGTCCCCCACCCACCGGGCGCGCTTTCGTTCATCCGGCGATCGCGACGTCCAGCCGGCGCCGTGAGTCGCGCTGTTTGCAAAGGACTGCGGCCGGGCCCGTCGAAACAGGCTCTCGCCAATGAAGCGATCCGCTGCCTCGACGACGACTCCCGAGTCGCTCTCCACGTATATCCAAGCTCGTTTCGACGACTTCTCGCGATCGCAGAAGGACGTTGCCCAGTACATCGTCGACCATCTCGACGAGGTCGCCTTCCAGACCGCCGAGGAGCTCGCGCGCCGCGCGAACACCTCCTCGAGCACCGTCGTGCGCTTCTCGCAGGCGCTCGGGTTCGAGGGCTATCCGGAGCTGCAGCAGTCCGCGCGCGAGGAGTACCGGCGCCGGCACACGGCACCACCGCGCGACAACGCCGGCAACGGCGCGGCGGCGCCGCTGTTCTCGCTCGACCAGAATGAGTTCGAGACGCTGCTGGCGGCCGATCACGTCAACGTCGAGGACACGGCGCGCAAAGTGTCGCGCAGCGAGATCGAGGCGGCGATCGAGGCAATCGCGACGACGCCGCGCCTGCTTGTCGCGGGGACTGACCAGATGGCCTTCTTCGCGTCGTACCTGCGCCACCTGCTCATGCTGCTGGACCTGCGCGCCGAGATCGTCGCGAGCCCATCGCAGGAGGCGCTCGGCCGGCTCAGCCGCATTGACGAGCAGACGCTTGTCATCGGCCTCTCTGCGGGCCGTCCGCACCCGCTCGTCGTGCGCGCGATGAAGCTCGCGCGCCATCGCAAGGCGCGAACGATGGCGATCACAGACGCGACGCTGTCCGAGGTGGCCAAGCTCGCCCAGATCCGCCTGTACTACTCGTCGAACAGCCCGGCCTACGTGCGCTCGCACACCGCGCTGTTGAGCATGGTCCAGGCACTCGCCTACGGCGTGTACGCGCGCGACGCGGACGACTACGCCGACCGCATCAAGGCGTTCAAGCTCAAGTAACCGGGGGAGGAGAGCGGTCGCGGGGTGCCCGCCTCGCACCGCTCTCCTACGGGGGCGCCGGCGGCTTCGCGGTTGGGCCAAGTTACACTGGCCGGGTGAGAGACGAAGCAACGTTCCGCGTCAAAGCCGGCCTTGCGGAGATGCTCAAGGGCGGCGTGATCATGGATGTCGTCGATGCCGAGCAGGCCCGGATCGCCGAGGCTGCCGGCGCCGCGGCCGTCATGGCGCTCGAGCGTGTGCCGGCCGACATTCGCCGCGACGGCGGCGTCGCGCGGATGTCCGATCCCGCGATGATCAAGGGCATCCAAGCCGCGGTCACGATTCCCGTGATGGCCAAGGCACGCATCGGCCACATCGCCGAGGCGCAGGTGCTCGAGGCGCTGGAGGTCGACTACATCGACGAGTCGGAGGTCCTCACGCCGGCCGACGAGGACAACCACATCGACAAGTGGGCGTTCTCGGTGCCGTTCGTGTGCGGCGCGACGAACCTCGGCGAGGCGCTGCGGCGTATCGGCGAAGGCGCGGCGATGATCCGCTCCAAGGGTGAGGCCGGCACCGGCGACATCGTCGAAGCGGTTCGTCACATGCGCTCGATCCGCTCGGAGATTCGCCGCCTCGGGACGCTCGACGACACCGAGCTGCCGGCTGCCGCGAAGGAGCTCGGGGCGCCGCTGGATCTCGTCCGCGGCGTCGCCCGCGAGGGTGGCCTGCCGGTCGTGCTGTTCTGCGCCGGCGGCATCGCGACGCCCGCCGACGCGTCGCTCATGATGCAGCTCGGCGCCGAGGGCCTGTTCGTCGGCTCGGGGATCTTCAAGTCCGCCGACCCGGAACTGCGAGCGCGGGCGATCGTCGATGCGACGACGCACTTCGCCGACCCGTCGCGCGTCGCGCTGGCGTCGGAGGGGCTGGGCTTGGCGATGGATTCGCTGGAGTCGCGAGGGCTAAAGGACGACGAGCTGCTCGCTCAGCGCGGCTGGTAGAGGCCCATGCTGATCGGCGTGCTCGCCCTGCAGGGCGGTTTCGCGGCGCACAAGCGAATGTTGCGCGGGCTTGGCGCTGATGTTCGCGAGGTGCGTGTGCCGGGCGATCTGGACGGCCTGGACGGGCTCGTCATTCCGGGTGGAGAGTCGACGACGATGACGCTGGGGGTTCAGCGCGAGGGTCTGGCCGAGCCGTTGCGCGAGCTGGCCACCGCCGGGACGCCGATATTCGGGACGTGTGCCGGGCTGATCATGCTCGACCGCGACCACCTTCAGATTATGGACATCCAAGCGCGTCGCAACGCCTTCGGGCGCCAGGTCCGCTCATTCGAGGCCGACCTCGACGTCGCGGGCTTCAACGGCATGCCGGTGCGCGCGGTGTTCATCCGCGCGCCGTGGATCGCGTCGCATGGCCAGGACGTGGAGATCCTCGCCGAGGTCGACGGTCAGGCGGTCGCGGCGCAGCAGGGCCGGATGCTTGCCGTCGCGTTCCATCCCGAGCTCGGCCGCGACACGCGCCTGCACGAGCGCTTCCTCGCGTCGGTCAGCGAGGCGGCCAGCGCTGCGTGATCCACGCGCGCGCCATGCGGCGAAAGCGCTCCGAATATGTGTGCGGCGAGAGCGTCATGACCTTGAGGGTCGTGTCCGCCTGCCCCCGGCGCGCCGCCCGCGCATAGCTGATCCCCTGCTCGACGTTGACGAGCGGATCGATGTCGCCGTAGAGCATGAGCTGCGGGGTCTGCCTGCCACCGATGCGGTAATACGGAGACGCGTTCCTGCGATCCTCGCGCGACATCCCCAGCTGATTCCAGTAGCGCTGGCTGGCGAAGTATCCGTCGAGCGAGAACCAGGTAACGAGGTTCGTCGGGCCGCCGGCCACGACGGCCCCGTCGACCTCGCCCCGCGACGCGAGCGCCGCCGCGAGCGTCGCGCCCGACGAGACGCCATACGCCACGACCGGGCCGCGGAGCCTGGCGTTGTCGGCGTAGTCCTTGACGGTGTCGATCTCGCCGAGGACGTTGCCCGTGGGGTTGCGATCGCGGTAGGGGACGACGATGACGCGGTAGCCGTCGTCGCGCAGATCTTTTGCGATCGGGGCGACCGTCGACGGATCGCCGCCGTTGAAGCCCCCGCCGTGCAGCAGGAGGATCGTGACCACAGACGCGAGCTTCATTGAGCGGGGCGCAGTCTTGCACGTGTCTGGCGTGTTCTGCAACGTGCTACGTTCGCCCGCATGCGAGGCTTGGTGCTGCCCCTGCTCGTGGTCTCGCTCGCGGCCACGGCCTCTTGCGCTCACGCCGCGGCGTCGATCGAAGGCACGTGGGCCTACGACGGCGGGCAGGTCGTGGTGGCTTCGGCGGGGCCCGAGCAGTACCAGGGAACGGTCGTGCGGAAGATCAGGTCCAAGCCTTGCAGCCACAAGACCGGTGAGGTGATCTGGGCGATCAACGACAGCGGCGAGGCAGACGTCTATCGCGGTGGCCAGACGTTCCGCGATCCCGCGAGCTGCGCAATCGGGCCCGAGCGCGGCTTCGCGCGCTGGACGGTGAGCGCGGACAGCGCGGAGCTCTGCTTTGTGGCGCCCGGCGACGACGCCAGTCCGCCGACCTGCGAGACGATCACGCGACTGGCGCAGACGCGATCGGCGGCGAGGTTCGCCGACGCGGTGATCCTGCCCAGCACCAGGCGCTGTCGCACGCGCCGGACCCTGCGCATCCAGCTGCGCCAGCCGCGCGGGGACGCGATCGTCTCGGCGCAGGTCAGCGTCGACGACAAGCGCGCGGCGATCGTCCCGCGCGCCAGGATCAACCGGCCGATCGTCCTGCGCGGACTGCCGAAGGGCCGTTACACGGTGCGGATCACGCTGCGGACGGCGATGCAGCAGACCCTCCGGGGGAGTCGCAGGTACCGCGGCTGCGGATGAGGCTCGCGCGCCCTCCGGGAGCGACCGCGGGTAGGTTCTGCGAGCAGATGGCGTCCTGGAATGAGGTCGAAGCCGAGGCCCCGGAGCTCTGTGCGACCGCGCGCGGGTTCCTCGACGCGTTCGTCCACAAGACGCTCGCGACCCTGCGCCGCGACGGGTCGCCGCGAATCAGCGGCAGCGAGGTGATCTTCGCCGACGGTGAGCTATGGATCGGAAGCATGTGGAGGTCGATGAAGGCGCTGGATCTTCAGCGCGATTCGCGCTTTGCCCTGCACAGCGGCTCGCCCGACCCCGAGGCCGGCTGGAGCGGCGACGCGAAGCTCGCCGGGCGCGTCGAGGAGATCACCGATCCGGAGCGGATCGACGAGATCGTCGCCGGGCATGCGCCTCCCGGCCCGCTGCACCTGTTTCGCTGCGACATCACCGAGCTCGCCGTCGTGCGACTCGCAGATCCTCCCGACCACCTGATCGTCGAGTCGTGGCATCAGGGGCGGGGAGTCAAGCGCGTGGAGCGCATGTAGCGGTCGAGTGTGCGGGGCGCGAATCCAGCTCCGGCGAATAGGGCGCAGGAGCGACCGCGCATCCACGCTGCCCAGCGGCTCGCCGCAGATCCTGATCGAAGGTAACGAGCGTGGTGTCGGTGCCGAGCGCCAGTGCACTCGCGAGATGGACCGCGTCATATCCACGCAGCGCGAGCTCCTCGGCAAGCGTCCCCGCCTGGCGCGCGAGCGGCTCGTCCATTCCGATCAGCAGCAGCTCGCGCTGCAACGAATCGAACTCCTCGCGCGCCCGGCCGTACCCAGTGGCGTTCAACCGTCCCCCGCGATGCGCGGCTGCCAGCGCCGCCCGACCCTCCGGGTAGCACAAGATGCTGGACGCCGCCCGAAGGCGCGTGTCCCATAGCTCGGCCACCAGTTCGGCACCAGCCTCGACGATCACGAGCTTGACGAGCGCCGAAGTGTCGAAGTAGAGGATCAGCGGCGCTGCTCGGCGACGAGGTCCGAGACCGACCCGCGCGCCTCCACGTTCGCGCTGCGCGCGCGGCGCGCGCGCGATGGCAGCGTCACGAGACCTCGCCGGAGCAGATCCTCGAGCGGATCCTGGGCGTCGATTGCGCACAGTCGGGCGATCGGCCGTCCGCGACGCGTGACCACGACCTCAGCGCCCTGCTCGACGCGGTCAAGGTGCTCGCTCAACCGATCGTGAAGCTCCCGCACACCCACCGCGTACTCCCGAGCATGTAGCGTCATGCACGCCATGCTAGCAGCTACATAGCTTCGTCCAGAGCGCGCACGGTTACACGACGAGCCCATGACGGACGGTGTTCTCCGTCACGACCCGGGGCTCGACGAAATGCAGCAGGTAATCGTGGCCGCCGGCCTTCGTGCCGGTGCCCGACAGCCGGTTGCCGCCGAACGGCTGGCGACCGACCATCGCACCGGTCGTGGAGCGGTTGACGTACAGGTTTCCGACCGGGGAGCGGGCGATGACGCGCCGGACCGTGCGCGGGTTACGGGAGAAGAGGCCGCCGGTGAGGGCCACGGGCAGCTCGTCGACGCGCTCGCAGGCCTCGTCGACATCGCGAACGGCCTCGACCGTCAGCAGCGGACCGAAGATCTCGTCGCGCAGCACGGGAGAGTCGGCCGGCAGATGCGTAGCAACGATCGGCGCGACGTACCAGCCCTCTGCGGGGACGTCCTGTGCTGCATCCACCGCGAGTTGCCCCCACTCGGCGGCCATAGCCGCGTACCGCTGCACGCGCTGCTGCGCCGCCTGCTCGATCACCGGAGGGACGTCGGTCGCGAAGGCGTCCGCAGGACCGACCTGGAGCCCCTCGACGGCTCCGGCGAGGCGCTGCACGAGCGTGTCGTGCAGCGCCTCGTGGACCAGCACGCGCGCCGCCGCAGAGCATTTCTGGCCGGCGTAGCCGAACGCCGACTCGACGATCGCCGGGATCGCCTCGTCCAGGTCGGCGTCGGAGTCGACGATGATGCAGTTCTTGCCGCCCATCTCGGCGATTACGCGCGTGAGCTGGCGCGCGCCCGGCGCGACGTCGGCAGCGGTGCGCAGCAGCTCGAGCCCGACCGGTCCCGAGCCGGTGAACGCGATCGTCGCGACGTCGGGATGGCGCGCGAGCGCGACGCCCGCGTCGCCCTCGCCCGGCAGCAGCGAGATCGCGCCGGCGGGCACGCCGCCCGCTCGCAGCGCCTCGACGACGCGTAGGCCGCAGCCAGGCGCCTGCTCGGCGGGCTTGAGGACCACCGTATTGCCGGTGGCGAGCGCGGCGGCCGTCATCCCGGTCGGGATCGCGAACGGGAAGTTCCACGGCGCGATGACGGCGCAGACCCCGCGCGGCGCGTAGTGCAGCTCGTTGCGCTCGCCCGCAACCTGCAGCAGCGGCGCGCCGGCCGCCAGCTCAAGCGCCCCGCGGGCGTAGAACTCGAGGAAGTCGATCGCCTCGCAGACATCCGCGTCGGCCTCCGCCCACGGCTTCGCGCACTCTCGCACCGCGAGCGCTGCCAGCGAGGCGCGGCGCTCGCGCATCCACGCGGCGGCGCGCAGGAGCGCGGCGGCTCGGTCCTCGACCGGGGTGGCGTCCCAGGAGGGGAAGCCGGCGCGCGCCGCCGTAACCGCGGCGCCAGCTTCCTCGGGCGTCGCGCTCGCGGCGAGTGCGACGACCCGCTCGGGCCGTCCGGGATCGGTCGACACGAGCTCGTCCCCGCTGCGCCGGTCGCTGCCGATCCAAACCGGCACGCGGACCGGTAGGACGAGCTCTCCGAGCCCTACCGCGAGCTTTGCCCGTTCGGTCGCCCGGCGCAGCTCGAGGACCGGCTCGTTTGCGAACGGTGCCAGCGCCAGGCTCATGACGCCTCCGTACCGGGCGCCGCGAGCAGCTGCGCCAGCGGGACCCCGGTTGCCTGCTCGTGCAGGAAGCTCTCGTTCGCCGTGTTCTCGAGCAGGCGGCGCACGAGGTAGGCCATCCCGGCGACGAGGTCGCCGACGGGGCAGTACGCGCGCACCCGCAGCCCGTTGGCGACGAGGGCGTGGCCCAGGTCGTCGCCGAGGCCGCGCAGGATCTGATACTCGATGTCGTTGTCCTGCCCTCCGAGCCGGCGATTGCGCGCCACGGCGTGGGCGACCGACCGCAGGTTGTGCGACGCGATCGCGACCCGTACGAGCGGCCGCGCCTCGAGCAGCCGCGTCGTCAGCTCCTCGAAGTTCGCATCGCAGTCGGCCTTGCGCTCGAAGACCGGCACGTTCCAGCCGTGCTGACGCGCCTCGACGACCTCGTGATCCCAATAAGCGCCCTTGACGAGCCGGACGACGAGCGGCTGGCGGCGCTCGATGCTGCGCGCCCAGTCCAGGATCGTGTCGAGCGTCTGCGGCGAGTCGCGCAGATACGCCTGCAAGACGATCCCGGCGCTCGGACCGGTGACGAACTCGGGCTCGGATAGCAGATCCAGCACGAGCTCGAGGACCGCCTCGCGCGAGTCCAGCGACTCCATGTCGATGTGCAGGTGCGCGCCCAGGCGGGCGGCCTGGCGCAGCAGCTCGCGCAGGCGCGGAGCGGCGTCGCGCTGACCGCGCGCGGGCGCCTCGGGACGCAGCAGCGGCGTCAGCGCCGACACCTTCACCGACAAGTTCGCGCGCGGCAGCGGTCCGATGGCGTCGGCCTCGAGCAGCGGTTGCTCGCGCATCTCGTCGTAGGCGGCGGCAAGCGTGTCCAGCGCCCCGGCGCAACGGGCCGCGTAGCGGTCGGCCTCGGCGGCGGTGACGGTCGCCTCGCCGAGCAGGTCCACAGACGCGGCGATGCCCTGGCGCCAGAGCCGCTTGAGGACCGGCAGCGCCGCGGCGGGATCCTCGCCGACGATGAAGCGGTGCGCCATATGACGCACGCCCGCGGCGCCGGCTGTCCCGAGCGCTACGCGCCCGGCCTTCGTGTCGCTCATGCGCATTGCGGCGCGCAGCGGCGGCGCCGGGGTGTGGACGTGCTCGAGAAAGCCGGCCAGATGCGCGGCGAGGTCGTCGACCGAGCGGCAGGCGGGAACGACGTCGACGAAGCGAAACAGCGCGGCGCGCAACTCGGCATCCTGGGCGGCGAGCTCCATCGCGCGGTCGTCGATCGCCTTGAGCGGGTTGCCGCGCTTGGAAGCAAGCCCGTCGGCCAGCGCCTGACCGACGCGCTGGATCTCCAGCTCGAAATCGGTGGCGCCCACCGCTTGGCTACCCCGGCGGAAGCGAGGTGTCGTCCGGCGGCGCCAGCTCGGGCACCTTGGAGGTGTCCTGCGAGGGCAGCTGATCGCTTCCGGTTGCGCCGTTGCCGGTGCCCACCCGCGAGCCGCCGGTGCCCTTGCCGGGAGCGGGCTTGGTGGCGTTTCCGGCAGCAGGCGCGGGCGCGGGTGCGGGTGCAGGCGCGGGCGGCGGCGTGACTACCACGGGCGGCGGCGCGGTTCCTGCGGGCGCTGCCGGCGCCGGCTGCGCCGGGGCGACCTTCGGGGCAGCGGGCTGGTTAGCGAGAAGCTCGCGGCGGCGCTTGGCTCGGGCGCGCTTCTTGGCAAGCTCGACGGCTGCCGAGCTGGCATCGGCGCCGCCGGGCACGACGACGATCTTCGGGACCCTGCCGGTGGACTGCGGGTCGGCGGCCGGCGCGGGACCTACCGGCCTTGAGACGGGGTCGCCCGTGCTGAAGACGCCTGCGATCAGCAGCGCGATCAGCAGGGCGATCGCGACGAGCGCGATCGGCAGCAGAGCGGTCGGACGCAGCCCAGCCGACGCGCGCGCGCCGGGCGATGCGAGGCCGGCAACGCGGTGGGGACGTGGCAGGTGGGTGCCGGCGACCAGACGCGGCTCGGGTGCGCTGATCGGCGCGGTCCTCCCGAGCTTCTCGTCGGCGCTGGGCCGGATGTCCTGCGCGGTCTTCGCCAGTCCCTCCTCGCCATTGGGGCGAAGGCCCAGCCGGGCGAGCACCGATGCGACGACTCCCAGGCTGCGACGGCTGCCGTTGCTCGACGAGAGGAGCTCGCCGGATCGGCGCTCGGTTCGCTGCCGGTCGATCTCGTCGTGCGACCTGTCGTCGCGCGTCCGGTACTCGGCGGTCTGGTGATCGCCTCCATTCGGAGCGCTGCCGGTGAGCGTGACCATGGACTCGGTGGCGGGCGACCCGCCTGACCCGTTGCTCGCGATCTGCGGCGCCGGCTCTGGCTCCTGGCCGCGCACGGGCGCTGCCGCCGCCAGCGCCGCGATGATCGCACCGGCGACATCCGGCGCGACGGGCTCACCGGGTGGGTCGCGGTAGGCGCGCTCGGCGGCCTTAACGCGCGCGACGCGCGCGCGGCAGGCCCAGCAGGTCTCCAGGTGGCCGTCGAGGCGCTCGAGGTCGCCGAGTGAGATGCTGCGATCCGCGCGCGCGGCGAGCAGGACCGGAACCTCTCCGCACACGCCGCCGGTATCGGCGGTGGCGTGTTGCGCAGCCGCGTGGCGCGTTGCGTTGACAAGCACCTCCTCG
>DASVPU010000127.1:0-2078 GCA_036389475.1 Solirubrobacteraceae bacterium
CAGCCGGAAGGCGAATGGATCGGCCTCGACGCGCGGACGGTGTCCGAGGCGAGCGGGATCGGCGTGTCGACCGGCGTCCTGCACGACCTGCGCGGGCCGGTGGGGGTGTGTGCGCAGGCGCTGTTCGTGGACCGGCGCTAGCCTGGATCGTGCAGGAAGCGGCGTGATGTGAGTTGCGGTGGCGCTCCTGGGGAGAGACGGCTGGTTGAGTGCTCGTGTCAGGTGCGGTTGGTTCGTGTTGAAGCCTTGGGGGGGCGTTCGCGGCGTTGCGGTCGGGGTTGTGGCGCGACCTAGGGCAGCGGTTCGCTGCGCCGCGTCGCCGAGGGGTTGCTGGTCGTCGTCGTGTGCGCCGGCCCGGGGGTCAGGTGGGCGCGGGGAGCGCTCGGGCGCGTGTGAACGCCGCGACGATTTCTGCGGCCCACGGCCATGCGGCGTGGATGCGCAGCGTGGCTTTGCGGGCGTGAAAGGCGAGCCTGGCGGCGACGTGCAGCAGCCGGTAGCGCAGGCGCTTGGGCTCGCAGGATGCGAGCTCGCCGGTCAACAGCAGGCGCCGGGTCCAGGCGAGCAGGTCGTGCGCGATCGCGACGAGCTTCAGCCACACGCGGTTGTGCTCGAAGTCTCGGAACGGCAGGTTCCTGAGGCCGGTGTCCTTGTCGTTGCGGATCTGCGTTTCGGCCCGGGCGCGCTCGCGCTGGCGGCGCTCAAGCAGTTGGATGTGGGGGTCGGTTTGGTCGGTCAACAGGGCTTGGAAGCGGTGGCCGTCATGGTCGGTGAACGACAACTGGGCGCCGGGATGCGCGCGCTCGCGCCGGACGATCACCCTGGACCCTGTCGGCCATGCCGACAGGTCGAGGTCCTTGGTGATCTCGGCGATCTGCCCGTTCTCACGCTCGCTGCCGTCCGTCGCGATCGCAGCGATCCACGCGTCCTCGCAGATCTGAAGGATCGCTTCGCGGACCTGGTCGGTCAGCTCGTAGCCGACCGTGTAGCGCAGCCGGTGCTCGCGACAGAAGTCCAGTACCTCGTGTGTCGCCCCGGCGGAGTCCGCTCGCACCACGATCTCGACGGTCTCGATCAGCGCGGGCGGGACTTGCGCGAGCGCGTCCTCGATCACCGCGATGTGATCAGCGGCGGTGTTAGAACCCGCGTTGCCGGGGCGCAGGATCGCGGCCAACGCTTCGCCGGTCTCGTCACAGTACGCCAGGATCGGGTGAAAGCCATAGCCACCTTTGTAGGTGCCGGCCGCGCCCTCCTTGTCAGAATGGCTCGTCACGAGCGTCGCGTCGACGTCGATCGTGACTCTGTCGGGCGCCCCGATCTGCGCCCAGACATGCTCGCGCGCTCGGGCGTGCGCGTCGGCAAGCGCGTCCAGCAGCCCGGGCGTCGACGCGATCTTGTCGACGACGCGAAACGCGGTCGAGTCCGACGCGACCGCCCCGAACAACGCGTCCTGATCACGAACCGCCCCCAAGTCAGCGAGGCAGTCGCCGCCGTCGGCGAGCATCACCGCCAGATCACGCACCACGCGGCCGGGGTCGTGCCCCGACGCGCGCTGCTTAAGGCCCGCCAAACGCACCGAAAGCGCCCGTGTCAGCCCGCTCTTGTCGGCGACCTGCGCCAACAGCGCGCTGCCCGCGTGCGACACGAGCCCTTCTCCGTCCGACGTGACTTCTACCGTGACACTGCGGCCATCGCGCTGCACCTTCAAGGTGATCCTCCCAAGCCCGGGTTTCAGGACTTCGCAACCCCAAGAATCCCTGCTGCACCGGACGTTCCCGCGCCCCGACCTCGGTCGGGGCGCTCACCTTGCCGCAAGATCCGGGCTAGCAATGTAAGTGCGAGAGTCCTGCTTGAGACAGGCTTCGACCGCTGGGCTCGGCTCGGACGATAAGACACGAGTCGGTATCGGAGGGCGTTCATGTGCTTTGACGGATCCGCGATAAAGCGCTTTGGCACCGTCGAGAAGAGTTCACGATTCGTGGAAAGCACGAAACCAACGACCCGCGTATCGACGGGCATGGGGGCGAGTTCGAAGAACTCGCGAAATGCTGCGTCTGTGTAAATGAAAGCCGGAAAGT
>DASVPU010000128.1:0-4288 GCA_036389475.1 Solirubrobacteraceae bacterium
TCGGCGATCGCCCGGACGACGGCGATCCGGCGAGCGCCCGCGTCGACGACGGCGCCGGCATTCGAATCGTCGATTCCGCCGATCGCGAAAAACGGCATCGGTGCGTGCTCGGCGGCGTGGCGCACGAGGCCGAGACCGACCGCCGGCCGGCCGGGCTTGGTCGGCGTCGCGTGGACGGGGCCGACGCCGATGTAGTCGGCCGCGAGCGCGTTCTCGATGTCCTGCGGATTGTGCGTCGAGCGCCCGACGAGCGCGTCGGGGCCGGCGACTATGCGCGCCTCCTCTATGTCCATGTCGTCCTGGCCGACGTGACAGCCGTCGGCGTTCGCGGCCGTCACGAGATCGGGGCGGTCGTTGAGGATGAGCAGCGCGCCGGCGCCGTCGCACAGCCGGCGAGCGACCGCCGCCGCCGCGAGCAGCTCGTCGCCGGTGGCGCGCTTGTCGCGCAGCTGGACGATGTCGACGCCGCCCGCGAGCGCCGGGCCCAGGACGTCCGCCAGCGCGCGTCCGCCCGGCCGCAACCCGCAGATGAGGTACAGGCGTGCGCTGTCGAGGCGGTCCCTGCGGGCGCTGGCGACGGACATGCCTTCATTCTCGCAATGCGCGGCAGGTAGCCCCCGCCGCCTCGGTACCATGGACATTCAACGGGAGCCCGACGCAGCGGGCTGAGAGGGCGCGAGCCGACCGTCAACAGCTGATCCGGATCATGCCGGCGAAGCGAGGTGTCATGCCGCAGGACCCAACCCCAGGCTTTGACGTCGCCGTCATCGGCGGGGGCGTTATCGGGCTCGCCGTCGCGTGGCGCGCGGCGCAGCGCGGCCATCGCGTCTGCGTGCTCGAGCGCGGCGAGCTCGGTTGCGGCGCTTCGCGCGTCGCCGCGGGAATGCTCGCGCCCGTCTCGGAGGTGGACGCGGGCGAGCTCGACCTGCTCGAGCTGGGACTGCGCAGCGCCCGCATGTGGCCAGGATTCGCGGCGCAGCTCGCGCAGGCCGCGGGCGCCGATCCCGTACTGCGACGCTGCGGAGCGCTTGTCGTCGCACGCACTCGCGACGAGGCCGAGGCGCTCGATCGGGAGCTCGCGCTGCGCCTCGAGCTCCAGCTGCCCGTGCAGCGGTTGCGACCCAGTGCGGCGCGGCGCCTGGAGCCGGCGCTCGCCCCGACGATCCGCCTCGCGCTGGCGATTCCCGGCGATCACGCCGCCGATCCGCGCGCGCTGACGCTGGCGCTCGCCGAGGCCGCTCGCCGGGCCGGAACCCAGCTGCGCACGGGCGCCACCGTCACGCGGATCGCAATCGAGGACGGCCACGCGGGCGGCGTCGAGCTCGCGGGCGGGGAGCTTGTCCGCGCTGCGCGCGTGGTCGTCGCCGCCGGCGCGTGGAGCGGTGTTCTCGACGGCCTGCCGGATGTCGCCCGCATCCCGTTGCGACCGGTCAAAGGCCAGATCCTCCGCCTCCGCGACCCCGCCGGACCCGGCCTGCTGGACCGCATCGTGCGCTTCGACGGCGGCTACCTCGTCCCCCGCGGCGACGGGCGCTACGTTCTCGGCGCAACGATGGAAGAGCGCGGATTCGACACGACCGTGACCGCCGGCGGGCTCTACGGGCTGCTGCGGGACGCGGGCGAGCTCGTTCCGGGCGTACACGAGCTCGAGGTCGAAGAGGTTGCCGCGGGCCTGCGCCCGGCGACGCCGGACAACGCCCCGGTGCTCGGGCGCAGCGACGATGTGGACGGCCTCGTGTGGGCGACCGGTCATCACCGCAACGGAATCCTGCTCGCGCCCGTCAGCGCCGACCTCGTCGCCGACGCCCTCGACGGCGCCGCTGCGCCGCCGCAGTTCGCTGCCGCTCGCTTCGCCCGCACCCGCGCCCGCCGCGAGGTTCCCGCATGATCCTCGTCAACGGAAATCCGCTGCGATGCGACCCGCACCTGACGATCCGCGACGTCCTGCTCGAGCTCGACATCGATCCCGAGACCGCGGGCATCGCGGTCGCGGTCGATCGCGAGATCGCGACCCGGCGCGACTGGCCGACGCGCGTGCTCGAAGACGGGGCGCGCGTGGAGATCGTCACGGCGACGCAGGGCGGATGAGCATGATCGCGCCACTCGTGATCGACGGCCGCGAGTTTCGCTCGCGCCTGCTGCTCGGCAGCGGCGGCTTCACGCGCCTGAAGGCGCTCGCCGACGCGATCGACGCGACCGAGACAGAGCTCGTCACGGTCGCGATGCGCCGCGTCGACCCTGGCACGGAGGGTTCGCTGCTCGACGTCATCGCCGGCAAGGATGTCGACATCCTGCCCAACACCGCGGGCTGCTTCACCGCCCGCGACGCGGTGCTCACGGCGCAGCTCGCGCGCGAGGCGCTTCACACCGACTGGGTGAAGCTCGAGGTCATCGGCGACGAGCGCACGCTGCTCCCCGACGGCCCCGCACTGCTCGACGCCGCCGAGCAGCTCGTCGACGACGGATTCGTCGTGCTCCCCTACACGAACGACGACCCGGTGCTCGCCCGCCGGCTCGAGGACGCCGGCTGTGCAGCGGTCATGCCGCTGGGGTCGCCGATCGGCAGCGGCCAGGGGATCGCCAACCCGGCGAACATCACGCTCATCGTGGAGCGCGCCGGTGTGCCGGTGATCCTCGACGCCGGAGTCGGCACGGCCTCGGACGCCACGTTCGCCATCGAGCTGGGCTGCGACGCCGTCCTGTGCGCGAGCGCGATTTCGCGTGCGACCGATCCCGTCGCGATGGCGCACGCGATCCGCCACGCGGTGCTCGCGGGCTTGCTGGCTCGCGGTGCCGGACGGATCCCGCGACGCACGCACGCCCGTGCAAGCTCGCCCCTGGAGGGCATGCCGGAGTTCGTCGAGTGATCAGCAGCGACAGGTTGCTCGAGCGTTTCGAGGCTGCGTGGTCATCCGCCGATCTGCAGCGCGAGTTCTCGCACACGTGCGCGCCCGATCTGCACTACGAGGACCCGCTGACGTTCAAGGGCCCGATCCACGGCCCGGGCGCACTGGCCGCGCACGCGGCGCGTCTGCGCGCAGCCGCGCCGGACGCGCGCATCGAGTCCGCCGGCGAGCGGCTCACCGACGGAAGCTTCGTCGCGGCGCCGATTCGCGTTCTCGGCACGCACACCGGCGACCTTGACGGCTTTCCACCGAGCGGCCGCGAGCTCACCGTCCACGCGGTCCTCTACTGCGAGCTCGACGATGCCCGGACCCGACTGTGGCGCGTCCGGGCGTTCTTCGATCTCTACGACGCCGCGCGGCAGCTCGGCGTGCTGCCCCAGCCCGGCTCCTTCGGCGAACGCGCGCTGATGCTGATGCGCGGCTTTGGGCTGCGCGCTATTTCGTAACCCTGATCTGACCGGTCTGGCCGGGATGGATCGTGCAGATGTAGTCGATCACGCCGGCCTTCGTCGGCGTGTAGTCGAACGTGCCGCCGCCGGCGATGTTGCCTGAGTCGAACGTCGCGCCCTTGGTCGCCGTGACGGTATGCGGGATGTCACCGTCGTTGTTCGTCCAGAAAATCTTCTGCCCGACCTTCACCGTGATCTTCTCCGGCACGAACTTGATCTGCTTCATCGTGACCTGCACGGTGTTGCCGGTCGGCGTCGAGCTATTTGGGGGGATCGTCGTCCTAGTCTGCGTTGGCGTCGCCGCCGCGGGCGTCGAGCTGCTCTTCTTGTCGTCTCCGCAGCCGGCGATGACGCCGGCGCCGACCACGGCAAGGCAGGCGAGCACGGTGAGAGGTAGGCGAGGCATGGCGTCTCCTGGATCGGGCGAAGGGGTTGGGCGAGATTAGCTGGATGCCCCGCCCTCGGGCCCGATAGTCCCCGCGGAAAGCGCAGCGGTCACCGGTTCATGAGGTCGCGCCCGGCGCGGCCATGCGAGAGCGTGCGCGTGAGCGCCGTAGACTGCCCGGCTTGACGCGCCACTTGCTCACGGGTACCGAGCTTGACCGCGACGAGCTGCTCCAATTGCTCGACCGCGCCGACGCGCTGAAGGCCGCGCCGCTCTCCTCGCGTGCGCTGGAGGGCCGCAGCATCGCGCTGGTCTTCGAGAAGCCCTCGACGCGCACGCGGCTCTCCTTCGAAGCCGGGGTCTTCGAGCTCGGCGGCCACCCGGTCGTGCTGCGCCCGGGCGAGATGCATCTCTCGCGTGGTGAGTCGCTCGGCGACACCGCCCGCATCCTGTCGCGGCACATGGCCGCGATCGGCGTGCGCACCGGGCCCGATTCACTCCTGCAGGAGCTCGTCCAGGGTGCAACCGTGCCCGTGTTCAACATGCTG
>DASVPU010000129.1:0-7954 GCA_036389475.1 Solirubrobacteraceae bacterium
AACCAGTTGCCGATGCCGGCCAGCGGCGCGAGCACCACGCGGTTGGGGACCTCCAGCGGGCCGAGCCTCCATGGATCGTTGAGGGTGCGCACGATCCTGATGGTAGGCGCGATCAGGAGTTGCGTTCGAACAGCAGCCGCAGGCCGGTGAGCGTGAGCATGTCGTCGATCTCGTCGATGTGCTCTGTGAACGGGACGATCGCGGTCGCCAGGCCGCCGGTGGCGATGACATCGGTGTCCTCGCCGAGCTCGGCGAGCAACCGGACGAGGATGCCGTCGATCGCGCCGGCGAATCCGTAGATGACCCCGGAGCGGATCGCGTCGACCGTGCTCTTGCCGATCAGCGTGCGCGGCGGCAGCAGGTCGATCGCCGGAAGCTTCGCACCGCGCGAGGTCAGCGCGGCGAGCGAGATCTCGACGCCGGGCACGAGCACTCCGCCGAGGAAGTCGCCGCCGCGCCCGATGACGTCGAAGTTCACCGACGTCCCGAAGTCGACGCAGACCGCCGGGCCCCCGAAGCGCTCGCGAATCGCGACCGCGTTGGCGAGCCGGTCGGCGCCGATCTCGCGCGGGTTGTCGTAGCGCAGCGCCATGCCGGTCTTCAGCCCCGGGCCGACGCTGAGCATCGTGTGGCCGAGGTAGCGCGTGCCCATCGCCAGCCACTCGGGTTCGAGCACCGGAACCGTGGAGGAGACGATCGAGGCGTTGATGTCGGCAAGGCCGATGCCGCGCAGCTCCAGCAGCCCGCGCAGGACCGCCCCGAGCTCGTCGGCGGTCGACTCGGCGACCGTCGCAAAGCGCCAGTGCTCGATCAGCCCGGTGCCGCGAAAGGTGCCGAAATGCGTCTGGGTGTTGCCGACGTCGACGGCGAGCAGCATCTCGACGACTCTATGCACTGCACGAGCGCCGCTGCGCTTCTGTGCGCTCGGCGATCAATCCACGAGCAGCGATCCGCCGGCCTCGCGATAGTCCTCGGCGATCTGCAGCTTCGGCAGCCAGTCGGCGAGCCGCTCGCCCTCCGGGCTGGTCAGCTCGAAGTCGAGGTCGAGCAGCGGGATCACGTAGAAGCCCTTGGCGACTATCTGCTCGTGCGGAATCCGCAGGCGCTCGGAGACGTGCTCGACGTCGCCGAGCAGCAGCACGTCGATGTCGATCGGGCGTGGTGGAGTGCGGGGGTCGTAGCGGTCGTGGTTGAGCTCGCGCTCGATCTCGAGGATCGCGTCGAAGAGCTCCTCGGGCTCGAGCTCGGTCTCGATGCGCACGGCGGCCTTGAGGAAGGCCTGCTGAACCCGGAAGCCGAGCGGATGGTCGACGTCGTACACCGGCGAGCTGTCGAGCACGCGCACGCCGTATGCGCTCAGCGTGTCGACCGCTGCCTGCATCTGCCCGCGCCGGTTGCCGAGGTTCGAGCCGATCCCGAGGTACCCGATCCGCATGGGCGCACAGTGTGCCGTGTGGCTCGCGTGCGAGCAATCTCTGTTATGGCGAAGTCGTGGATGCGCAGCCCGCTCAGCCGGCACGGGCGCGGCGGGCGAGCTCGACGGTCGCGCCGCGCAGGTCTCCCGGCGCGTTCGCGATCTCGGCGAACGAGATCCGCACGGCAGCCGTCTGGGCGTCCACGACGCTGAGGTCCAAGCCGTAGCGATCGATCGCGCTGCAGGTCGCCGCCGTGGCGTCCGGGTGGCCCGCGAGCCTGCGCACCATCGCCAGCAGCGCATCGGCATGATCCTCGTTGAGGTGCGCGACCGCGCCGGCGGCGGCGGGCGCCGTCGGATCGGGCTCGGCGGCCGCGTAGTCCGCGGCGCTGACCGAGTCCATGCGTGCGAAGCCGCCGACCCAGCGCACGCGCTCGACCTCCAGGACCCACAGCGTGAAGTCCTCCCACGCCACGTACAGCTCGGCGCAGGGGACGGCCGCGACGTGCGCGGCGCGCGCCGCTTCCTCGCGCTCCCCCGACGGCCGCTCGACACGACCGGCGAGCGTCACGCGAGCACCTTCAAGCGGACCGCCCACCGCAGCCGGATCGGCAATCGAGAGGCTCGCTCGCGGGTCGCGGCGCAGGTTGCGCCCGTGCTCGGCCATCGTCGACACGAGCAACACGGGCGCGCCGTCAGGCAGCGTTCCGAAGACGACGAGCGAGGCCCACGGCCCGCCCCCGTCGCTGAGGGTCGCAAGGGCGCCGGAGCTCGTCGACGCGACGACGGTGCGCGCCTCCTCAGCCGCCGAGCGCCGGCCGGCTCTCGCGCCGGTGCTTCGCCTCGCGGACGTCCGATGATCGCTCGTGCGGGCGATCTTCAGCGGCGTGCCCGCGCGGCGAACGCCCTCGTCGAGAGGCAGCGCTGCGAGGGCGTCGGCGAGGCGCTCGCCGGCGGGCGTCACGAGGTCGAAGTCGAGCTCGAGCAGCGGGACGAGGACGAAGCGGCGCGCCAGCACCTGCTCGTGCGGGAGCCGCAGGCGCCTGGAGGAGTACTCGACCTCGCCGAGCAGCAGAAGGTCGACGTCGATCGGCCGCGGTCCGTGTCGCGGTCCGTCGGGCTTGCGGCCGAGGTCGCGCTCGACGGCCTTCGCCACGTCGAGCAGCGCGTCGGGATCGAGCGCCGTCCGCACGCGCAGGCACGCGTTGAGGAACTGGGGCTGATCGAGCATCTCGCCGACCGGATCGGTGTCGTAGGTCGAGGAGCTGGCGAGCACCTCGATGCCGTGCTCCGCAAGCGCCTCGACCGCTGCCTGCAGGTGGGCGCGCCGATCCCCGACGTTGGACCCGAGCCCGAGGTAGCCGGTGCGCATCGTCACTCGTCGTCGTCGAGCTCGCGCCAGACCTCGACGGAGACGTCCTCGACGGTCAGCGGGATCGGGGGCTCTGGCTTGGACGCCTTGACCGAGACGGCTTGAGCGTCGAAGTCGCGCAGCAGCCGGTCGGCGATCGCGGCGCAGAGACGTTCGAGCGTCTTGTCGGAGCGCTGCGTGGCGACGAGCGCGGCGACCTCGCACACCCGGCCGTAGTCGATAGTGTCCTCGAGGCGGTCGGTGACAGTCGCGTCCGTCTCGCCGAGCTCGAGGCGAATGTCGATGATGAGCCGCTGGCCGACCTCGCGCTCCGCCGCGGTCACGCCATGGTGCGTGTACAGCGAGAGGCCGTTGACCTCGACGGTCACGACCGTGTGGACGCGACCGTCCTCGTCGTCGAAGTCGTCGTCGTCGAGGGCGTCGTCGAAGTCGTCATCGCCGGAAGACATCGCGCGGGCCAACGTAGCAGCAGGGCGGCCGCCGACTCCTCCGCCCCGCTCTTCGGTGTTGGCGTCAGCCGGCTCCCGGCGCCACCCAACGCCCCCGCAACACCGCCGCCGCAGCCAACAGGGCGTCGCGCACGGCGGCGACGTCGTGGACGCGAAAGACGCTCGCCCCGCGCGCGAGCGCGAGCACGTTCGTGGCGATCGTGCCGGGCAGGCGCTCCCCCGGGCCGCGGCCGTTGGCGATCGTGCCGAGGAACGTCTTGCGCGATGTGCCGATGACGATCGGCCGGCCGAGGTCGAGGAGCTCGTCGAGGCGCGCCAGCAGCTCCAGGTTGTGGTCGGTCGTCTTGCCGAAGCCGATGCCTGGATCCAGCCAGATGCGCTCGGCCGCGATCCCCTGCGACTGCGCGTAGCGCACGCGCTCGGCAAGGAAGCCCCGGACGTCCGCGACGATGTCGTCGTAGCGCGGCGCGTCCTGCATCGTGCGCGGCTGCCCGAGCATGTGCATGAGCACGACTTCGCAGCCGCGCTCGGCGACGAGCCGCGCCATCGCCACATCGCCGCGCAGCGCCGTCACGTCGTTGACGATCGTCGCGCCCGCGTCCAGCGCCGCCGCCGCGACCGCCGCCTTGGAGGTATCGATCGACAGCCGCGGACGGCCGCCGGCAAGCCCTTCGAGCACGGGCAGCACGCGGCGCAGCTCCTCGTCCTCCGGCACCGGTTCGGCTCCGGGCCGCGTCGACTCGCCGCCGATGTCGAGAATCGACGCGCCCTGCACGGCCAGGTCGTTCCCATGGGCGATCGCGGCGTCGGGCGCCAGCCACGAGCCACCGTCCGAGAACGAGTCCGGCGTGACGTTGACGACCCCCATGACCACGGGATCGGGCACATCGCTCGACATGGGCCCGCACGCTACTAGCGGTCCACCAGCGGGCTGGAGCGGTCAGACCTCGGGCTTGGAGCGATCGACCGCGCGCGCCTCGACGCCGCCGCCGGCCAGACCAGGACGCGGCAGCGGCCGCGGTGCCTCGCGGCCGGGCTTGTCGAGCGTCGGCGGGGCCGGCGCCGACGGTGCTTCGTCCGCGAAGACCTCCGACTCAGGCGTCCCGTCGATCAGCGCGTCGAACTCGGTCTTCTCGATCGTCTCGCGCCGGATGAGGATCTCGGAGATCGTGTCGAGCGACTCGCGGTGCTCGGTGAGGATGTCGCGGGCGCGCTGGTGGGCGCCCTCGACGACGCGACGGATCTCGTCGTCGATCTCGCGGGCGATCTCGTCGGAGTAGTCGGGCTCGGAGGAGAACTCGCGGCCGAGGAACGGCTGCGAGTGGTCGTGACCGAAGACGCGCGGCCCCAGGCGCTCGCTCATGCCGTAGCGCATGACCATCGCCTTCGCGGTCGCCGTGACCTTCTCGAGGTCATTCGACGCGCCGGTCGTGATCTCGCTGAAGACGATCTCCTCCGCGGCTCGGCCGCCGAGTGTCATCGACATCGAGTCGGTGAGCTCCGCGCGCGTCGTGAGGAAGCGATCCTCCTGCGGCATCGAGATCGTGTAACCGAGCGCCTGCCCGCGGCCGATGACCGAGATCTTGTGGACCGGGTCGGAGTGCTCGAGGTAGTGGCCGACGATCGCATGGCCCATCTCGTGGAAGGCCGTGATCCGCCGCTCCTTCTCGCTCATGACCCGGGTCTTCTTCTCCGGGCCGGCGATGACGCGCATGATCCCTTCCTCGAGCTCGTGCTGACCGATCTCGCGCTTGCCGGTGCGGGCGGCGAGCAGCGCGGCCTCGTTGACGAGGTTGGCGAGGTCAGCCCCCGTGAAGCCCGGCGTCTGCCCCGCGAGGTCGTCGACGTTGATCTCCTTGGCAAGCGGCTTGCCGCGCGTGTGGACCTCGAGGATCTTCGCGCGGCCCTTGCGGTCGGGGCGGTCGACCACGATCTGGCGGTCGAAGCGGCCCGGGCGCAGGAGCGCCGGATCGAGGATGTCGGGACGGTTGGTGGCCGCGATCAGGATGATGTTGTCCGTCATCGTGAAGCCGTCCATCTCGACGAGGAGCTGGTTGAGCGTCTGCTCGCGCTCGTCGTGACCGCCGCCCATCCCCGCGCCGCGATGGCGGCCGACGGCGTCGATCTCGTCCATGAAGATGATGCACGGGCTGTTCTGCTTGGCCTGCTCGAAGAGGTCGCGCACGCGGCTGGCGCCGACGCCGACGAACATCTCGACGAAGTCCGACCCGGAGATCGAGAAGAACGGCACGCCAGCCTCACCGGCGACCGCACGGGCCAGCAGCGTCTTGCCGGTGCCCGGAGGACCGAAGAGCAGCACGCCCTTCGGGATCCGTGCGCCGAGCGCCTGGAACTTCTTCGGGTTCTCGAGGAACTCCTTGATCTCGTGCAGCTCCTCGACGGCCTCGTCGGCGCCCGCGACATCGCGGAACGTGATCTTCGGAGAGTCCACGCTCATACGCTTGGCGCGCGACTTGCCAAAGGACATGACCTTCGATCCGCCGCCTTGCATCTGGTTCATGAGGAAGATCCAGAAGCCGATGAACAACAGAAACGGCAGCACGTACGTGAGCATCGAGATCCACCCGTTCGTGCGCGTGCCCTTGATGTCGAACGTGTCGAGCCGACCGGCCTGCTCAGCCGTCAGCAGGGTCTTGGTCAGCTCATCGCCATAGGCGCTGGCGAAGCCGATCTCGTACTGGTCCTTGTTGCGCAGCGTGACGGCGAGCTCGTTGCTGCGGTTGCGCATCTCGACGCTCTTGACCTGTTTCTGGTCGAGCTGCCGGATGAAGACGCCGAAGCCCGGATCCTTCTTCTTGTTCGGGCTCGAGATCAGCTGCTGCGCGAAGAACGCCAGGATCACGACGATCAGGATCGGAAACGCAGCGCTCTTGGAGAACCGGCTCATGCTGAGAAAACTCCCGCGGACACGAAGGGATCAGCCTACCAGGAGATTTCGACGGGTCCGGCTCTGTGGCTCGATGATGGCCGAATGGCGTGCACGGGCATCATGGCTGCTCTCGGAGGGCCGCGACGTAGGGCAGGTTGCGGTAGCGCTCGGCATGGTCCAGGCCGTAGCCGACCACAAAGCGGTTGGGGATCTCGAAGCCGACGTAGCGCGGCTCGAGGTCGACCTTCAGGCGCGCGGGCTTGGTCAGCAGCGCGCAGACCTCGATCGACGCAGGGTTGCGAGCGCCGAGGTTGCGCAGCAGGTATTGCAGTGTCAGGCCGGAATCCACGATGTCCTCGACGATCAATACGTGCCGGCCCTCCAATGGGACGTCCAGATCCTTGAGAATTCTCACGACGCCCGACGAGTCGGTCGAGGAGCCGTAGCTCGCCACCGCCATGAAGTCGACTTCGCAGCGCACGTCGAGGTGGCGCATGAGGTCTGACAGAAAGAAGACGGCGCCCTTCAGGACGCCGACGAGCAGCAGGTCGCGTCCTTCGTAGTCGGCGTTGATCTGCTCACCGAGTTGCCGGACGCGCCGGGAGAGGTCATCGGGCTGGACGAGGATCTCGCCCACAGCGTCGTCGCGCATCGAACGAGCAGTGTAGGCGCGCGCGCTGGGGCGCAAACCTTCAGACCGCTGTCGGAGCCGAGCGCCCCGGCGGCGTCGGCTCCACGTGCAGCACGCCGTCCAACACGACCGCGCGCGCGCCGTCGCCGAGGTCCAGCGCACCGTCGCCGAGGGCCAGGATGTCCGCCAACCGCCCGGCAGCGCGCGCACACAGGCGCCCGGCCGTGTCCTCGGCGAGCCGGCGCACGACGAGCCGCGCCAGCGCAGGCGGCAGCGCGGCGAGGTGCGCGACCTCGATGCGGTCGCGACCGGCGAGCGCCGTGCCGACGACCTCGTCGAGGACCGCGGCCTCCTCGCGCAGGAGCTCGGCCGTGCGCACGACGTTCGCTTCTGCCGACGGGTGCAGGTCGCGCAGCGCCGGCACGAGTCCGGCGCGCGCGCGGTTGCGGGCGAAGGCGGGGTCGTCGTTGGACGCGTCCTCGCGCCACGCCAGGCCGCACGCGGTGCAGTGTGCTGCGGTCTGCGCGCGCGTGATGCCAAGCAGCGGGCGCACGAGCAGTCCGTCGCGCTCGGCCATCCCGAGCAGCGCGCGGCGCCCGGGCGATGCGGCGAGGCGATAGAGCACGGTCTCGGCTTGGTCGGTCGACGTGTGACCCGTCGCGACGTGCGCCCCGCGTGCGAGCGCGATCTGCACGGCCAGCCCCAGCCGCACGTCGCGCGCCCACGCCTGGAGGTTGCCGGCATCCTCTGGGCGGGCCGCGCGGTGGACGTCGATCTCGACGCCGAGCCCGTCGCACAACTCGCGGCAGTGCGACTCGTCGCCGGCGGCCGGCTCGCGCAGCCCGTAGTTGACGTGCAGCGCGCTGACGGCCTCGAGTCCTGCGAGCCGCACCGCGACGTCGAGCAGGCAGACCGAGTCGCGACCACCCGAGAGCAGCACCACGACGGGCCCTCCGGCAGGCAGCAGGCCGGTCGCGCGCACGCGATCGAGAACGTCCATGCGGACCGACTTTAGCGGTCCGTCCTGTAGATCCGTGCGCGTTTGGGCGGCCGTTTCAAGCGGGTGCGGACTTACAGGACGGACCACTAGGTTGGATGCGCCGGCACACAATCGACGGTCTGCGACGGACGCAGCCCAGGGTGACCCTAGGGATGATTCCCAATAGGCAGCGCTGCCGCCCGCGCGGAGACTGCTGAG
>DASVPU010000130.1:0-4819 GCA_036389475.1 Solirubrobacteraceae bacterium
CTTGCCGAACATGTCGCCGAGACGCCCGACGATCGGGGTGAGGATCGAAGCGCTCAGCAGGTACGCCGTCAGCACCCAGGTCACCGACGTCGCCGACGCGTGCAGATCGGCCTGGATCTCGGGCAGCGCCGGTGCGACGAGGGATTGAAGGACCGCGAACGTCGCCGCCGCAAGGGCGAGCGCCGCGAAGGTGAGCCCATAGTGCTGTCGCGGAGGATCGCTCGGCGACGTGCTAATGTCAGCAGTTGATGTCATCGCCCGCTGACAACGGTATCAGGTGATCGTGGCCACGAGTCGCACGATCACCCCCGGACGGCGGCGCCACGATGCCCAGGCCAGCCGCGCCGCGCTCCTGCAGGCCGCGGGCGCGCTGTTTCACGAGCGTGGCTACGACGCCGCCACCGTCCGCGACATCGGCGATCGCGCCGGCGTCGATCCCGCGCTCATCGCACGCTACTTCGGTGGCAAGGAGGGCCTGTACCTCGCAGCGCTGCAGCGCGACCAGCGCGCGCCGCTGCCGGTCGAGCCGGTCGAGCTTCTCGAATGCATGCTGAGCCGCTCCGAGCAGCGCGGGATCGGGCCGATTCCGCGCGCGATGGTCAGCTCGACGCTCAGCGACGGGATGCGCGAGCAGGTGAGCGACATCATCCGCCGCCGCCTGCTGTCACCGATCACCGAGGAGCTGTCGGGGCGCGGCGTTCGCGAGCCGACGTTGCGCGCCGAGATCCTCGTGGCCATCGCGACCGGCGTGGCGCTTACGCGCGCGGGCGGCACTCTTCCGGCGCTGGCTGACGCGCCGCTCGAGGACGTGCTCGCCGTGCTCAGCCCGCTGGTCGCCGCGCTACACGAAGGCGATCACACGTGAGCTCGGCGCCTGCGAGCGCACGAGTCGCAGACGGCGCCGCGCTTAGCGGGCGCGCGCTCGCCCCGGTGTTCGGCGCGCTGATGCTCGGCATGTTCCTGGCGGCGCTCGACCAGACGATCGTGTCGACTGCGCTGCCGACGATCGTCGGAGACCTCGGCGGCCTTGACCACCTCTCCTGGGTCGTCACGTCCTACCTGCTCGCCTCGACGGCGTCGGCGCCGCTGTACGGCAAGCTCGGCGACATGTACGGGCGCAAGCCCGTCTTTCTTACCGCCATCCTCATCTTCCTGGCGGGCTCGATGCTGTCGGGCCTGAGTCGATCGATGGGCGAGCTGATCGCTTTCCGCGCGCTGCAGGGCATCGGCGCCGGCGGGCTCATGGTCAGCGCGCAGGCGATCATCGCCGACATCGTCCCGCCGCGCGATCGCGGCCGCTACATGGGCCTCATCGGGTCGGTCTTCGCCGTCGCCTCGGTCGCCGGGCCGCTGCTCGGGGGCTTTCTCGTCGAGACGATCTCGTGGCGCTGGGTCTTCTACGTCAACATGCCGATCGGCGTGCTGGCGGTGCTCGTCGTCGCGTTTCGCCTGCATCTGCGCGCGCCCGCGGAGCGCCACGCGATCGACTTCCTCGGCGCTGCGCTGCTGACGTCCGCGGTCAGCACGATCGTGCTGATCACGACGTGGGGAGGCAACGAGTATGCCTGGAGCTCACCTGTGATCGTCGGTCTCGCCGCCGCCGCCATCGTGCTGATCGCGCTGTTCGTGTGGCGGGAGCGGCGGGCCCCAGAGCCGATCATCCCGCTGAGCCTGTTCGATTCGCCGGTGTTCCGCGTGGCGATCGCGCTGGGCTTCCTCATCGGCCTGGCGATGTTCGGCGCGATCATCTTCATCCCGGTGTTCCTGCAACTCGTCTACGGCGTCAGCCCGACGAGCTCCGGGCTGCGGATGTTGCCGCTGATGGCCGGCCTGCTCGGCGCGAGCGTCCTGTCGGGGCGGGCGATCAGCCGCATCGGGCGCTACAAGGCCTTTCCGATCGCCGGGACCGCGATCACCGCGCTCGGGATGTTCCTGCTCTCGCGCCTGAACGCCGACACCGAGCCGGGGCTCGCATCGGTCTACATGCTCGTCCTGGGCGTCGGCATCGGGCTGGTCATGCAGGTGATCGTGCTCGTCGTGCAGAACGACGCTCCGCGGCGCGATGTCGGCGTCGCGACCTCTACGGCGACGTTCTTTCGCTCGATGGGCGGCTCGCTCGGCGTCGCTCTCTTCGGGGCGATCTTCGCCTCGCGGCTCGGGCAGGGGCTCACCCGTCTGCCATCAGACGCCGCGGCACGCTTCTCCGGCGGCGTGAACATCTCGCCGGTCGAGGTGCACGCCCGCCCCGGAGGACTGCGCCACGAGTTTCTGCTGGCGTTCGTCGACGCCCTGCAGCCGGTCTTCCTCGTCGGGGCCGGCGTCGCCGCGCTGACGTTCGTGCTCGCCTGCATGCTCCGGGAGGTTCCGCTGCGCGCAACGCTCGACGACGCTGCCGAGCACGTCCCCGAGCAGGTGGTCGCCGGCGCTCCGGGCGCGCTCGCCGGCGCCCCCGCCCAGCCGCAGGCGCAGCCTTGACATCGAAATGGACCGTTCCGAGCCCCAGCGGCTCGCGCTACTGCAGGAACACCGGCGTGCCCACCTTCACCTGGCGGTAGAGCTCCTTGACGGCATTCGGCGACATCCGGATGCAGCCATGCGACGCCGCCGTGCCGAGCGACGCGATGTCCGACGTGCCGTGGATGCCCTCGCCGTCGTGGTAGCCCAGCCAGCGCGCCTGCAGCGGATTGCGCGGATCGCCCGCGGGGATCGTCTTGCCGGCCAGCGCGCCGGCCCAGGCCTTGTTCGGCGCGTGCCACGGCGGGTTGACGATCTTCTCCTCGATCTTGTAGCGGCCCGGCGAGGACTCCAGGCCCGCCTTCCCGACGGCGATATGAAAGCGCCGTTCCAATAGCAGGTTCTTGTACAGGCGCAGAACCTTCGCGTCGCGGTCGATCCCGATCACGCGCGGGTAGCGCTTCTTGAGGTCGGCGAGCGTGCGGTCTGGACGCTCGGTCACCTTGACGGGCAACTTGACCGTGCGGCTCCCGGCGGGATCGGCGAGCCGATGTACCAGCGCGGCCTTGAGCTGCGCTCGCTGAACGGTCACGCCGTTGCGCGCGTGGCTGCGTTCGAGCTTGCCATTGCGCATGTCGATGTCGGCGTCGCGCGCCCCCCGGTCGACGCGTCGCGCCACGCGCGCCACGAACTGTGCAAGCGCGTCATGCGAATACCTCACCTGCGCCGGCACCGTGGCATTCACCGAGCCGCCGCCGAGCACGCGGCTGAACGCGTTGCCCTCGAGCCCGCGCTTGCGCGCCGCCTCGACGGTGCCGTCGACATCGAGCTTGAGCGCCATGCTGCTCGCCTGCGGCCGCAGGAGGAAGCGCTGCGATTGGTATGCCACGGTCACCGGCCGCCGAGCGCGGGGCGCGAGCTTTTGCCGGACGCGGGCACGCGCCTGGTCCGGGTTCAGGCCACCGACGTCGAGACTCCCGATCCGGATGCCTTCGGCGATCCGGTCCGAGCGCGAAGCGTCCACGACGAGGACGACGACGACCAGCACCACGAGGAGAGCGACCGCGGAGCCAATTCCGATCATCCATCCCCGCCCCATCAGTGCCTCCTCGTGGTCGATTGCCCCGGGGCGTGGTACCCGCCCACGGCGCGGGAGACTCCCGTGGCTACGGGGTCGGCGCGCCGGGAGCGTTCATCCCATGGAAACACTCACGGCACCCCGAGGAAACCCGCGCACGACACCATCCGGCGTAATGAGCGCCGGGATCGTCATCGTCGGTGGGGGGATCGCTGGCCAGGCGGTCTGCGAGGCCGTGCGCGCGCTCGATCGCGACGTCGAGATCACGGTCGTCTGCGCTGAGTCCAGCGCCCCCTATGACCGCGTGCGCCTGTCGGAAATCCTCGTCTCCGGGGAGGATCCCGAGACCCTGCAGCTGCGCCCGGCCGAGTGGTACGCCGACCACGACGTCGAGCTGCTCGTCGGCCGCCGCGTCACGTGGATCGACCACGACCGCGGCGTCCTGGGAATCGACGATGTCGAGGAGCGCGGCTTCGACAAGCTCGTCATCGCCACCGGCTCGCAGCCGCTCATGCCGCCGATCCCCGGCATCGACCTCGGCGGCGTGCACCCCTTCCGCGATCCCTCGGACTGTGAGGCGATCCGCACTGCGGCCGCAACCGGCGACGTCAAGCGCGCAGCCGTCATCGGCGGCGGCCTGCTCGGCTTGGAGGCCGCGCGGGGCATCGCCGCCCAGGGCTGCCCGGTGACGGTCGTGCACCTGCTCGACCGGCTCATGGAGCGCCAGCTCGATGCCGGCGCCTCGGCGCTGCTGGCGCCCGCACTGGCCGGGCTGGACATCGACGTCGAGTTCGAGCGCAACACGCAGCAGATCATCGGGCCGCACTACGCCCACGGCCTGCGCTTCACCGACGGCTCGGAGCTGGCGGCCGATCTCGTCGTCGTCTCGATCGGCATTCGCCCCGAGACGACGCTCGCGCGCTCGATGGGCCTCGTCTGCGACCGCGGCATCATCGTCGACGACGGGATGCGCACGAGCGTGCCCGGTGTGCTCGCCGTCGGCGAGTGTGCCCAGCACCGCGGGATCGTCTACGGCCTCGTCGCGCCGATCCACGACCAGGCGCGCGTCGCCGCCGCGACGCTGACCGGCGCCGACGCCTTCTATCTCGGCTCGGTCCCGAGCGCGAAGCTCAAGGTCGCGGGCATCGATCTCGTCTGCGCCGGCGAGGCCGTCGGCGACTACCAGGCCGTCGTCACCGACGCCGCCACCGGCGTCTATCGCAAGCTCTCGGTCCGCGACGGGCGCATCGTCGGCACTGTCCTGCTCGGTGACACGCGCGGCGCGGA
>DASVPU010000131.1:0-15312 GCA_036389475.1 Solirubrobacteraceae bacterium
CCGACGACCCCGACGTTGATCGGCGATAAGCCGCTCACGACCGTGCGCCGTCGCTCGCCGACATGTGGATGGCTCCGCTCAACGCATGCCTCGCTACAAGAGCACGGCCCGCCCGCCGCCCGTGCGGCGGGTGACCCCGCGCAGGTCCAGCGCCAGCGGCACGCGCGCGACGGCCGCGTCATGGTCCACGCCGGGGTGCGCCGTCACGATTAAGAGGAGGTCGGCGTCCTCCAGGACGTCGTCGAGCGGCTCGCTGGCCAGCCCGTGCTCGGCCAGCTCGGGCACGTACGGATCGTGGTAGCGCAGGTCGGCTCCCAAGGCGCTCAGCAGCGTCACGATCTTCAGCCCCGGCGACTCGCGCACGTCGCCGATGCCGTGCTTGTAGCTGACGCCGAGCACGACGATGCGCGAGCCGCGGACGGGCTTGCGGGCGTCGTTGAGCAGCCGCTCGACCTTCGCCACGCAGTGGTAGGGCATCTGCTGGTTGACCTTTCCCGCCAGCTCGATGAACTCCGTCGCCATGTCGAACTCGCGCGCGCGCCAGGAGAGGTAGAAGGGATCGACCGGAAGGCAATGACCGCCCATCCCCGGTCCGGGATCGAAGCGCATGAAGCCGTAGGGCTTCGTCGCCGCGGCGTCGACGACCTCCCAGACATCGATCCCCATGCGGTCGCAGAGCATGGCGAGTTCGTTGACGAGCGCGATGTTGACCGAGCGAAAGATGTTCTCCAGAAGCTTGCTCAGCTCCGCCGCCTCAGGCGTGGAGACACGCACGATGCTGTCGCAGACCTCGCGGTAGAGCGCGGCCGCGCGGTCGCCGCAGGCCTCGGTCAGCCCGCCGACGACCTTCGGCGTCGTGCGCAGGGTGAAGTCCGTCCTGCCGGGGTCGACGCGCTCGGGCGAATAGGCGAGGTTGAAGTCCTCGCCGGCGACGAGGCCCGACTCGGCGAGGATCGGCGCCAGCCGGTCGCGGGTGGTTCCGGGGTAGGTCGTCGACTCCAGCACGACGAGTTGGCCCGCGTGCAACACCTCGGCCAGCGCGCGAGCGGCTCCGACGAGCGGGCCCAGGTCCGGCTCGCGGTTGGCGGTCAGCGGCGTCGGCACGCAGATCAGCACCTCCTCGCAGCCTTCCAGGGCCGACATCCGCGTCGTCGGCTCGATTCGCTCGGCGACCGCTCGCAGCGATGCATCGGAGACATCCTCGATGTACGTCTCGCCGGCGCGCAGCGATTGCACCCTGCGCCGGTCGATATCGACGGCCACGACATCACGACCCTCGGCGGCGAAGGCAACGGCGAGCGGCAGGCCGACGTAGCCCATGCCGATGACTCCGACGGCCATGATTGCGCGAGTTTAGTCCCCAGGCCCGTGCACTCTTTACCGCCATGAGGAATGCGATGCGGCGAGGACTACCCTCGCAGACAGTGCCAAAGGCTCTTGTCACCGGCATCACAGGCCAGGACGGCTCATACCTCGCCGAGCAGCTGCTCGACAAGGGCTATGAGGTCCACGGGATCGTCCGCCGCTCGTCGAGCTTCAACACCGAGCGGCTGGACCCGGTCTACAGAGATCCGCACGAGCAGGACGTCAGGCTGTTGCTGCACCACGGCGATCTCGCCGATTCAGGGCGCCTCGCGCGCCTCATCTACGAGGTCCAGCCCGACGAGGTCTACCACCTCGGCGCGCAGTCGCACGTACGGGTCTCCTTCGACGTGCCCGAGTACACGAGCGACGTCACCGGCATGGGAACCGTCCGGCTGCTCGAGGCTCTGCGCGACGCCGGCGTGACCCCGCGCTTCTACCAGGCGTCGTCGAGCGAGATGTTCGGCTCGACGCCGCCGCCGCAGAACGAGCAGACGCCGTTTCACCCGCGCAGCCCGTACGCCGTCGCCAAGCTCGCCGCCTTCTGGATCACGGTCAACTATCGCGAGGCCTACGGTCTGTTTGCCTGCAACGGGATCCTCTTCAACCACGAAAGCGAGCGCCGCGGCGAGACGTTCGTGACCCGCAAGATCACCCGCGCGCTGGCAGCGATCCATCACGGCCTGCAGGACAAGCTCTATCTGGGCAACCTCGACGCGCAGCGCGATTGGGGCTACGCGCCGGACTACACCGACGCCATGTGGCGGATGCTCCAGGCCGACGAGCCCGACGACTACGTCATCGCGACGGGCGAGACGCACTCGGTCCGCGAGTTCCTCGACGAGGCCGCCGCGTGCCTGGACCTGACCTGGCAGGACCATGTCGAGATCGACGAGCACTACTTCCGCCCGACCGAGGTCGATGCCCTGTGCGGCGATCCTACGAAGGCTCGCGACCAGCTCGGCTGGACTCCGACCGTGACCTTCAAGGGACTGGTGAGGCTGATGGTCGACGCCGACGTCCAGGCGCTCGAGGATCGGCTCGCGGGCCGCAACGTGCGCTTTTGAGCTCGAGCGACGACCCCACGGCGGCATTCTGGGAGGCGCGTCCGGTCACGGTCACCGGGGGTGCGGGGTTCGTCGGCAGCGCCGTCACGCGCGATCTCCGCGCGCTGGGAGCGAACGTCAGCGTCGTGCGCTCCGCCGACTACGACCTGCGCGATCCATCCGCAACGCGCGCCGCAATCGAGGGCGCGTCGGTGGTCCTGCACCTCGCCGCCAACGTCGGAGGGATCGGCTTCAACCGCCGTCACCCGGCGCCGCTGGTCTACGACAACCTCATGATGGCCGGCAACGTCTTCGAGCAGAGCCGGCTGGCGGGCGTTGACAAGCTCGTGAGCGCCTGTACGGTCTGTGCGTATCCCAAGTTCACGCCGTCGCCCTTCAGCGAAGACGCGCTATGGGACGGCTACCCCGAGGAGACCAACGCGCCGTATGGGCTGGCGAAGAAGATGATGCTTGTGCTCTCCGACGCCTACCGGCGCCAGTACGGGTTTGACTCGTGCGCCCCGATCATGGCCAATCTCTACGGACCAGCCGACAACTTCGACCTCGAGGACTCCCACGTCATCCCGGCGATGATCCGCAAGTACGTCGAGGCGACCGCGCGGGACGATGAGCAGGTGATCCTGTGGGGTACCGGTTCGCCGTCGCGCGAGTTCCTCTACGTCGACGATGCCGCGCGCGCCCTGCTGCTTGCGGCCGAGCGCCTGGACTGCAGCGAGCCCGTCAATCTCGGCACCGGCCGCGAGACGTCGATCCGCGAGCTCGCGGAGCAGATCGAGCAGATCGTCGGCTACCAGGGCGAGACCGTCTGGGACACCTCACAGCCCGACGGCCAGCCGCGTCGTTTTCTGGACGTCGCGCGGGCGCGCGATCTCATCGGCTTCGAAGCTCGCGTGCCGCTCGACGAGGGGTTGCGCCGGACCGTCGAGAGCTTCAGGGCCATCGCGACGGCAACGCGTTGAGCGCCCCGCGCGCACTGATCACCGGCATCTCGGGCCAGGACGGCTCGTACCTGGCGGAGCTGCTGCTCGAGAAGGGCTACGAGGTCTTCGGTGTCGTGCGTGGCTCGCCCCTGGGCCGCCACCAGAACCTCGCGGCGATCAAGGACGACATCACGCTGCTGCAGGGCGACCTGCTCGACCAGATGACGCTGCTGGACGCGATCAGCAGGGCTGAGCCGGACGAGCTGTACAACCTCGCCGCTACCTCGTTCGTTCCGTCCTCATGGCGCCAGCCGGTGATGACGGCGCAGTTCACCGCGGTCGGGGCAACGGCGATCCTCGAGGCGATCCGGATCACCAACCCCGACCTGCGCTACTACCAGGCCTCGTCGTCGGAGATCTTCGGAGCGACGACCGAGTCTCCGCAGAACGAGGAGACGCCGTTTCGGCCGCACAACCCGTACGGCGTCGCGAAGCTCTACGCGCACCTGATGGTGGCAACGTACCGCTCGCGCTACGGGCTGCACGCATCGAGCGGGATCCTCTACAACCACGAGTCGCCGCGGCGCCCCGCGGAGTTCGTGACCCGCAAGGTCACACGCGGAGCGGCGGCGATCAAGCTCAACCTGGCAAGCGAGCTGCGGCTCGGCAACCTGGACGCGCAGCGCGACTGGAGCTTCGCCGGCGACGTGGTAGAGGCGATGTGGCTGATGCTGCAGCAGAGCACCGGCGGCGACTACGTCGTCGCGAGCGGGATCGGTCACTCGGTGCGCGAGCTCACGCAGGTCGCCTTCGAGTACGTGGATTTGGAGCCCGAGGAGTATGTCGTCGTGGACCCGCAGTTCGTACGCCCCCTGGACCCGATCCCGCTGATAGGCGATGCCACGCTGGCCGGCGAGCAGCTGGGATGGCAGCCGCGGACGAGCTTCGAGGAGATGATCGGCATGATGGTCGAGCAGGATCTGGCGGATCTTCGGGCCGAGCGGACGCCAACGTCCCCGCTCGGGTAGACGCCGGCTGCGGCTACCGCAAAACCGCGACTTTTTCGCAGCCGCCCCGTTATAGGCGTTGTCAGACGCTGGTTCCCGCTCCCCACCGGCGCACCATGACTCTCCCCACGAGCCACTCCCTCCCCCTAGATCCGCAGGCCCTGGCTGCGCCCCCATCGGATCCTCCGCCGAGGCTCGAGATGGAGTCCGTGCTCGGCACGCCGCTCGCGCTGGGCGACTACGAGGGCGTCATGGACTGGATGGACGGGGTCATCTCCAGAGGCGAACGCATATCGATCAGCGCCGCTGCCGTGCATCTCGTCATGGTTGCCCGCGAGGACCCGCAGACGCGCGATGCGCTGACCAACACCGTCGCGGTCCCCGACGGGCAGCCTCTCGTCTGGGCGCTGCGGGCGCTCGGCCACCCGCAGGCGACCCGCATCTACGGCCCCGATCTGATGGCCCGCTACTGCGAGCGCGCCGCGGAGAGCGGCACCCGGATGTTCCTCTACGGCGGGCGCAACCAGGGGGCGCTGGTTCAGCTCGTGCTCACGCTGCGCCACCGATATCCCGGACTGGACATCGCCGGCGGCTACTCGCCGCCGTTTCGCCCGCAGACCGAGGAGGAGCGCGACGCCATCGTCTCCGAGATCAACGGCTCACGCGCCGACGTCGTCTGGGTCGGCACCGGGCAGCCCAAGCAGGAGAAGTGGATGGCCGAGATGCGCGACCTGCTCGACGCGCCGATCCTCGCCGGAGTCGGGGCGGCCTTCGACTTCCACGCGGGTCTCGTTCCCCAGGCGCCCGCCTGGATGCAGACCGGCGGGCTTGAGTGGACCTACCGCCTGGCGCACGAGCCGCGCCGCCTGTGGCGACGCTACGCGCGCTACAACCCGCGCTTCGTGGCGGGCTTCGCAGGGCAGTATGCGCGGCACCGGCTGCGGACCGTTTTGCCAGCCGAACGGTAAGTTCCGCCACTCATGCTCCCCGAGGTCGCCGTCATCGGGCTTGGCCGGATCGGCCTGCCCCTGGCCGTATCGTTCGCCGACAGGGGCCTCAACGTCCTCGGCGTCGACATCGATGCCACCCGGTTGCAGGCCGTCCGCGATGCCCGGATGCCCTTCCAGGAGCCGAGGGCCCAGGAGGCACTGGATCGCGTCCACGCCGCCGGCACACTGCAGGTCTCCGACCGGGTCGCCGCCGCGGCCGCGGCCGAGCACATCGTCATCACGCTAGGCACGCCGTCGTTCTCGCACGTCGAGATCGACATCTCCGACATCCGCTCGGCGCTCGACGACCTGCTCGGCCACCTGCGCGTCGGCCACAAGATCGTCCTGCGTTCGACGATCGCGCCCGGCACGACGGACTTCGTCGCCGGCTACATCGCAAAGCACCGCGGCTTTCGGATCGGCGAGGACGTGTTCGTGGCCCACGCGCCGGAGCGGATCGCCGCAGGACGCTTCTTCGACGAGATCGGCACGCTGCCGTGCATCGTCGGCGGCGTGGGCGAGGCGTCCGGGGAGCGCGTCGGCGCGCTGTTTGAGATCTTCGGCGCGCCGATCGTGCAGACGACGCCCGTGCAGGCCGAGCTGGCCAAGATCTGGACGAACATCATGCGCTACACGACGTTCGCGCTGCCAAACCTCCTGATGATGGATTGCGAGCAGCACGGGGCGAACGTCTTCGAGGTCATCAACCTCATCAACCACGACTACCCGCGCGGCGGGATCGCGATGCCCGGGCTGACCGCCGGCACGTGCCTGCGCAAGGATTTCACGTTCAGCGAGGAGCGCTCCAACGCGCCCGGCATGCTGCTCGCCGTGTCGCGCGTCAACGAGTCGGTGCCGCTGTTTCTCGTGGAGGGGATGAAGCGGCGGCTCGGGTCGCTGAACGGGCGCAAGATCGCCGTCCTCGGGCTCGCCTTCAAGGGCAACACCGACGACGAGCGCGACTCGCTCGCCCACAAGCTCGTCCGCATGCTCGAGCGCGAGTTGGCGGACGTCTCGGTCCACGATCCGCGGGTCTCGACGCCGACACAGCCGTTTGACGAGGCCATCCGCGGAGCGGCCGCGGTCGTGGTCGCCGCCAACCATGACGAGTTCGCCGGGATCGAGCGGCTGCGTGAGGTCGCCGCGCTGTCGGGCGCCGACGCGTTGATCGTCGATCCGTGGAACTGCTTCGGCGTCGGTCAGGTCTTCGCCTACGTGGCCGAGCTCAGCGCGCTGTCGCCGAACGGGCGCGTCGCGCTGCCATGAGCAGGGTCCTCGTGACGGGCGGCGCCGGCACGATCGGCGCCGCGGTCGTCCGGCGCCTGCTGCGCGATCCCGACTACGACGTGCGCGTCTCCGACCAGCGCCCTGCGCCGCAGTGGATGCGCGAGGGCTGCGAGGTCCACACCGGCGACTTGCGCGAGCTGGCTCATGCGCGCGCCGCGACGAAGGGCTGCTCGCAGGTGATTCATCTTGCCGCCATCGTCGGCGGGATCGCGAACTTCCACAAGCTCCCGCACACGCTGACGGCGGTCAACAGCGCGCTGTACGACGCGGTCATCCAGGCCGCGCTGGACCACGACGTCGAGCGCTTCGTGTACGCGTCCTCCTCCATGGTCTTCGAGCGCGCAACGCAGTTCCCGACCACCGAGGAGCATGTCTGGGAGGTCGCGATGCCCCGCTCGGCCTACGGCTTCTCGAAGCTCGCGGGCGAGGTCTGGTGTCGCGCGGCGTATGAGGAGCATCGGCTTCCGTTTACAATCTGCCGCCCGTTCAACGCCTACGGACCGGGCGAGATGCCCGATGACGAGCCCGGCATCGCCCATGCCGTTCCCGATCTCATCCGAAAGGCGCTGTCGGGGCAGCACCCGCTGCAGATCTTCGGCTCGGGCGAGCAGACCCGGACGCTGACGCACGTCGACGACATCGCCGATGGCGTCGTCACCGCGATGGGCGCACCCGCGGCGCTGCACGAGGACTTCAACATCTCCGCGAACCAGGAGCTGACCGTCGCCGAGATCGCGCGGATCGTCTGGGAGGTGTGCGGCCGCGACCCGCAGACCTTCGAGCTCGAGCACCTGCCGACGTTCCCCGTCGACGTGCCGCGGCGCTGGCCGAGCGTCGAGAAGGCGCGGCGCGTGCTGGGCTGGGAAGCGAGGATCGGCGTTCGCGACGGCGTGGCGCAGACGGCGCACTGGCTGCGCGAGCGGCTGACCGCGTGACGCGACGAGTGCGCACATGCGGCGCGGCAGTCCGTGAAGTAGATTCGTTGCTCCCGCGGCTGCGGCAGCGTTTCGAGCGCTACGGTCGTTTGACGCCGATGGCAACGGGGGTAGGCGCGGGTTAACTCACCACGAACGATCAGGAGGACCTCATGAAGCTGCGCACGCGCCAGAAAGGCAAGAAGGATCAGGCGCTGGACTTCTTTGCGTCCGTGGTGAAGAGCCTGGCCGACTCGCATGTAGCCGAACGCGCCGGGAAGGGCGCCAAGAAGGGTGCGAAGAACGTCGGGAAGGGCGTGAAGAAGGTGTCCGTGCTGAGGTGGGCCGCGAAGTCCAAGCCGGCCAAGGTGGTCGGCGGCGCTGCGGTCGTCGGCGGTGCCGGCGCCCTGATCGCCAAGAAGCTGAAGGGCAGCGATCCCGATCCGATCTACACCGCGCCGGCGCCGACGGAGCCCAAGGCCGTGGCCCCGACGCCCGAGGTCGAGGCCGTTGCCGCGGATGCGGCCCAGGCCGCAGCCGCAGACGCGCCCCTTGCGCCCGCCGAGCCGCTGGCCAGCCCCGAGGCCACGGTCGGGGCCGAGACGGGGGTCGTCGCCGATCCGGAAATCGCCGAACCCGACATCTCAGCAAGCGCTCCCGCTCCCGCTGACGTCGGGGCGCCCGAGCCACCCGGCGAGGGCGCCGAGGAGCCGGTCCGCGAGGACGACCAACCCGCGCCGAGCACCGAGACCTGGAGCACGTAAGCGGTCGCGCCGCCGGCTACGGGGCGGCTCATCGCGTGCGAGCGCTCAGGCTCGCGTAGATCGCCGCAAGCGCCGGCGCCACGATCTGTGGCGAGGCGATCCTCATGACGCGCCGGCGTCCCTCCTCCCCGGCGCCGGCATCTCGGAAGCGTTGTCGAGCGGCGATCGCAAGCGCGGCGGCGTCGCCTGGTTCCACGAGCCCTCCCGGGCCGCACAGCTCCGGCAGCGCCCCGATCGCGCTGGCGACCACCGGCAGCCCCGCCGCCATCGCCTCCGCGGCGGCGAGCCCGAATGTCTCAGCCGAGCGCGACGGCACCAGCGCCAGCCCGGCCTCGGCGCGCAGGCGCCGCAGCTCGGCGGCGTCGACGCGGCCGGCGAAGCGCGTGCCGGTCCCCCTCGCCCGCGCCTGCAGGGCGGCGCGCTCGGGCCCATCGCCCGCCACCACCAGCGGCAGCCCGGCGGCGGCGCACGCCGCGATCGCGACATCGACGCCCTTCTCCGGGGCCAGGCGCGAGACGACGAGCGCGTGACCGCCGTCCGCCGCGGCCGACCCGGCGGCGATCTCGCGCACGATGTGGCCGAGGACGTGCGCCCGCCCGCCGAGCGGCGTCCCGAGCGCCCGCAGCCGCTCGCCCGCGAAGGCGCTCGGGACGATCACGGCGTCGGCGTGCTCCAGCAGCCGTCGCTGCCAGAGCGCGAGCGACGCGCCGTAGACGGCTGCCTCCGCGCCTGTGCCGCGGCAGTTCAGGCGCACGCCGGGAAGCGTGTTGCGGCCGTGGCAGCGCGTGCAGTCCGCGCCCTGGGTGAAGCACGTGCCGACCGCGCAGACGAGGCGGTAGTTGTGCAGGTGCAGCACCGTTCGCGCCCCGGCCGCGCGTGCGGCCGCCAGCGCACGCCAGCCCAGCGAGGGGTTGACGTTGTGGGCGTGGACGATGCGGGCGCCGGTCCTTCTGACGGCCGCGGTCACTTGGTCGGGAGCCAGTCCGCCGCCGAGCAGTCCTGCCGCCGCGCGCACGCGGCCGATCGCCGCGCTGTCGCGCGTGAGCAGTTCGGCGTCCTCGCCGAGGTGCTCGCGCACGAGCCAGAGCAGATCCGCGAGCGCGCGCTCCTCTCCGCCGGTCGTGCGGTAGCGGTTGTGTAGGAAGAGGATCACGAGCGACGCACGGTCTGTGTCGATGCAGCCACGAAACTGCGCCAAACCTAGACTCTTCCTGCGATATGGCCTTGACGGCGAGCATCATCGTCCCCACCCGTGAGCGGGCGGGGTATCTCGAGGTCGCGCTCGCGTCGATCGCGCCGCAGGCCGCGGCCGCGGATGCGGAGGTCCTCGTCGTCGACGATGGGCCGAGCGCGGCGACGTGCGCGACGGCGCGACGCCACGGCGCGCGCTATCTCGCGCACGAGGCCTCGCGCGGCCTCAACGCCGCGCGCAATACGGGCATCGACGCCGCGCGCAGCGACCTGCTCGTCTTCGTCGACGACGACGTCGCCGTCCGACCGGGCTGGCTCGCCGCCCTGCTGGAGGCCGATCGCACGGCAGAGCCTGAGATCGGCGTCCTGACCGGGCCGATCTACGCTCGCCTAGAGGACCACCGGCTGCGGTCCTGCGGCCGCGAGGGAGCGCCGATCACAAGCCAGGACCACGGTCCACGCGACCGCGACGTCGAGCGCGCCTGGGGGGCGAACATGACGGTGCGCCGTCAGGCCCTGCACCGCGCCGGACGCTTCGACGAGGCGCGCGAGCTCTACGGCGACGAGCAGGAGTGGCAGCAGCGCCTGCGCGCGACCGGCGGTCGCATTCGCTATGTCGCGGGGGCGGCGGTCGACCACCGCCGCGCCGGCGACGACGCCCGCCTGCGCTCGCTCGCGGCGGCCGCCTACCGCCGCGGCCAGTCCAGCCGGCGCTTCGACGCCTTCAACGGCAGCGCGCCACCGCTCGCGCGCGAGCTGCGCGTCCTCGCGGGCTGCGCCACGCACATCGTGCGCTTCCGCTGCCTGAACGGCGTCGTGCTCAGCGCACATTCGCTCGGGCGCCTGCGGGCCATCCTCGCGCAATCGGTAAGACCCACCGCGACCGCCGGTACGCTCACGCCGCCGGCAGGCGACGGCGCGACCACGTCTCGAACGCCGGTCCCGGCCGCGACCGCCGCGGCGCTCGTCGATGAGGACTTCCTCTCTGGAACCAGCGGCACCGTCCGCGGCCTGCGCCGCCTCACGGCCCGCGCCGCCGACGCCATGCTCGACCTCGAGGCCGGCCTGCGCATTCGCCGGCTCGATAGAGGTGCCCGTGAGCACCCGCCCCGCCGCAAGGTGCTCGTGCTCGGCATCGAACGACCCGGCCGCCTCATGGACGCCGCGCGCGTGCAGCTGCACCGCACTCGCCACGAGATCACGATGCGGACGATCGAGATGGGCGTGGGCGGGAAGTTCGAGCACCTCAACGCGCTGCTGGAGGCGCACCCGGCCGCCGGCCACGACTGGCTCATCGTCATCGACGACGATGTGGTCCTACCGCGGCGGTTCGTCGACCGCTTCCTGCATGTCGCCGAGCACGCGGGCCTGGTGCTGGCCCAGCCCGCGCACCGCACTCACTCCCACGCCGCCTGGCAAGTCACCCGGCGACGGCCCGGCGGCGCGGTGCGCGAGTCGCACTTCGTCGAGATCGGGCCCGTCACGGCGTTTGCGGCGAGTACCTTCCCGGCGGTGCTTCCCTTCCCGCGGCTGTCGATGGGCTGGGGACTCGACGTCCACTGGGGCGCGCTGGCCCGCGCGCAGGGCTGGCGTGCCGGGATCGTCGATGCGACCCCGATCCTGCACACCGCGCCGGCGGCTGGCGCGTACGACCGCGAACCGGCGATCTCCGAGGCCCGGACGTTCCTCCAAGGCCGTCCATACGTCACGCGCGACGAGGCGTCGTGGTCGCGGCGGCTCTGCTGACCGATGCGGGTCGCCATCGTCGCCGAGTTCTATCCGCGCGCCGCGGACCCGGTGCTTGGGGTGTGGGCCCACCGCCAAGCCGTCGCGGCGCGCGACGCCGGCGCCGAGTTGCGCGTGATCGTCCTGCACCGCCCCGTACCGCCGCGGGCCGCGGCGAAGGCTGGCCCGAAAGCCGCCGCCCAGGCGGCAATGCAGGCGCTCTGTCAGCCACGACGCGCGACGCTCGACGGCATCGACGTCTCCTACATCCCGTTTCTCGCGCCACCGAGGCCGAGCAGCTACGGCGACTGGGGGCGTTGGGCGGCGCCCTCGCTCGCGGTCGCCATGCGCGCGCTGCGCAAGCGCTTCCCCTACGACCTCGTCCACGCCCACAACGCGGTTCCCGCCGGCGAAGCCGTCCGCCGCGCCGGCCTGCGCACGCCCTACATCGTCTCCGTCCACGGCGGCGACGTCTTGCACACCGTGCCGCGGTCGGCCGGCGGCGCCGAGGCGGTGCGCGCGGCATTCGCGCGGTCGCGCCTCGTGCTCGCCAACAGCGCCGGAATCGAGCATGAGTGCCGCATCCTCGGTGCGCCTGCGACGCGCGTCGTGCACCTCGGCAGCGACCTTCCGCAAGAGCGCGCGAAGCCCTATCCGCACCCGACGGTCGTCACGACAGGTCACGTCATCGCGCGCAAGCGCCACCGTGACGTCCTCGCGGCGATCGCACAACTGCCGGGCCTGCGCTACCTCGTCATCGGAGACGGCCCCGAGCTGGCATCCCTCAGGCAGACATCGGCCAAGCTCGGCATCGCCGATCGCGTCGAGTTCGCCGGCCAGCTCCCCCATCAGGAGGCGCTGCGCCGGACCCGCCGCGCGCACGTGTTTGCGATGACGTCGACCGAGGAGGCGTTCGGCGTGGCCTACGTCGAGGCGATGGCCGGCTGGCTGCCGGCGATCGGCGCCCGCGGCGAGCCCGGGCCCGAGGAGATCGCCGCCTGCGGTGGCGGCATGACGACTGTCCCAGCGGGCGACGAGGCGGCGCTCGCCGCAGCGATCAGAGCGCTCTGCGCTGACCCAGGACAAGGGCGGCTGGCCCGGCAGACGGTCGAACAGCATTTCTCCTGGGAGGCGTGCGGGGCGGCCACGGTCGCCGCCTACGGGGATGCGTGCGGGCGATGAAGCCCGTCCTGTTCGTCACCAACCACGTCCCACCCGAGCGCGCCGGCGCGTTCGCGGCGCTGCACCGGCGCGTCGCGCTGGAGCTCGCGATCTTTGGCGGGCGCTCGACGCATGCCACGGCCGGAGTAGACGACCCAGCCGTCCCGCACCTCTACGTTGCGCAGCGCGACATCAGGGCGCTCGCCGGCTCGCGCGACTACGGCGCCGTCGTCTGCGGAACCGCCGGCCGCATCGCGCTCCCGGCCGCCTGGCTCGGCGCACGCGCCAAGCGCACGCCGTTCGTGCTCTGGAGCGCGCTGTGGGCGCACCCGCGCACGCCCGCGCACATCGTCGGCGGCGCACCTCTCATGGCGATGCTGTACCGCAAGGCGGATGCCGTCGTCGCCTACGGCCCGCACGTCGCGGCATTCGCCCGCG
Organism: Solirubrobacteraceae bacterium; assembly: GCA_036389475.1. GTDB lineage: Bacteria > Actinomycetota > Thermoleophilia > Solirubrobacterales > Solirubrobacteraceae > CADCVQ01. Next base: position 12,826 of record DASVPU010000131.1, read on the forward strand.
CGCGCGGAGCTCGCAACGTCCACATCGCGCCGCAGTCGGTCGACAACGCCTTCTGGAGCACTCCGGTGCCGCGCATCCGCAGAGCAGATTTCACCGTGATGTTTGTTGGACGTAAAAGTTGGGCAAAAGGGTCGCAGGTGCTCCTGGATGCTTGGTCTCGTTCAGGTTTCAGGACGCCAGCCGCCGCGCTCGTCCTCGTCGGCGCGGGTACCGGGTCCCCTCGGAGCTCCGCCGGCGGCGCGGTGGCCCATATCGCGCCACAGCCGCCCGAAGAGGTTCGCAACCTCTTGGCCGCAGCCGATGTCCTGGTCATGCCGTCGATCCGGACCCGCAACTTTCGCGAGCCGTGGGGGCTTGTTGCCAACGAGGCCATGAACCAGGGCACACCCGTCATCGCCAGCGAGGAGGTCGGCGCCGTAGCCGGCGGGCTCGTGCGTCATGAGCGCAACGGACTCGTCGTGCCGGCCGAGGATCCCGGCGCCCTCGCGGCAGCCCTCAAGCGCCTGCACGACGACGACGGCCTTCGCGGGCGCCTGGGCGACAACGCGCGCCGCGACGTCGCCGCGTACACCTTCGACACCTGGGCAGCCGGATTCGAAGCAGCGCTGGGCTCGCTACGGTGAGCCGCTCGATGCGCCTCGCGCTCGCCACGTTTGCGACGCTGCTCGCACTGCTCGCTGCCGGCGCCGCGAGTGCCAGCGCCTCTGGCAAGGCCGTCCTCGACGACTGCACCGACGACGAGCGGATGTCGAAGACCTACTCGCAGAGCGACTACCGCGATGCGCTCGACGGGCTCGCCGCCGACGCCGACCAGTACGGCAACTGCCGCGACGTCATCCGCAGGGCGATGCTCGCGGCGGCCGGGAGGGGCAAGACCGGTACGCCCAAGAAGCACTCGGGTAGCGGCGACTCGTCGAGCACCGGCGGCGGTGCAGTCGGCAGCGCGCCGGCCGAGGAGCAGCTGCGCTCGGCAACGGCGATGGAGCGCAGCGCCGTCGACCGAGCCCGCAACGATGCCGCCGCACCGCTGACGGTGAACGACGCGCCGGTCGATCCGGCAAAGGTCGGCAGGGTCCCGGGCATGAACCAGGTCAGCAACTTGCCGGCGCCGATCGTCGTGCTGCTCGCCCTGCTACTCGCCGGGCTGCTCGCGCTCCTCGCCGTCCGGATCAGAAGCGTTGTCCACGCACGCCGCGCTTGACCGACCGCCGCGGCCCGCCGTCGCGCTGAGCGTTCCCGGCCCAGGCGCCCAAGCGCTCCTCACGGCCGGCCTCGCAGCCATCCTCTGCGCCGTCGCCTTCGTAGCCGACGGCGGCCTGCAGGTCGCGCATGCGACACGCGTCGAGATGGCCCTGATCCTCGGCGGCGCGGTCGCGGTCAGCGGTGCGCTGACGCTCGCGCCGCGGCGCGAACGCCTCTGGGGCAGCTGGTCGTTGCTGCTGCTCACCGCGCTCGCGGTGCTGACGGCGCTGTCGATCACCTGGGCGGCACAGCCGGCCGACGCGTGGCTGGAGGCGAACCGCACGATCGCCTACGCCGCCGTGTTCGCGGCCGCCGTCGCACTGGCTCACTGGGTTCCGAACCGCTGGAGCACGGTCATCGGGGCGATCACGCTCGCTGCGGTGGCGGTCAGCGGGTACGCGGTGCTGACCAAGGTTCTGCCCGGCGCGCTGAATCCCGACGAGGTCTACGCGCGCCTGAGCGCGCCGTTCGGATACTGGAACGCGATCGGCCTGATGGCGGCGCTCGGCGTGCCCGGCTGCCTCTGGCTCGGCGCGCGCCGCACCGGCCATCAGGCGCTGAACGCGCTCGCATATCCCGCGCTCGGGCTGCTGGGGCTGACGATCCTGCTGGCCTACTCGCGCGGCGCGCTGCTGGCGGCGGGGATCGGCGCCGCGTTCTGGTTTGCGACCGTGCCCCTGCGTCTGCGCGGCGCAACCCTGCTGCTGACCAGCGGCGCGGGGGCGGCGCTCGTCGCGCTGTGGGTCTTCTCGCAGAGCTCGATGACCGCCAGCCGGGTCCCGATCGCGTTGCAGAACCAGGCCGGGCTGCAGTTCGGCCTGCTGCTCGTCGTGATGCTCGGGCTGCTGACCCTCGCAGGGCTGGCCGCGAACTTCGCCGCCGCGGCGCGGCCGCCGAGCCCCCGCGCGCGATACCGCGCGGGGGTCGTGCTGCTCGTCGCGCTCGCGCTCGTCCCGGTCGGCGTCGCGACGAGGCTCGCGCTGTCCGACAAGGGGTTGGCGGGTTCGATCTCCAGCGGCTGGAGGACGCTGACCGACCCCAACGCGCCGATCGCCGGCAACGGTCCCAGCCGCCTTACCGCCGCCGGCAGCGTGCGCGCCCGCTACTGGAACGAAGCCCTGAAGATCTTCGCCGACAACACGCTCGTCGGCGCTGGCGCCGGCGCCTACGCGACGGTTCGCAAGCGCGACCGCAGCGTCGATCCGGCCGTTCGCCACGCGCACGGCTATGTCCTCCAGACGCTCG
>DASVPU010000132.1:0-18241 GCA_036389475.1 Solirubrobacteraceae bacterium
TGTCCATCCTCGACGACAAGGACGCGGCTGCGATGCTCGCGGCGCTGCTGGGATTGTGTGCGGGCGCGGTCTTCACCGCCAGCGCCAACCCCCGGAGCCTGCCGCCGGCGACGCTCGCCTCGCTCGCCGGACAGGTCGGCGCTCCCTCCGTGGTGCGGGTAGAGGCCGATCCGCACCGCGCCCTGGTCACGGCGCGCGAGGTCGCGGGCCCCGACGGCGTCGTGCTCGCGACCGGCTCGATCTACCTCGTCGCCGACCTCATGCGTCCGGTCGGCGCCGGCCGCGCGTCGACGTTGTGAAGCGCGAGGATCCCTCGGCCCTGGCGCTGATCGGCGCCGTCGCGTTCATCGTGGCGCTGGTGATCCTCGTGTTCTTCGCGATCGGCTACGCGCTGGGGCGGATGTTCCTGTAGCAACAGGAGCACAACTGTCGCGGTCGATAATCCGGGCTTGACAGCCCACCGCCTCGTCCGCGACGGTGGCTTCTTCGACAGGAGGAGGGACATGACTGACGATCAGGCGGACGTCAAGCGATTGCGAGCACTCAAGCACATCGTGGTCGTCATGATGGAAAACCGGTCGTTCGATCACATGCTCGGCTACCTGCACCAGGAGGGGATGACGAAGGTCGACGGGCTCACGGGAGAGGAGTTCAACTTCGATCCCAACGGCAAGAAGATCCGCGTCCAGGCATTCGACGCCACGGACCAGAGGCTTCAGCGCCATGGTGAGGCGCTGCAGAAGAAGCTCGATCCCGATCACTCCCGGGCTGGGGTGCAGACGCAGCTGGGGCCCGGCTACCCCGAGACGCCGCACCCCGCTGGCAACGGCGGCTTCGTCAAGAGCTTCGTCGACACGCGCAACCCCAAGGACAACGTCACCAGCGACCAGTGGATCGTTCCGATGGGGTACTACACCAGCAAGGACGTCCCCGTCTATGACCACCTCGCACGCCAGTACTGCGTGTGCGATCGCTGGTTCTCCTCGATTCCCGACGACACGTGGCCCAACCGCATGTTCGCTGTGGCCGGGCGAGACGGCCCGAACGTCGCGAAGGAGAGCGACCTCTTGCAGGCGATCGGCAGTCTGCCTCCGTTGAAGAGCCTTCGGTCGTTGCCGATATTCAACGTACGGGCGTTCACCCGCCGCCTGGAGGATCGTCAGTGGCGTTGGTACTCACACGACCCCGGCACGCTGCGCCTGATCGACGAGCGCTACCGCAGGCTCGACGACCCGATGCGCGACAACTTCGCGTTCTTCGACCGTCGCAAGCTCAGCTTCCTCACGCAGGTCGCGGAGGCCGGGATCGTTCGAGGCAACTCCTTCCTCGACGACGCCGCCGCGAACAAGCTGCCGCAGGTGTCGTGGATCGATCCGAACTTCGTCGACGTCAGCGTGCTCGAGACGCAGTCCAACGACGACCATCCGCCGTCGGACATCCGCTCCGGCCAGGGGTTCGTCTTCGAGGTCTACAACGCCTTGATGCATTCCAAGGACTGGAAGGACACGCTGTTGATCGTCGTCTACGACGAGCACGGGGGCTTCTACGACCACGTGCTCCCGCCGCCCATCCCAGCAGGGGAGAAGTCGGACCACAAGACCTACGGCCTGCGTGTGCCAGCGCTCATCGTCGGACCGCGAGTGCGCCGGCAGGTGCTCCACGCGCCGACACCTGGGCCGGACGGCGAGCGGCCGCAGTTCGACCACACGAGCATCATCAAGACGATCCTGGTCGCGTTCGCTCAGGACCCCAAAGTCGCACTCGACGCCATGCCGCTTCGCGTGCAGCGCGCGCCGCACCTCGGAAGCCTGCTGGGCGCCGTCCGCACGGACATCGACAACCCGCGTAACGCGCGCCAGCTCATGAACATCTGGCGCGCAGAGGCGATCCAGCGCCGCCGCGCGCAGCTGCGCGCAGACGGCAGCGCCAGGGCACTCGCTCCCGACGGAGCAGGACAGCCGGTCGTGCTGACCAACTTCCAGGTCGAGATCCACAACGCCCTCACAGCCATGAAGCAGGCCGGGTTGCACCCATGATCGCCACGTGTGAGATTGCCTGACCCGGTGGTGATGCCGCGGGGGCGCAGCGGCCCTGACACACGCGTCACGGTGCTGCGTGCGCCGGAAGCTCGAGCGGCGCCGCTGACCGCGTCCCCGCACGCTTGTGAGGCGTACACCGACGTGGGAGCGCCGCATCCGGGATAAGCTGCCGCGAACGTGCTCGCCGTCTTCGGGATCAACAGCGATGGGCTCAACCTCGCGGTCAACATGCTCATCCTGTTCCTGGTCGTCATCTACCTGGCGCTCGTGTACTGGACGTACATGGACGCGCTCAGGCGGATCAAGGATCCGATGCTCGTCATCTGCGCGACGATCGCGTCGCTGTTCCCGTTTGTGGGCACGATCTTGTACGTGATCGTGCGCCCACCGGAGTACCTGGATGACATCCGCGAGCGCGAGCTCGAGATGCAGGCTGCCGAGGCGCGGCTGCACGACACGAGCTACATGCTGTGCCCGCACTGCGACTACGAGGTCGAGAAGGACTTCCTACGGTGCCCGAACTGCACGCGCAAGCTGCGTGCTCCCTGCGGCGTCTGTAAACGGCCGCTTGACCCGGAGTGGAAGCTCTGCCCCTACTGTGAGTCCGAGATCGGCGACGTGGCGGCGCCCGGACAGGGTCGCAGGCGCAAGCAGACCGCCCTCGATTGACCCCCAGGCCTGAGGAGACAACAACACCCGATGGACCGGACCCTGATCCTGGTCAAGCCGGACGCGTTCGCGCGCCGCCTGACCGGCGAGATCATCGCCCGCTTTGAGCGAAAGGGCCTGCACCTTGCCGCGCTGAAGCTCATGACGCTCGACGACGAGACGGCGAAGCGCCACTACGCCGAGCACGAAGGCAAGCCGTTCTTCGACGGCCTGGTTGCCTTCATCACCTCCGGGCCGATGGTCGCCATGATCCTCGAGGGCCCCAACGCGATCGAGGCCGCGCGTCAGCTGATCGGCGCGACGAACGGGATCGAGGCGACGCCCGGCTCGATTCGCGGCGATTATGCGCTTGAGATCAGGCGCAACCTCGTGCACGGCTCCGACTCGCCCGAGTCCGCCGAGCGCGAGATCGCGATCTACTTCGGTGACCAGCGCCAGTAGCGGGCCGTGAGTGGCGCCGGCGCCGCGCCGCGCCTGATCCTCGCCAGCCGCTCACCGCAGCGCCGCGCGATCCTCAACCAGCTGCGGATCCCCTTCGAGGCCGTCGACGTCGACGTCGAGGAGCTCAACGCCGGACCTGCGATCGACGTGGTCACGTCCAATGCCCTGCGAAAGGCCGAGGCGGGCGCGATCGAGCGTCCGGGCGAGACCATCCTCGGCGTCGATACCTTGGTCGTGCTCGACGGCGAGATCTTTGCCAAACCGGCTGGCGAACGTGACGCCGAAGCCACCCTGAGACGGCTCTCCGGCCGCACCCACGAGGTCATCAGCGGCCTTGCGTTGTTGCGTCCCGGTAACCCTCAGGTTGTGCATGAGGTAACGAAAGTCACCTTTCGGGACCTCGACGAGGAGTTTGTCGATTGGTACGTCCGAACGGGGGAATGGTCCGGCCGTGCAGGCGGTTATGCCATCCAAGGCCAAGGCGCCGCGCTGGTTCTCCGCATAATGGGTGACTACCTGAACGTCGTTGGTCTACCGGTCGCCACATTGCTCAACCTCGACTTGAGACTAATGCTCAGGGAAAGCTAGAGGGATTGCTGGGCGCAGGGCCATGCGCCGATAGACTGCGGCGCGCGGTCGGTCCCGTGCCCAACCCCGACACGGAGCGAGACAGGGGTCCCCCCGCCTTCCGAATGGGCTTCTTCAGCTACCTCACCGGCTTCGGTGGCCGCGACATGGCCGTCGACCTGGGCACAGCGAACACACTCGTCTACGTGCGCGGGCGCGGCATCGTGCTGTCCGAGCCGTCGGTCGTCGCGATCGACTCGCGCAGCGGCGAGGTGCACGCCGTAGGCATCGAGGCCAAGCGCATGCTCGGCCGCACGCCGGGGACGATCTCCGCGATCCGGCCGCTGAAGGACGGCGTCATCGCCGACTTCGACGTGACCGAGGAGATGCTGCGCCACTTCATCCAGAAGGTGCATCAGAACCGCTGGGCGCACCCGCGCGTCGTCGTGTGCGTGCCCTCCGGCGTGACCGGCGTCGAGAAGCGCGCCGTCGAGGAGGCCTGCCTGAGCGCGGGCGCTCGCCAGGCCTACCTCATCGAGGAGCCGATGGCGGCGGCGATCGGCGCCGGACTGCCCGTCGGCGAGCCGACCGGTTCGATGGTCGTCGACATCGGCGGCGGCACCAGCGAGGTGGCGGTGATCTCGCTCGGCGGCATCGTCGTCAGCCAGTCGATCCGGATCGGCGGCGACGAGCTCGACGAGGCGATCATCAACTACGCCAAGCGCGAGTACAAGCTGCTGATCGGCCAGCAGACCGCGGAGGAGGTGAAGCTCGAGATCGGCTCCGCCCATCCGATGGAAGAGGAGGTCCAGGCGGAGATCCGCGGGCGCGACATGGTCTCGGGACTGCCCAAGACCGTCGTGCTCACGAGCGAGGAGATCCGGCAAGCGCTGGAGGAGCCGCTGGCGCAGATCATCGACGCCGTCAAGGAGACGCTGGACCGCACGCCGCCCGAGCTGTCGTCGGACATCATGGACCGTGGCATCATGCTCGCCGGCGGGGGATCGCTGTTACAGGGCCTCGACGAGCGCCTGCGCGAGGAGACCCAGATGCCCTGCCATCTGGCGGAGTCGCCGCTGACGTGCGTGGCGGTCGGCTCGGGCCGATCGCTGGAGGAGTTCGAGGTCATCCACCGCACGAACAAGAACTCGAAGAATCGCCGGCGCCGCTACTAGCCATGCGTTCCACACCGCATCGAACCTTGGAGTCATTGCCCACGTGTACGACAAGACGGTCCGTCGGCGGCGGGCGGTCCTCGGACTGCTCGTCGTCTGCTCCTTGATCCTGCTAACCGCGTATTTCGGCGAAGGAGCCGGCGGCGCCTTGCACGGCATCCAGCGTGGCACGAGCGAGGTTCTCAACCCGGTCCAGGAGGGCGCGAGCCGCGCGCTCAAGCCCGTGCGCGACCTCTTCGGCTGGTTCGGGGACACGATCGCGGCCAAGGGACAGGTCGAGGGGCTGCGCAAGGAGCGCGATCGCCTGCGCACCGAGGTCGCTCAGGAGCAGGGCGCGACGGTCGAGAACGAGCGGCTGCGAAAGATGGTCGAGCTCGACGGCGCGCTCGGCCTGCAGGACTACGGCCCGAAGACCGGTCGCGTGATCTTCCAGTCGCCGACCGTGTGGTACGCGACGATCCGCGTCGACAAGGGCACGGACGACGGCGTGCGCAACGGCCAGCCCGTCATCAACGAGGATGCCCTCATCGGTCGTGTCACCGACGTCTTCGGCGGCGCGGCCCAGGTGACGCTGCTGACGGACACGACCTCGAAGGTGTCGGTACGGATCGGCAAGCGCGGTGCATTCGGCATCGTCGAGCCGTCGAGCGCCGGCAACCCGACCGATCTCGTCGTGAAGTTCGTGCCTCCAGGCACGCCGCTGAACGTTGGCGACCTCGTCGTCACGCGCGGCACGCTGACCAACAGCGATCACATTCAGTCGCCGTATCCGCAGGGCCTGCCGATCGGGAAGGTCACGCGGATCGACAACGAGGGGACCGACACGCAGGAGATCCACGTCAAGCCCTACGCGGACGTGCGCAGCCTGGACTTCGTCCAGATCCTCACCCGGCCCCAGGGACCCAACGGGTAGATGCTCGGCCTGAGCTGGCAGCTGCTCGCGCGCCTCGTCGGCCTCGGCGTCGGCGGCGTCGTCGTGCAGACGGCGGCGGTCTCGCAGGTGCCGGTCGCCGGCGCGAACGCCGATCTCACGCCGCTGCTCGTCATGGCCGTTGGCCTGTTGTGCGGGTCGCTGGCGGGTGGCTGCTTCGGCTTCGGCGTCGGCCTCTTCGCCGACGATGTCTCGCTGCAGACGCTCGGCATCTCCTCGCTCGTGCTGCTCGCCGTCGGCTATGCGGCGGGGCGCCTGCGCGAGGCGCGCGACCCCGAGGGGACGCTCGTGCCGCTCGCGGCCGGCGCCGCCGCGACGCTCATCTTCGCCCTCGGCTTTGCGCTCGTCCACTTCCTGCTCGGCGTCGACGCCCCGGTCAGCTGGGCGCTCGTGCGCCAGACGCTCGCGACGCTCATCATCAACACGCTGCTCGCGCTGCCGGTGTACGCGCTCGCGCGCCGCTGGCTGCAGCCGAGCCTGCCCGACGACCCGCGCCGGCGCCGGCGCCGGGCCTACACGACCGGCGGCCTGTCGCCGCTCTCGCGCTCATGATGATGGAGCCCAGCCAGGAGCGCAGGCCTCCGATCACGCCGCAGCTCGCGCTGCGGGTCGCCATCTTCGGCGCGGTCGCGTTCGGACTGTTCGCGATCATCTTCTTCCGCCTCTGGTACCTGCAGGTGCTGTCGGGCGACAAGTACGTCGCGGAGGCCAACTCAAATCGCGTCCGCGAGCTGCGAATTCAGGCACCGCGAGGCAAGATCGTCGATCGCGCTGGCAGGGTGATCGTCCGCAATCGCCTCGCGGTCGTCGTCGAGCTCGATCCGGCAAAGCTGCCCGACGCCGAGCGCAAGCTGGCGCTCGACTGGGGCCAGAGGATGTCCGAGCGCCCGACGCGCTCCAAGCGCAAGCGCGTGCGGCCGATCAAGATCCCGCCGATCCCCTCCGACGCGCTGCGCGCGCGCTACGCGAAGCTCGCGCGCGTGCTGAACACGTCGGCCGGCGCGATCCATCGCCGGGTCGTCCGCTCGCTCGTGCTCGTGCCGTACTCGACGATTCGCGTGAAGACCGACGTGCCCGACTCGGTGCTGGCCTACATCTCCGAGCGCCCCGAGGAGTTCCCGGGGGTCCAGGTCGAGCAGACCTACCTGCGCGACTACCCGCAGGGGGAGCTCGCTGCCCAGATCCTCGGCACCGTCGGCGAAGTCAGCCCCAAGCAGCTGCGGCGGGCCCGCTTCCGCGGCGTCAAGCCCGGCACGATCGTCGGCCAGGGTGGCCTGGAGTTCGCCTATGACCGCTACCTGCGCGGCAGGGACGGCATCCAGCGCGTCCAGGTCGACGCGTTTGGGCGCCCGATCCCCAGCGATCGCCTGCGCGACGTCAAGGAGGTCGCGGGCCAGCGTCTGCGGCTGTCGCTGGATCTCGGGCTCGAGCGCGTGGGCCAGCGCGCGCTTGCCGGTCCGCTGAACCCCGGCAACAACCCCGGTGCCTTCGTCGCGCTGGATCCCACCACGGGCGAGGTTCTCGCGCTGGGCTCCAGCCCGACCTTCGACCCGGCGCTGCTGACCAAGGCGATCACGCAGAAGCAGTACGAGCTGCTCGTCGACGAGGCTCAGGGGGCGCCGATCTTCAACCGTGCGATCTCGAGCGCGTATCCGACCGGTTCGACGTTCAAGGCGGTCACGGCGCTCGCGGGTCTGCACGCCGGCCTGATCACGCCGGGCGCGACGATCAACGATCCCGGCTGCATCCAGGTCGGCGAGGCTGAGCGCTGCAACGCCAAGCAGCAGGCGTATGGCAGCGTCGACCTCACGCGGGCGCTGCAGGTGTCCTCCGACATCTACTTCTACAAGCTGGGTATCAACGCGTTCTACCGCGGCGGCCTGGTGATCCAGAACTGGGCGCGCAAGCTCGGCTTCGCTCGCCGGACGGGCATCGACCTTCCGGGCGAGTTCGCGGGGCTGATCCCCGACCCGCAGTGGCGCGCCGAGATCGGCAAGCGCGAGCTGGCCTGCCGCAAGAGGAAGAAGATCTCGCCGCAGGCCAACGTCTACGCGGCGGGCGCCGCCGGCTGCGGCATCTCCGACCTGCGCCCCTACAACCTTGGCGACACCGTCAACCTCGCAGTCGGCCAGGGCGACCTTCAGGCCACGCCGCTGCAGCTCGCCGTCGCCTACGGCGCGATCGCCAACGGAGGAAAGGTCGTCAGGCCGCATCTCGGCCTGGAGATCGAGAGCGATCGCGGCGAGCTCGTCCAGCGCATCGAGCGCGATCCGGCACGGCGGATCAAGATCGACCCCAACAACCTGGCGGCGGTCGCCAACGGCCTGCACCTCGCCGCCAGCGCGCCGGGCGGCACCTCGGCCGACGTGTTCGCCGGCTGGCCGCAGGATCGCTACCCGGTCTACGGCAAGACCGGCACCGCCCAGCGCGGCGTCAAGCGCGATCAGTCCTGGTACGTCGCCTACGTGCCCGACAAGAAGCGCCCGATCGTCGTCGCCGTGACGGTCGAGGAGGGCGGCTTCGGGGCCGAGGTCGCCGCGCCGATCGCGCGCCTGCTGCTCGCGCAGCACTACAACCAGGAGAAGGTCGTCGTCCAGGGAAGCTCGCAAACACGATGAGCGAGCGCCCGACCACACGTCTGCCCGCGGGGCTGCGCCTGCCCTTCGACCCGCTGCTCGCGCTGGCCGTGATCGGCCTCATGACCGCGTCACTCGTTACCCTAGACGCATCTACGAGCAACGACGTTCCAGGCGATCCGCACTTCTACGTCATGCGCCAGGGCGTCTTCTTCGCGATTGGCACGATCGTCGCAATCGTTTTGAGCCGGATCGACTACTCGCGATTGCGCGAGCTGAAGTACGGCGTCTATGGACTCATGCTGGCCAGCATCTTGCTGGTCGCGGTGTTCGGCGGCGTCACGCGCGGGTCGCGGCGCGCGATCCAGTTGCCGTTCTTCGAGATCCAGGCCTCAGAGCTGGGCAAGGTGCTGCTCGTGGTCGCGCTGGCCGCATTTACGGTCGATCGCTCGCGGCGCTTGGGCGAGCGCGACACGACGGCGCGGCTCGTGCTCGTCGCGATGATTCCGGCGATCCTCGTCATGTCCTCGGATCTGGGTTCCGGGCTCGTCTACGTCGCGATCCTCTTCTCCGTGATGTTCGTCGCGGGCGTGAGCTGGCGGCACTTCGCGGGCCTGATCGCCCTCGGCGGGATCGCGATCACGCTCGTCTTGTCGGTGGCGCCGGCGCTCGGCGTGACCGTGCTCGAGAAGTACCAGACGGACCGCTTGACGTCGTTCCTGTATCCATCGGACGATCCGAACGACGCCGGCTACCAGCAGAACCAGTCGCGGATAGCGATCGGCGCGGGCCAAAAGACCGGACGCGGCGACCAGGCGTCGCAAACGAGACTGAAGTTCCTTCCCGAGGCGCGCACCGACTTCCCCTACGCGTCGATCGGGGAGCGATGGGGCTTTGCCGGCGCAGGGCTCGTGCTCTCGCTGTACGCGCTGCTCGTGTGGCGCGGCTTACGAATTCTCACCCTGGCCAAGAATCTCTACGGCGCGCTGATCGCCGGGGGCATCGTGGCCACGCTGTTGTTCCAGGTTTTCGTCAACGTCGGCATGAACGTCGGGATCATGCCAATCACCGGAATCCCGCTGCCGCTCCTCTCATACGGAGGCAGCTCGGTGATCACCACCCTCTTGGCCATCGGCCTGCTCCAGTCGATCTACGCGCAAGGGCGCGTCGCGGCTGCGACGAAAGGCCGTGGCCGCTCGTTCTAGACAAAGGACTCTTTCGCAATGAAGAAGCAAGTACTGGTCAGCGTCGACCGTGGGGAAACCCGTGTCGCGCTGCTGGAGGCGACGGGAAAGCCGGAGGCCGCCAAGCGGCCCAGTCGCTCCAAGAAGGTTGATCCGGCAGCCGGCTATCGCGTCGCGGAGCTGTACTTCGAGCGTCGCGGGCAGCGCTCGATCGTCGGCAACATCTACAAGGGCAAGGTCGACAACGTCCTGGCCGGCCTGGAGGCCGCGTTCGTCGACATCGGCCTGGACAAGAACGGCTTTCTCCACGTCGACGAGATCGTCGTGCCGGGCGTCGACGTCGGCCGCCGCGGCCGTGGCGGCAAGGAAGGCGTGTCGAAGATCACCGAGCTGATCAAGCCCGGCCAGGAGATCGTCGTGCAGGTCGTCAAGGATCCGCTGAAGAGCAAGGGCGCGCGGTTGAGCATGGAGCTCACCGTCGCCGGTCGCTACATGGTCTATGCGCCGACCGGCGAGGGGATCGGCGTCTCGCGGCGGCTGGACGACAAGGAGCGCGATCGCCTGCGCCGCGAGACGAAGGGCCTGGATCTGCAGGGCGGCGGCGCGATCGTCCGCACCGCGGCCAGCGGCGCCACGCGAGCCGACTTCGAGCGCGAGCTGCAGTACCTCTTCAAGCTCCACGAGGTGCTTCGCAAGCGCGTCGAGGAGACGACCGCGCCCGCGCTCGTCTTCCAGGAGGCCGACCTCTCGGTGCGCGTCGTGCGCGACATCTTCTCCGAGCACTTCGAGCGCGCGATCGTCGACGATCCCAAGCAGCACCACCGGCTCGTCTCGTTCTTCACGCGCACGGCGCCCGAGCTGGTCGATCGCGTCGAGCTGTACGAGGAGAAGCAGGCGCTGGTCGAGGCCTACGGCGTCGAGAAGGTCATCGACGGGCTCATGACGCGGCGCGTGGACCTGCCCTCTGGCGGCTACCTCATCATCGACTACGCCGAGGCCTTGACGGTCATCGACGTCAACTCCGGATCCTTCATCGGCCGCGGCAAGGGCGCGCGCCTGGAGGACACGATCACGACGACCAACCTCGAGGCCGCCGAGGAGGTCGTCAACCAGCTGCGGCTGCGCGACATCGGCGGCATCATCGTCATCGACTTCATCGACATGGCCCGCGCGCGCAACCGCGAGGCCGTCCTCAAGACCTTGCGCAAGACGCTCGACGAGGACCGGACGAAGACGTTCACGGCGGAGATCTCCAAGCTGGGACTCGTCGAGATGACACGCCAGAACGTCACCGAGGGCGTGCGCGAGATCATCTCGAGGCCCTGTCCGATGTGCGACGGCGACGGCGTGATCAAGTCCGAGGAGACGATCGCGATCGAGTTCGAGCGCCGCTTGCGGGTCATCGCCAAGAAGGCCTTGAAGAAGCACGAGGCGTTCCTCGTTCAGATGAACCCGCGCGTCAGCGCACAGTTCACCGGCAACGGCAAGCGTGTCTTGCATGCGTTGGAGGAGTCGACGGGGCGGCAGTTTCACTTCACCGGCACCGAGGGCCTGCCGCTGCACCACTTCGACATCATCATGGAGGGCTCGCGCGACGAGGTGCAGGAGCGCGCGGTGCCGTTCCGCGAGGGCGACGAGGTGCTCGTTCACATCGTCGAGCCGCACATGTACGACATCGACGACGCGGTGGCGAAGATCGACGGCTACATCATCAGCGTGAGCGGCGGCGGGCGCTTCGTCGGCGCCAGGCGCTTGGTGCGTATCGAGCATGCCGGGCGCACGTCGGCGACGGCGACGCTGCTGGACACCGGCGAGCCTCCGCAACCGACCGTGCCGCCGGCCGCGCAACCACCCGCCGAGCCACCTGCGGAGCCGCCCGCCGAGCCGTCGGCGGAGCCGGTCGCGGAGCCGGTCGCCGAGCCGGTCGCCGAGGATGACGTAGAATCGACCACCCGGCGCCGTGGCCGCAGAGGCGGTCGGCGCCGTTCGCGCGCTCCGGCGGAGTCCGCGGCACCAACACCTTCGGAGAGCTGAGATGGCCTACGCAATCGTCAAGACCGGCGGCAAGCAATACCGCGTCGAGGAGGGGCAGACCCTGCTCGTCGAGCGCCTGCGCGAAGAGGAGGGTGCCACCGTCTCGCTGCAGCCGTTGCTGTTTCGCTCCGACGACGCCGTCTTCGACGCCGATGGGCTGAAGGGCGTCTCGGTGCAGGCGAGGATCGTCGGACACGAACGCGGCGAGAAGCTGCGCGTCTTCAAGTTCAAGCCCAAGCGCGGGTACAAGCGCACCACCGGGCACCGGCAGGAGCTGACCCGTCTGGAGATCACGTCTTTGAGCGCCGCGAAGGAGGCCACCAATGGCTCATAAGAAGGGCCTCGGGTCCTCGCGCAACGGCCGCGATTCCAACGCCCAGCGCCTCGGTGTGAAGACGTTCGCCGGTCAGGTCGTCAGCGGTGGCGAGATCATCGTGCGCCAGCGCGGGACGCGCTTCAAGCCGGGCGAGGGCGTCGGTATCGGCAAGGACGACACGCTCTACGCGCGCGCCGCGGGCGTCGTCGTGTTCGGCCGGCAGCGCGGCAAGCGCGTCGTGTCGATCGTGCCCGACGGCGACGCTGTCTAATGGTCCGTCCTGCAAGGACGGACCACTAGGGCGAGCACATGACGGGACGCGATGTTGCCCGCGTGATCAACACCGGACGCATCGCACTCGGTGCGGCGCTCATGCTCGCCCCACGGCTCGCCGCCCGTGGCTGGATCGGCCAGGATGCGGATGCTCCGGGCGTGACGGCGCTCGCCCGCGGCCTGGGCGTGCGCGAAGCCGTCCTCGGCGCGATGGGGTTGCACACGATGGACAACCCGCAGGTCGGCCCGCGCTGGCAGCGCACGCTGGCGCTGTGCGACGGCGTGGATCTCGCGGCAACCCTTGCCGTACGCCGTAGCCTGCCGCGTGCCGGGGTGGCACTCATCGTCGTGCTCGCGGGCTCGGCCACCGGCGGGCAGCTCTGGGCGGCGGGGCGGCTCGCGAAGATCGATCCCGAGCCGGACTCGGTATTCCCGCCGAAACGGCCGTCGCACCGGAACTGATTTCGCCGCGTTGGCTCAGTTCGTGGTGGCGCGCGGCGCTCCGGCGGCTCGCGAAGCCCGCTGCTGGTTCGGAGGATGTGGCGGCGTCGGAGGTGGTGGCGGCGGTGCCGAAGGACGCGGCCGCGTCGGAGGTGGCGGTTGCTTCTGCGCCGGAGCGGGCCGAAGGTCCCGCGGCCGCTTCTGGCGCGGGGCCAGCCGCGGGGCCGAAGCGTTCCGCTGGCCGGGAGCGGGTAGCGGGTCCGGGGGCTGCCGCCGCGCCGGAGAACGCCGCTGGTCCGGCGGCCGCCGCGGCGCCGTGCACCGCCGCTGGTCCGGGGATCGCCGCCGCGCCGGAGCTCGCCGCTGGCCCGCGGCCTGCCGCCGTGCCGGAGATCGGCGCTGGCGCCGAGATTGCTGACGGCTCGGACATTGCGACCAGTGCGGAGATCGCGGCCGCGATCTGCTATCGATGGCGCCGCGGGCGCTCTCAGTTCCTGTTGGTTCGAACCAGCGACGGCGCGCGCTGGACATTCCCCAAGGGTGGGGTGGACACGGGTGAGACGCCTGCCGAGGCGGCGGCACGCGAGGCCGACGAGGAGGCAGGAGTCTCGGGCGTCGTCGCCGACACGCTCCTGACCGAGTATCGCCACGCGCCCTCGCGCCGTGCGGGGAATGCGGACGATCTCGTCGCTGCGTTCCTGCTCGAGGTGCTACGCGCTGGAGCGCCCTGCGAGCGGGGTCGCGACCCGACGTGGTTCGACGTGGCGACGGCGCGCAAGAGCCTCGCCGAAGGCCGCGATGCCTTCTATGCGCACGAGCTGCAACGGGTGCTCGACGTCGCCGCCCGTAACGTGCAACGTCGCTAGGCGAAGATGCTCGAGCGCCGTCGCGCCGAGCTGTAGCCGTTACGGCGCTACGTCGTTGCACTTGCGTGGTGATTCATAACACCTCGGGCGGGATGCTGTTGGCCATGGACTCACGGCGGCCAGGGGTGTTCCGGGTTAGTCGCTCTCACGACGACAAAGCCGGAACACCCCCCGATCAGCGCGTCGCTCGCCTCGCCGCCGAGCAGGATGGGATCGTCGACCTGCGCCAGCTGGTGTCGATGGGGCTGAACCGTTCGTGGGTGCATGTCCGCGTCCGCGGCGGGCGGCTGCATCGCATCCACCGCGGTGTCTACGCCGTCGGGCATGAGGCGCTGACGTTGCGAGCCCGGCTTCGCGCGGCGGTCATGGCGTGTGGAGACGGCGCCGTGCTCAGCCACGCGGCCGCAGGCTGGGCGTGGGGGTTCGTTCCCGAGGAAGCGGTGCAGCTGCCGGAGGTGACGGTGGTCGCGAGCACGCGACACCATGCCGGCATCTGAGTCCACCGCGTGCGCCGGCTCGATCCGAGCGACATCACCCGCCGCCACGCGATGCCGGTCACGACGCCCGCGCGAACCTTGCTGGACCTCGCCGACCGCTACACCCCACGCGGCCTTAACCGCGCCGTCCGCCAGGCTCAGGCTGAGCAGCGCGTCAACGCGCGGCAGATCGCCGATGTGCTGACGCGCGCAACGGGCCGTCGCGGCGTCTCGAACCTTGCCGCGATCATCGCCAGCGGCCCGGCCCCGACGCGCAGCGAGGCCGAGGACATCGTGCTCGACCTGATCGTGAAGAGTGGCCTGCGCCATCCCGACGTCAACAAGTGCCACGTCATCGGCCGCCGGACGCTGTATCCCGACATGGCTGGCCCGAGCAGCGCCTGATCGTCGAGGTCGACAGCGCGAAGTGGCACGACGGCGCGCTGGCCCGCGGCGACGATGGCGAGCGCCAAGCGCTGCTTGAAGCCAGCGGCGAGCGCGTGCTGCGCATCTTCTGGGAGCACGCGGTCACGGATCCCAACCAGACGATCGCGCGACTCGTAGCCGCCGGTGCGCCGGCTGCGGCGCCGGGTCTCGTGCCCGCCGGCGCGCCGGCTGCGGCGCATGCCTGGTGGCCGCCGCTGTGCCGGCCGCCGCGCCGGACGGTGTGCCTGCCGGCGCGTCGGTCGCCGACCTGGACCAGGTGTCGAAGATTGGCATGCGATGAGCGCGATCGCCCGCTGTCAGCACCGTGCGCGCGAACACGCCGTGGTGCCCGGACAACATCGAGTTCATCCGCCGCATCAATGGATTGGCGGGGAGGACGAGGTGCGCGAGATCGTCTACGGCGCCACGTAGCTCGTACTGGGACTCGGCGACGTCTACATGGCCGCGCCGGTCGCGGTCCCGCTGGATCCGCGGGCAGCGGCTCGTCATGACGAAGGACCAACCTGCGCGGACGTGGATCCCGGCCAGCGCGGTCGGCATCGGCAGCGCCTTCCTGTGCGTGTACGGGATGGAGGGCCCGGCGGCTACCAGCTCGTCGGACGCACCGTCCCGATCTGGCACGACGGTGACGACCCCTCCTGGCGCCTGAGCCACTTCGACGAGCTGCGCTTCGAGCCGGTCAGTAGCAAGGCGCTCGCTGAGCTGCGGACCACAAGCGTCGTCGAGAATGGGCGCCACAGGTCGAGCCCGGCGGCTTCTCGCTCGCCGAGCACGAGCGCTTCTCGCAGCGAACGCGGCGCAGATCGCAACGTTTCGGGCGCGGCGCGAGGCAGCGTTCGCGGCCCAGCGCGGAGCGTGGGGACGGCTGCCGCTTGACGTGCGTCGGCGCGCAGCGGGGCCGGGATCTCCCAGCCCCGCTCGCCCTTGTCGTAAGCGCTCGTGCGATGCGAGAGGATCGCTCAGCCGGCGCCGACGATCTCACAGCCCATGAAGCCGATCTCGCCGTAGCAGCTGTCGTTCAGGCCGCCGTTGCCGCTGACGCTGTCAAAGCCCAGGCCGCCGATCAGATAGTCGTTGCCGGCGTCGCCCTGGAGGACGTCGTCGCCGTCGTTGCCGAAGAGCGTGTCGTTGCCGTCGCCGCCGATCAGCGTGTCCGCCCCGGCGAACCCCGCGATGACGTCGTTGCCGGGCCCGCCCTGGACGATGTCGTTACCGGACGACGTCCCGATCGAGTTGACGAGCTGATCGTCGCCCGCCCCGAGGCAGATGATGTCGTTGCTGGCGTCCTCCGTGTACGTGTCGTTGCCTTCGAGCAGGGCGACGACATCGCGCTGGCTGGGGTTGCCGTAGAGGCTGTCGTTGCCAGGGGTGCCGACGATCGTGGCCGGCATGCCCATGCAGTCCACGGCGGCCATCGCGCCGGATGGCGCCAAGACGCAGACGCCGAGCAGCGCCGTGCCGACCGCGACAACCAGGCGATTGCGCACGCCCGCCGACCTGCGCCGCGCTGACTTCGACGTGTTCTTGAACTGGCTTTCAGGTGAAAGATTGCGTGCGATGGTGACGAGGTCTGACATGGTGCGCTCCTTGTGTAGTAATGGGTGGAATTGCCGTGCCGTTGTGCAGCAGATCCCGAAACTACGAGCGAAGCGACGGGCGGGCATCGGCCATCTGGCCTATTTGCTTCTGTGCGCCCGGGCGGACGTTGGAGGCATCACCTGCCTTTGGTACGCAATCTCGAACCTGCACTCAAATGACGACGTCTCGCGGCCCATCGCGACGTTCGCCGCTCATGCCGCTCCCGGTGCCCTGCTGATCTCGCTGCGATCAACGCGACCCGCGGGAGCGGGGCCGGGGGACCCTGCGGCGCCGGTTCGCCGTTGACGCACCCGGGTTCTCGGCGACGGCGCAAGCGAGCTACGAGGACGATCGCCGGCGCCAACTGCGCATTCGCCGTCGCGAGTGGACCGTGGCGGGCGAGGGACCCGGTGCATGATTTCGTGAGGTTTCGGACGTTCGCTCCGCTGATGCTCGAGTACCACCTGGCAGGGCAGGGTTCGAGACCGCCGGCATGTACGACAACCACCTCATGGTCGAGACCGACCTCGGAGCGCCCAACATCGTCGCCGTCGCTCGCTTCGCGGCACCCCGCTGACCGGGCGGGGCGGGGGAAAGTATCGAGGTCGCTTGCGCGCCCGGTAGCAGCAAGCTAGTTTATGGTGTGACGGCGAAGCAGCGGTCGGCGACCCTCGACGCGCGGGTCGTGCCGGCCGAGCACAAAGGGGATCTTCGGGGCGAACAGGGGGTGCAGTGACGCATGCTCGACGCAGCAACCCCCCAGGAGGACGATTCGCTGGGTGGGGTGATCCTTCCTCAGGACGCCTACTACGGTGCGCAGACCGAGCGCGCGCGGCAGAGCTTCGACGTCTCAGGGCAGTTCATCGGCGACCTCGCGCGCTATGTGCCCGCGATCTTGGAGGTCAAGAAGGCCGCGGCACTCGCCAAGGCCGACATCGGGGTGCTGCGCCAGCCGATCGCTGACGCCATCTGTCGAGCGGCCGACGAGGTCATCGCCGGAAGGTTTGACCGCAAGCAGTTTCCGTCGACATGCTCAGCGCGGGCGGCGGAGTTTCACCAAACATGAACGTCGTGCTCGCCAACCGTGCCGCGCAGCGCGAGTCCCGTGACCTCGCGCAGGTGATCTTCAGCGTCGCCGGCGCCGTCGCGCGCGCCGACGGCGAGATCAGCTCGCAGAAGGAGCAGGCGCTGAAGGTGGTCGCAGATGCGCTGCGTCTGGAGCCGAGCCAGACTGAGATCGACGCCGCCGGCGACGCGCTGCAGCTCGTCGTGGCGCAGGCCGACCGGCTGCGCGGCGACCGGAGCCAGTACCTGCCGCTCGCCGGGGCGCTGCCGTGGTGGGAGGACTTCACCGAGCTGCTGACGCAGGTGCTCGTCGACGCGGCGGGTCCGGCCCCGCGGGTCAACGGCCGCGTCTCGGACCCCGGAGCCGCGGGCTCGCCGGCCGTGTCATGAGCACCTTCCGGGCGCCACGATCAACGACCCTCCTCCTCGCGAGCCGAGGAGCCCGCCAGCGCGGCGACCGGACGCCGGAGCGCTCGCCTCGGGCCGCGGGCGCTGCGCGGCGAGCCGCGCTCGCGGTTGTCGCGTGCGCGCTGCTTGCCTTCTTCGGCTCGGCGGCGCCGGCGCCGGCGCAGGTCAGTGGCCTCCCAGTGCAGCTGATGGTCATCATCGTGCCGCCGAACAACTCACCTGGCCCGAGGCCGACGGGAAGCGTGATCGTGTCCCTCGACAACCGCCAGCTGCTGTCGATCCCGTTGATTCCCGGCCTCAAGCCGCTGACGTCGATCACGCCGCAGGTGACGATCGCGCTCACGTTGCTCGGGCACCGCGTCAAGATCCGCTACTCCGGCGACAGCAACTACGAGGCGAGCACCGGGATCGTGCTGACGGTGCCGACGCGCAACCTGCTGTCGATCACCGCTCGGCCCAGGGATTCGGCGGCGCCGGCGATCGAGGTCATCTCCCCTCGCGACGGGGCACGCTACGCGCGTGGGGAGGAGGTCTTGGCGAACTACTCCTGCCGCGACCCGGACGACCGGTCGACGGTCACGAGATGCGAGGGTTCGGTCGCGTCAGGCAGCCGAATCGACACCGGTGCCGACGGCACCTTCTCGTTTTTGGTCAAGACCGAGGACGCACTCGGCAACGCAGCGTCCAAGACGGTGACATACGAGATCGGCGCGCCTGCGGGCGCCCCTTCCGGCCGCACGGGCGGCAGCAGCGGC
>DASVPU010000133.1:0-7385 GCA_036389475.1 Solirubrobacteraceae bacterium
CGCGAATGTGGCGGCGGCAGCGCCGACGAGCGTTGCCGGACGTCGGTCCTCGGTCTTTTCGTCGGCCATCTTCACAGCGACGTCAGCGTGATAGGCGACGCGAACCGCGGCCGTCCCGTGTTGTGGTGACGCGCCGCCAACGGCAACCCCCGACCGCTGACCAGGAACACACAGCGGTGGTCGGTGTCACCGATGGAGGCGCCCCTCCATCTCGGTCACCATGCGTTGTGCCACATGCTTCCACGTGAAGCGCTCACTCAGCCGGTGGTAACCGTTCAATCCCATCTCCCGCCCCCGCTCAGGCGCCGACGACAGGGCAAGAAGCTGCGCGGCCAAGTCCTCGCTGTCGGCGCGTCGCGCAAGCAGGCCGCTCTCTTCGTGGGCGATGAACTCCGGCATCGCGCAGCAGTTGCTGCCCACGCACGGCAGGGCGTACGCCATGGCCTCGAGGAAGACGATCCCTGCCGGCTCGAAGACCGACGGCATGACGAACGCCGTCGCCTCCGTGTACAGCCGCCTGATCTCGGCCTCTCCGGAGGGACTCGACCGGTCGATCCGGCCGAACCAGCGTACGCCCTCCCTGTCCCCGAGCGGCTCCGTCGGACCGACGATCCAGAGCTCGGCGTCAGGACGCTCCTTGCGGACGAGATCGAAGGCCTCCAGGAGATGGCGTCCGCCCTTGCGCTCGAAGCGCATGCCCACGAAGAGGAACCGGGGCGACCCGGGCTTGCGCTTCGGTGGCGAGGCCGGGATGTTGATGTTCGCCCCGGTCCCGACGGTCACCACCTTGTCAGGATCCTGTCCTGCGTCGGTGATGATCGACTCCCGCAGCCAGTCGCTCATCGTAAAGATGACGTCGAGCGAATCGAACGTTCGCCGCTCGCGGTCCAGAGCCTTGCGCACCAGGTGCGTCGAGGGGCCGAGCAGGTTGTCGGGTCTCGTGAGGAACAGAGCGAGGTGCATGTCGCTGTAGGAGCAGCGCAGCCGTGGCCGGAGCCCAGATCTCGCGTGAAACCATGCGCCGAGTTGAAGCACGACATCGGGCGACGGACTGATCCTGCATGCCCGCCGTGTAGCGGTGACGCCCTTGAGCGCCCGGATGGCGCCGCTCAGCGGCGATGCCTGAGCCCAGTAACGCTGCCGCCAGAGCTCGCGATCGACGTTCCAGCTTCCAAGGCGCTCGAGGACGTCGACGCCGGGGGGACGTGCATCGACGGCGCCCTCGAGCACGCCTTGCTCCTCGAGGGCGCTCAAGAGCCAGTAGCTCGATCCGGACCACGTCCGTAGCTGGAACGGAGGTCCTACGCCGATCGTGAGGATTCTCGGCTTGGCCCCTTCACCCACGGCGGGACATCCTATGCGATGGTCCAGAAGCCCTGTGCGATAGGCCAGCAGCCACGGGTGCGCTGACGGATCACGGCTACGCTGTGCGCGATGACGGCGCGTCGACCTGCCGAAGGTCTTGTCCTGGCCGGTCTGGTCATCTGCGGCGCGTTGTTCACGGGCGCGGCGTTTGGCCTCGCCGGAGCACAGGCGGGTCTGCTGCTCGCAACCGCGCTGATCGGCGCCATCGCCGCCTACCTCCTGGCCTGGCCCGAGGCGGGGATGGTGCTCGGCATCTTCCTGCTCTACTCGGGAGTGCCGGCGGTGCTCGTCAACGACCATGGCCTGCCGGCAGCGGTGGCGCTGGGCATCCCGCTGATGCTCGCGATCCCGCTCGCGAGCAGGCTCGCCGGCCGGGACGGGTTGGTCATCAACACCGGTCTTCGCTGCGTCTTCGTGCTGCTCGTGGTTCAGATCGTGGTGACCCTGGCCGCCGAGCATCAGCAAGAGGCAGCAACGAAGCTGATCAGCTTCTTGATCGAAGGCGTCGCCGTGTACCTCCTCGTCGTGAACATCATTCGTACCCCGGAGTCGCTGCGGCGGGCGATCTGGGCCGTGATCGGTGCCGGCGCGTTCCTGTCGTCGCTGGCGATCGTCCAGCAGCTCTCTGGGCATACCGATCAGCCGTTCGCAGGCTTCGCGCAGCTCGACGGCGCATACTTCGCCGGCACCAGCGACGTCTTCAGAGCGCAGGGACCACTCTCGGACGCCAACTACTTCGCACAGATGCTGCTTCCCGTCGCGGCGCTCGGCCTGGCAGCGATCTGGCGGGGCCGCACCCGCCGGGAGCGCTTGCTGGCGCGCGCGGCCGTGGCGCTGTCCGTCACGGCGATCGCTTTCACCTACTCGCGCGGCGCTGCCCTCGCGCTGTTCGGGATCCTGGTGGGGCTCGCGTTCTTCCGGTACCTGCGACTCGTGCACGGCGCGGGGATCGTCGCTCTGCTGGCGCTCGTCCTGCTGTTCGTGCCCGGCTACAGCGATCGCCTGGGGACCCTCGCGGGCGTGGTCGGATCTACCGAGGTGTCCAACGCGTCGTCCAGCGACGACATCTCGGCGGCGTCCAGAGCGACCGAGAACAAGGCCGCATTGCTCGTGTTCCGCGAACACCCGTTGCTGGGGGTGGGCCAGGGCGGCTTCCCGATGCTCTACCAGCAATACGCTCAGCGAGTCGGCGGCGAGATCCATACGCGCGAGAGCTCACGGTTGAGGAGGACCGACATCCGCGCGGGGCTCCCGCCCGAGCGCGAGGCGCACAACTTCTTCCTCGCGATCGGCGCGGACATGGGCATCGCGGGGCTGCTCGCGTACTGCACGATCATCGTCGTCACCCTGCATCAGCTTCTACGCGCGCGCAGGAGGTGGTTGGTCGTACGGCCGGACCTCGAGGGCCTGGCCACCGGCATGCTGCTCGGCGTCGCCGGCTATCTGATGGCAGGCGTGTTCCTGTCGCTCGCCTTCGAGCGATACTTCTGGCTCCTGTTGGGTCTCGCCGGTGCTGCCGGCCATACGCTTCTGCAGCAGTCCGCGGACTCCGACGCAGCCCAGGCGTAAAGCGGATAGGCAGACCTTGCCGGCGTGAGCCGCGGTTGCGGACCCTCAGCCGCTCGTGGCTCGATCTCGCGACTTGCGCCGCTTGCGACGATGCAGGCGAAAGCCCGCCTGGCGACTCGGCGGGCTCCACGGTGGTGGCTCGGGTGGCGCGGTCTCAGGGTCACGGAAGCGAATGGTGCCGTGGCGAAACGCGGTGCCCTGCTGGGAGTGGAGCTGCACCTCGCCCGGTCCCACGGATGCCAGCACGACGCCCGCCGCCTGCTTCTCCGTCTCCGTCGCCGCTTCAGGCGCTGCATTGCCCACCTCTGCCACCATCACGAACGGCTCGACTCGGGGCGGCTTGCTGGACGCGCCCCGCAGCCGGCCCAGGAACTCGGCCAACGGCCGTCGCTGGGCGAGCGTCGTGCCGATCACGTTTGCGTCCGCGACCGCGAGACCCTGAAGGGTGTCGCTGACCTCCTCCCTCGACGTCCGGCCGATGTCCAGCGCGAGGAGCGTCCCGTCCGCCACTCGCGCCCAGATCAGTCCGGTGGGCACCCGATGCGGAGGCGGCGCGCTGATCAGCACGACGTCCGCTATCGCGCGCAGCCGCTCGAGCAGCCGCCTTATGCGGTCGACGTCGACGGCGGCGGCCGCCGGCGAGGTGCCGAGGGGAAGCACATGCAGCGGCTTGTCGCCACCGAGGAAGAGCGACTCGACGTGCCCGTGCAGCGGGGTGTCATCAGGCTCGGCGAGCAGATTCGTGTACCCGCGGGCGCCCCCTAACCGGAACATGTGCGTGAGACCGCCGCCGGAGGTGTTCGCGTCCACGAGGAGGACGCTCCGGCCAGCCTGGCTGATCGCTGCCGCGAGGTTTCCGGCGACGACCGCGCTCGTGCGCCCTTCGCTCGGATCGAGCAACACGAGGCTGCCCAGCGGCTCGCGCGTCTCCAGGAAGCCCGTCTTGAACGCCAGCAGGCGGTACTTCTCCGCGGCCGGGGTTCCGGGAGCGGTCCACGTGGGAAGCGACCGGCGCCAACCGCGGCCTCGGGGCGCGTCCACACGCCCCAGCTGCTTTACGCCCGAAAGCTCCTCCAGAGCACCGTCGTGCTTGAACCTGTCTGCCGTCGAATCGCGCAACAGCGCGATGACGGCGGCGACAACGGCGCCGGCGATCATCGCAAGGATGACGACGAAGAGGGTGCCGCGGTCCGCCGGACCCTCCGGCTGCGCCGCCTGAACCACGCTGATGCGGCCTGCCGGCGACTCGCCGAGGAGCTTTGCCGTGGCGGTCATCAGCCGGTCGCTCTCGGCCTTGGTGAGGGACTTGATCTCGGCCCCGCCGACGAAGGCCGCGGCCCGCTTGGCGTTCTGCTGGGCATCCAGCTGGGACAGCTCCTGCAGCCGCCTGCCGATGGCGTTGGCGAGGTCCGCGGCTACCTTCGCGTCCTTGTTGCGCACGTCGATCGTCAGGATCCGACTGATGTCGTTCGCGGTCGCCGTCAGGTTCTCCTGCAGCTTGCGGACAGTTGTGTGCGCCCCGACCCGGTTGATCGCGTACTCGAGCACCGGGCGGTCGGCGGCAAGCTCGGAGTACGTCCGAGCGAGGCTGCCGGAGGCGCCGAGCTCGTCGACGTCGGCGTTGATCGGACCGACGATGAACTTCGCTTCGCCCCTGTAAGTCGGCGACGCGCGCGAGGAGACGTAGTAGGACGCGCCGCCAGCGAGCAGAGCGCCGAGCACAAGCGCCCACCACCAGCGTTTCAGTAACGGCAGCAGAGCAAACGTGTCAGCCACTGATCTCTTTCCTCCGCGGGGGGTTCCAGAGGCCGCAGTCAGGCGGCGGCATGACCTGGTTTGGTTGACAGTGTAGCCGGGACCTGGCGCGCCTGATCACGTCACACCCGTTCGTCTGGCGATTGCTATGGCTGTCGCCAGCAAGATCCACAACTCGGCGAGGATCGAACGTCGACGAAAGAACTGGATCTCGAGGCGACAGCGTCGTTCAAAATCCATCGAGGTTCGCCCCCAGACCTGCCATGGCCCTGTCAGGCCCGGCCGGAAATCCAGCCGCCCCGTCTGCCACAGCTCATAGGTGGAGGCAGCAAAGCTCGTCGGCCTCGGACCAACGAGCGTCATCTGCCCGGCGAACACGTTGAAGAACTGCGGCAGCTCGTCCAGGCTGGTCTTGCGCAGCAGGCGTCCGACGCGGGTCACACGGGGGTCGTTGACGACTCGAAAGTCCGGCCAAGGCACGACGCTCTGACAGCGCAGCTGCTCCTTGAGCTCATCGGCGTTGCGGACCATCGTGCGGAACTTCAGCAGCTCGAAGGGCTCGCCGTGGAGGCCGCACCGTCGCTGGCGAAAGAGGATCGGCGCGCGTGGATCCTCCCACCATATGGCGACTGCGATGATGGCTAACGCGGGTGACAGCAAGATCATTGCCAGCAACGAGCCGGTCAGATCCAGCGCGCGCTTAGTTGCGCGGTAGGAGAGACCCGATCGCCACGGTGCGACCTCATTTCGGTGTATTCGGTCCATTGACACTCTCGAGGTGCGTTGTGGCTACGGCGCGTCACGCCGCCGATTGGAATGGCTGTAGATCGAGAGTCCACTCCAGCTGGGCTGCCAGCCCGTCCTGCAGCGTCGTCCGTGCGACGTAGCCCAGATGGCTCAGAGCGAGCTGACCGTCGCAGCCCGTTCGATAGGCGTCTCCAAGCTGCGGCGGCGCGAGCTCGATGCGTGCTCGCCGCTCCGCCAGGCGCTCGATCATCCGGATCGCGGCGATGAGCTGCACGGCATGGCCTCCGCCGATGTTGTATGCGCAGCCGGGGCGACCATGCCTGGCCGCCGCGATCGTGCCCTCGACGACATCGTCGACATACGTAAAGTCACGCACTTGCGTGCCGTCCCCGAGGAGTGTCAGCGGCTCGCCGTCGAGGATGCGGCGCAGGAACCGGCTGAACGCCATGTCCGGACGCTGGCGCGGCCCGTAGACCGTGAAGTACCTCAGGCCCACCACCGGGATCCCGAAGCAGCGGCGATAGGTCGCGGTCAGATCCTCGGTCGCCGCCTTCGTCATCCCGTACGGCGAGACCGGACGCCGCGGGGTGTGCTCAGTCGTCGGATAGACCGTCGCGTTGCCATAGACCGATGACGAGGACGCGTAGACGAACGCACTCACGGTGTGCTGCCTCGCCGCCTCCAGCAGCCGCTGCGTCGCACGCAGGTTGTGGCGCAGATATGTCGCAAAGGTCTCGCCGAAGCTTCCGCGCACGCCCGCCTGCGCGGCCAGGTGGAACACGACCTCGACGCCGTCCAGAAGCGTGCCAAGATCGTCCCGGCTGAGGTCAAGCTCCAGGAAGCGGAAACTCGGCTCGTCTCGCAATCGCACGAGGTTCGCTTCCTTGAGCGACCTGGCGTAGAAGTCAGTGAAGCAATCGACGCCAACGACGTCATGTCCCATCTCCACGAGACGCTCGCACATGTGCGAGCCCACAAAGCCTGCGGCACCGGTAACCAGCACCGTGCTCGCGCCTGCCAGCGGCAAATCGTGATCAGGCATCTTCTGCTCCGACTTCGGGCACGGCCTCGAGGCTTGGGAGAACAGGCGATGGCTCGGCGGGCAAGTCGCCTGCGGCCGACTCGCTTCCGACCGATCTGCGCGCCTGCTCGAGCAGGACGTCCAATGTCAAGCCGTCGGCTGGGTAGGAGGCCCACCCGAACGCGGGTCCGGCTCCGGTCAGCGCGTCGGTGAACCGTGCCTTGACGTTGGCGCGAGTGAGATCACTGCCGTCCAAAAGGCCGTACACCTGAAACCGGGACTTCGAGCGTGCGACGATCAGGCTGTCGGTAACTCGGGCCGACGCAAGCAGGTTGCGCAGCGCCTTGACGTCCGCTTCGATGTCAACAAAGAGGACGGTCGCCGGCTCAGCGCGCCTGCGACAGCGCTCGAGATAGCGATCGAGCTCGCTCAGGGCCGGTTCGAGGATGGCGTCCGCACGAACCTTGACGAAGACCGACAGACAGACGGCGGCG
Source organism: Solirubrobacteraceae bacterium (assembly GCA_036389475.1). Classification (GTDB taxonomy): domain Bacteria; phylum Actinomycetota; class Thermoleophilia; order Solirubrobacterales; family Solirubrobacteraceae; genus CADCVQ01. The sequence goes on from DASVPU010000133.1 coordinate 6,952, forward strand.
AGCGTCCACGGAAGGACCGCGACCGGGTGGAAGGCAGCCGCGACCAAGGCGCAGGGCGCTCCTGTTCGCCTGATCGGCGGCCAGCGAAATCCAATCAGAGCTATCCCCGAAGCGATCGAACCCGGCAACGCAGCTGCCGCCAAGCTGGCGTGCGATACAAGGGTCGCCAGCGCAAACGCTGCCAGCCAGATGAGCACCACGGGTGCGGCGTCGCTGAGCCAACGCCATGTCTCGGCCTTCCCTCGCATATGGCATCCGTTCCTTCACTTGGGCATCCGTGCCCGCTCGAGAAAACGCTGTCCGCCCGCCCGCTCTTTGAGCGCCGCCGGCTTCTGCGCCAGTTGCTACGGGACAGCACAGTAGGGCAAATGCGGCGCGGTACATCATTCGAGCCCGGCCTATCGGGTAGTTTGTCGGCCTCCGACGTTTAGCCG
>DASVPU010000134.1:0-16290 GCA_036389475.1 Solirubrobacteraceae bacterium
ACGAACGGGACGACGGACGACTACTCCTACTCGAAGACCGGAGCCCTCTCGTGGACGCCCGAGCTCGAGGAAGGCTGCGCCGGCTGCGGCTTCGTCTTCCCCGACGACGAGGCGAAGGTCGAGGCGGCCTACCAGCACAACCTGCCGTTCGCGCTCGACCTCGCCAGGTCGGCTCCCAATCCCGGCCCCCCCGTCTCCCATCTCGGGAACACGGTCAAGCCGTTCTATCTCGAGACGTCGAGCATCGACCCCGAGAAGTCGAACAATCCGATGAGCGACTTCCGCTTCTCGGTCTCCTACGGCGATCCGCAGACCGTGCGGGTGCTCGCCCAGCGCAGCCTCGGGGCGATCCAGCTCCGGTACCAGGTCAACGGCGGCGCCGTGGTCTCGAAGACGACCTCGGAATGGACCGGCGGCGAGCGCTACGGCGACGGCGGCTCGTTCTACTACCGCGTCATGCAAGGCCAGGTCACGGGCACGAACCCCGGCGACTCGGTCAAGGTCTGGTTCGTCGACGCGGACAACACGTCAGTCGCCAGCGACTCGTTCACCTACACCGCGAAGGTCGAGTCGAGCAACTCGGTGCTGGTGATGGCGGCCGAGGACTACACCGGCCTGTCGCCCGTCTACAAGAAGACGAACGGCCCGTCGTACCTCTCGTACTACCTCGACGCGCTCTCCGCGAACGGGATCGGGGCCGACGTGTACGACGTCGACGCCAACGGCCGCAAGGCGCCGAGCCAGCTCGGCGTGCTCAGCCACTACAAGGCCGTGATCTGGTACACGGGCGACGACGTCATCACCCGCGAGCCCGGGATGGTCGCCGGGACGGCGTCCCGGCTCGCGAACGACGAGATGCTCGCCGTCCGCGCGTTCCTCAACGAGGGCGGCCGGCTGCTCTACACCGGGAAGTACGCCGGCTTCGAGAACGCGTTCGGCTACGAGTTCCAGCCGGAGACGAACGCGGCCTGCAACCCGAACGACGCCGGGCAGGACGGCTGCGTCCCGCTCTCGGACGACTTCCTCCAGTACTACCTCGGCGCGTACCTCTACAACGACGGCGCCGGGTCGGACGCGAAGGGCAACACCCTTCCGGTCTTCGGCGTCGACAACCCGTTCGCGAGCCTGACGTGGACGTTCGGCGGCGGGTCGGCCGCGAACAACCAGGACCACAGCGCGTCGTTCATCGCGACGAGCGGGATCCTGCCGGTGTCGACGTACCCGCAGTTCAAGAGCTGGCCCTCCGCGAAGTACTCGCGCCCGGGCGGGCCGTTCGAGCCGCACACGGGCACGAACTACGTGTACTCGCAGATCGCGGACGTCTCGTACAAGCGCCTGACGCGGACGGTCGACCTGACCGGCCAGAGCTCGGGGAACCTGTCCTTCTGGGTCTCCCACAACACCGAGGTGGACTGGGACTACGTGTTCGTGGAGGCACACACGGTCGGCCAGGATGACTGGACGACCCTCCCCGACCTCAACGGGCACACGGGCACCTCGACGGGCGAGAGCTGCCCGGAGGGGTGGTTCGACCTGCACCCGTTCCTCGCGCACTACCAGACCAACACCAGCAAGGACGAGACGCCGAGCCTCGCTGACTGCACCGCCAGTGGCACGACGGGCACCTGGAACGGGGCGACCGGCAACTCCGGCGGCTACCAGGACTGGAAGGTGAACCTGAGCGCCTACGCCGGCTCGCAGGTCGAGCTCTCGATCAGCTACGTCCAGGACTTCGGAACCGGCGGCCTCGGCGTGTTCGTAGACGACGCCAAGGTCACCAAGGACGGCGCCGTCACCGACCAGACCTCGTTCGAGGACGGGCTGGGTGGCTTCGAGGCCGGTCCGCCCCCGCCCGGATCCGAAGCGGGGACCCAGCGTGGCTGGACGTCGCGCGAGACGGTCGGCTACCAGGACGGGCCGGGCGTCCAGACGCCGCGCTCTGTGTACTGGGGCTTTGGGCTCGAGGGCGTGACCGGCGTCGACCAGCGCATCGGGCTGATGGCGGGAGCGATGAGGCACCTCGGCGTGCTTGCGCCCGCTCCGCCTCCGCCACCCCCGCCTCCTCCTCCTCCTCCACCGCCGCCGCCTCCGCCACCACCACCGCCGGCCACTGCGGCCACACCCAAACGCGTGGTCATCGTGCGGCGGCTCCTGCGGGTGGACCGCAGCGGCCGGCTGACAGTCCGCGTGCGGTGCCCCGCGTCGACGAGCACCAACCGCTGTCGCGGAAGCGTCCGCGTCGTTTCGGGCTCGCTGCTGCTCGCGCGACGGACGTTCTCGATTGCCGCCGACCGCACCACCACGCTGCGTCTGACGTTGACCCGCCGCGGGCGCGCGCTGCTGCGTCGAAAGAGCCGCATCCGCGTCAACGTGACCGTCCAGACGCGCGGCAAGGACGGTGTCCTGCGCAAGCGCACCGAGCGCCTCACGGTCGTGCGCTCCAAGTCGTAGCTGAGCGCCAAGGCGCCCGCCTCGCGGTCTGCGTGATTGAACTCACACCGGCAAGGCGGCATCTGGTCGACGATCGTCGGGCACCAATACCGGTGCTGACTCTGGAGGCGCGACCGTAGTGGAAAGGTTCGTTTCGACCCGTATTGGCGTGGCGATGGCGGTCTGCGCAAGCACGATGGTGTTGCTTGGCACTCCGGCACATGCAGCTGCGGCGCCACGATCCACCACCACGACGTCGACGGACGCGCCCGTCGCAGACCAGCAGGGTGCCCCTCTCGCGGACCCGGGAGCGGTTATCGAGGTCGCTCCCCCCGCGCCGCCACCGCCACCGCCGCCCGAGCCGCCGCCTGGCGCGACCACGACGACGCCGCCCGCGGTGAGCCCGAGCAAGGGGCTTCCCAGCGAGCCCGGCACGACGGTCGGGACGAGCATCCGGCAGGACCCTGGCTATGGGAGCGCCGCGCGTCAGCCCGCCGCCGTCAAGCGCACGGAGGCCAAGCACGCCTGTGTCAAGAACCGCCCGCCGACCAGCGCGATGCTCGGGGTCGGCGGGATCGTCGCCGGCAATGCAGGCACGCGGTGGAGCTGGCTCACGATTCTCATCGCAGTGGCTGCGCTACTCGTCGCGCTTGCCGCGTTCGCCATCAGGCGGCGTCGCTCCTCCAAACACGCGACTCAAGCGCCACGCGGACCGCTGGAGACGGTGGCCACCATCGTCGGTGTCGTCGGCGCGATCGCCGGTCTCGCGATCCAGTTGTTCCCTGGCATCGGGATCAATGAACAGCCGCCGCCGGAGGCGACGATGAAGGTTCGCGACGTGCAGGCTCGTATCACGCGAGGCGAATACGCCAGCAGAATCCACGTCGTGGTCGAGAAGGCGATCGACAAGCGCGAGGTCGGCAACGTCGTCTGGCTCGAGATCGGGCTGCAGGGCTACGCCGGAAAGCACGCCATCCTGCAGTACGCCCTGTTTGATCCGCAGGCCGGTGGGCCGCTGCTCCCCGACACCGAGCGCAAGGTGCCGCTGACCGTCGAAGACAAGGACACGCAGACATCGTTCGTGCCCATCTGGGTGGGCTATCCGAAGAGCAAGAAGTTCAGTGCGCAGTTCCGCCTGCTCGAAGGCAACTCGCAGGTGAGGCAGATCGCCAGCACGCAGGCGATGCGCGGGTCGACGTACCGCTACGCCTGCTGATGGCGCTACGCACCCGGCTCGTCCGGGCCCCCGCCGTGCCGGGCCGCCCGTTCGCGATCCTCGCTGCGGCCGACGGCGTAGAAGCCCGCCGACAGCACGAGCACGAAGGCCGTGCCGCCGAGCACGATGCCGGCGGCCGTCACGATCTGGGAGCCCTTCAGCGCCAGCAGCACCGCGGCGCCTGCGATGCAGGCGACGGTCGCGGCGACCAACCACCGCATCAAATGATCGGCGGCCCTGGCGGGACGGGGTCCGGGATCGGGTCGGGCATCGGGTCCGGTCCCGGCACGGGCGGGTCGGGCTCGGGATAGGGCGGTGGGACGGGCGTTTCGTCTGCGGAAGTGGTCATCGCGCATGTCCTTGAGGAGGAATGGTGAGGTATGGCGTTCCCTGCCCGTCGGGCGGACAAACCGCGGCCACTGCCCGCCGCGGTTGGCAACCGCGCCGCGAGCGACCCGATGCGGTGACTCGCCCCGAGAGCGTAAGCTCGCCCGACCATGCAGGAGGGCGAGCATCGCGACCTCATGCTCGCGGCCATCGCGGCCGAGGGCGAGGCGCACGCCGCGCTGCTGGCGGGGGACAGGGACGCTGCCGGCGCGGCCTACGCCCGCGCCGTCGAGAGCTACCGGGCGTCGTGGGCGCTCGCCCCGCCGCGCAGCTACGGCCGGCTCGTCGGGCTGCTGAAGGCGGCAGTGCTCTGCGGCTGCGCGGAGCCCGCCGCCAAGGAGGTGCGCGCGGCGCTGGACGGCGATCCCGAGGCGTCCGGTTCGCCCGTCGCGTCCTACGTGCTGGCGGTCGCCGCGCTGATCGCCGGCGACGACGACGCGGTCGCGCCTCTCGCCGAAGCCATGGTGCCGCGCGGGGGTGCCTTTGAGCGCACGGCCACGGCGCTGCGCGCGCTGGCTGCGGGTGACAGCACCGGGTACGCCGCCGCGGTGGCCGCGATCGAGGCCGATTTCGGGACCCGCGACGAGCACCTGACGGGCGTCGCGATCGCCGACACTGCGATCATGCTCGAGCTCATCGCGCGCGAGCGGGGGCTCGCGGCCAAGCTCACCAGCCCGCTCGTTCCCCTGCCGTAAGGAAAGGATGGGGTTGCCATTGCGGGGCCGGGCGGCGCCTCGCCGCGGGAGGCTGGCTATACGACGCGCTCCTCGCCGCTGTAGACGTTGACGCGCGCCCCGCGGGCGAAGCCGGCGAGCGTCATCCCGCGGTCGGCGGCCAGCTCGACGGCCAGCGATGTCGGCGCGCCGACGCCGACGAGGATCGGAGCGCCGGCGACCGCCGCCTTCTGGACGAGCTCGAACGACAGCCGGCCGCTGACGCAGAGGATCCGCTCGTGCAGCGGGACGAGCCCATCCAGCAACGCACGGCCGACGACCTTGTCCATCGCGTTGTGGCGCCCGACGTCCTCGCGGACGAGCAGCGCGTCGCCGGCCCTGCTGAAGAGCCCGGTCGCGTGCATGCCGCCGGTGCGTCCGAAGCCGGGCTGGCGCAGGCGGTCGGGCAGCACCGCGAGCAGCGCGCGCTCGACGCGGGGCCCTGCCGGGAGCATCGGTGCGTGGACGGCGACCTCCTCCAGCGACCCCTTGCCGCAGACCCCGCACGACGAGGTCGTGTAGAAGCGCCGCGCCCCCGGGTCACGCAGCAGCGGCCCGCGCACGTCGACGACGTTCGCCGCGAGGTCGTCGCTCAGCCCGGCCTCGCGCGAGGCGTCGATCAGTCCCTCGCCGAACAGGAAGCCGAGCGCGAGCTCCTCGTCCTGGCCGGGGGTGCGCATCGTGACGCTCAGCGCGCGGCCGTCGACGCGGATCTCCAGCGGCTCCTCGACGGCGACCTCGTCGCGCTCGCCGTCGTGGCGGACGACGGCGGTCATCCGGCCGGCGACGGGGCCGCCGGCCGCGCTCACGGCGCCGCTGCGATCGCGGGCGTTTGGCTCGGCTGCTCGGCGACGGGCCGCACGTCCACCGCCACGACCTTGTACTCAGGACACGACGTGTTGACGTCCGCCGACGGCCCGACGAGGAGGTTGGTCCGGATCTCGGGGAAGTGAAAGGCCGTGAAGACGTGGCCGGGGTCGATTCGCGCCGTCACCCGCGCCGGAAGCTCGATCCGCCCATGGGCGCTGCGGACCGATACAAGATCGCCGTCGGTCACCCACAGGCGCCGCGCATCGTCGGGATGGATCTCCAGCCAGTCGCCCGGCACGAGGTCGAGGTTCGCGGTTCGGCGGGTCATCGTGCCCGCGTTGTAGTGCTCCAGGCGCCGCCCGGTGACGAGCACGATCGGGAACTCCTCGCTGACCTCGCTGCCCGGCGGCTTGTAGGGCAGTGCGGCCATTCGCGCGCGCCCGCCGGGCAACTCGAAGCGCTCGCGGTAGAGGATCGGCGAGTCGGTCCCGTCGGCGGCGACCGGCCACTGCAGGCCGCGACGGCCGAGCCGCTCGTGTGAGACGCCGGCCCAATCCGGCGTCAGCTCGGCGACCTCGTCCATGACGTCCGCCGGCGTCGCGAAGCCCATGTCGTGCCCGAGAGCGGCGGAGAGCGTCGTCAGAATGTGAAAGTCCGTGCGCGCGTCTCCCGGAGGGCTGACCGCCGCGTCGACTAGCTGGATGCGCCGCTCGGCGTTCGTGAACGTCCCGGACTTCTCCAAGAACGACGAGGCCGGCAGGATGACGTCGGCGTACTTCGTCGTCTCGTTCTCGAAGATGTCCTGCACGACGAGGAGCTCCAGCGACTGCAGCGCCTTGATGACGTGCGTCGTGTTCGGGTCGGTCTGCGCGACGTCCTCGCCGAAGATGTACATCGCCTTGAGGTCGCCGCGGATCGCCGCGTCGAACATCTCGGGGATCTTCAGGCCCCGATCGCGCTTCATCCGCACGCCCCACCGCGCCTCGAAGCGGCGGGCGACGTCCTCGTCGGCGACCGACTGGTAGCCGGTGAACGTGTCGGGCAGCGCGCCCATGTCCGACGAGCCCTGGACGTTGTTCTGCCCGCGCAGTGGCAGCAGCGCCGAGCCCGGCCGGCCGAGCTTGCCGCACATCAGCGCGAGGTTGCAGATGAGGCGCACGACCTCCGAGCCGTACTTGTGCTCGGTCACGCCGAGGCCCCAGAGCACGCACGCGTCTGCGGCCTCGGCGTAGACGTGCGCGGCGGCCTCGATGTCGGCGGCCGCAATGCCAGAGATGCGCTGAACGTCCAGGGGCGTGTAGTCGGCGAGCAGATCCTCGACCTCGGGCCAGCCCTCCGTTCGGACGCGCAGGAACGCGTCGTCGACGAGGCCGTCGCGCGCCACGACGTGCGCGAGCCCGAGCATGACCGCAGCGTTTGAGCCCGGTCGCGGGCTGAGGTGCAGGACGGCGTAGTCCGACAGCTCGATCCGCCGCGGGTCGATCGTCACGAGCTTCAGGCCGCGCAGCGTCGCCTGCTTGATCCGCGCGCCGGCGACCGGGTGGCCCTCGGTTGGGTTCGCCCCGATGAGGATCGCGGCGTCGGCGGCCTCGATGTCGTCGAACGAGCCGGTGGCGCCGGAGAGCCCGAGCGACTGGCGCAGCGCCCACGATGTGGGGGAGTGGCAGACGCGCGAGCAGTTGTCGATGTTGTGCGTGCCGATCGCGGCGCGCATCATCCGCTGCATGACGTAGCAGTCCTCGTTTGTCGCGCGCGAGGAGGCGAGCCCGGCGATCGCGTCGGGTCCGGCCAATTCGCGGATCCGGGTGAGCTCGGACACGATCAAGGCGATCGCCTCGTCCCAGGAGGCGCTGCGCAAGTCGCCGCCTGGCGTGCGGATCAGCGGCGCGCGCAGGCGCTCGCGCTTGCGCGTGAAGCCGTGCGCGAAGCGGCCCTTCAGGCACGTGTGGCCCTTGTTGGCCGGACCGTCGAGCGCCGGGCTGATCGAGACGACGCGACCGTCGAGGGCGTGCGCCTCCAGGCGGCAGCCGACGCCGCAGTAGCCGCAGGTGGTCGTGACGTCGCGGTCAAAGCGCATGGTTACCGCTCGATGATCGCCAGCAGCGAGATCTCGGTGATGGCATCGGTGGGACACGTGTCCGCGCACGCGCCGCATGAAACGCAGGTCGAGTTGCGAAAGCCGGCGTCGAGGCCGGCGGCGACGTTGGCATGCAGGCCGCGCCCGGTCGCGGTCAGCGCGAAGGCTCCCTGAACCTCGTCGCAGGCGCGCACGCAGCGCCCGCAGGAGATGCACAGCTCGTGCTGCAGCGCGAGGTAGGGATGGCGTTCGTCGTGGTCGATCGCGTGCTGTTCGCCGGGCCAGCGCAGCCGCGTGCAATCGACCTCCAGGTCCCGGGCGACCGCCGCGAGCTCGGTGTGCTCGGCGGGCGCGACGGGCAGTTCGGACAGCACGAGCTCGACGGTCGCCGCCGCGATCCGGCGCGCCGTCGCGTCGCGCGTGTCGATCTTCATCCCGTCGCGGCACGGGGTCGTGCAGGCCGCCATCGGAGCGGGTGCGCCTGCGACGCCGACCATGCAGACGCGGCAGGCGCCGAACGCCTCCTGACGCTCGTCGAAGCACAGCGTCGGGACGTAGCCACCGGCGGCGCGGATCGCCTCGAGCACGGTCGCTCCGGGTGCCGCCTCGGTTTGCGTGCCGTCGATGTCGATGCGCATCATGCGAGTCCGAGCTCCTGTGGAAAGTGTGCCAGCAGGCTGCGGATCGGCGCCGGCATGCCGCCGCCGTGGGCGCACAGGCTCCCGAGCTCGAGCGTCTCCAGCAGCGCTTCCAGCTTCGGGCGGTCAACGGGGGCGCCGCCGGCGAACATCTCATGCGCGCGTCGCAGCCCGATCCGGCAGGGAAAGCACTTGCCACAGCTCTCGGCGGCGCCGAAGTGCAGCAGGTGCGTTGCGAGCGCGCGCATGTCGGTCGACTCGTCGAAGGCGACGATCCCGCCGTGGCCCAGCATGCAGCCCTCCTGCGCGAGATCATCGAAGTCAAAGCGCGTGTCGAGCTTCCAGCTGGGCAAGATCCCGCCCAGCGGGCCGCCGATCTGCAGCGCCTTGATCGCGTGGCCGTCCACGAGGCCGCCCGCGACGTCCTGGCAGAGCTCGCGCATCGTCATCCCGAACGGGACCTCGTAGACGCCCGGCGAGCCAAAGCGCTCGTTGAAGCAGACGAGCTTCGTGCCCGACGTCGGTCCAGGGCTGAGCTTGCGATAGGCCGCCGCGCCGGCGAGCACCACGATCGGGATGTTGCACAGCGTCTCGACGTTGTTGACGACCGTCGGCATCCCGTGCAGCCCGCGCTGGGCGGGAAACGGCGGGCGCGCCGACACGGTCCCGCGCAGGCCCTGCAGGCAGGCGAGCAGGGCGGTCTCCTCGCCGACGACGTACGAGCCCGCCCCCTCGACGATCGTGACGTCGAAGGCGAAGTCGGAGCCGAGCACGCTCGGGCCGAGCACGCCCCGGCGGTGCGCGTCTGCGACCGCCGCCTCCAACGCGGGCTTGGAGCGCGGGTACTCAGAGCGCGTCAGCACGAAGCCGTGCTCGGCGCCGACGGCGTAGCCGGCCAGCGCCATTCCCTCGATCAGCAGGGCGGGATAGGCCTCCATCAGCACCTTGTCGATGTACGAGCCGGGATCGCCTTCGTCGCCGTTGGCGACGATGAACTTGCGCTCTGCGATCGCGTCGCGCGCGAACTCCCACTTCGCTCCGGCGGGGAAGCCGGCGCCGCCGCGGCCGCGGACCTGCGCTGCCTTGACCTCCTCCAGCACCGCCTCGGGCGTCATCCGCGAGACCGCGCGCGCAAGACCGGCATACGCCGCAGTGCCGTCGAGGAGCACGGGCGTTTCGAGCACGCTGATTGGCGCGGGCTCGCCCGCGCAGCGCTCGCTGCCGTCGAGCACGCGCTCGACGACGCCGGACCCGGCATCGATGACGTCGCCGACGCGGACTGCCGGGCAGCTGTGGCAGAACCCGAGGCAGACCGTCTCCGCGAGCGACCAGTCGCCGCCGGCGCTGCGCTCGCCGAGGCGCAGCCCGAGCGCGTCGCACAGCGCGTCGACGTGCCGGCCGGCGGTCGCCGCGAAGCATGCGGTGCCGGTGCAGACGCGCACGTGGCGGCGACCGCGGGGCTGCAGCAGGTCCTCGTAGAACGTCGAGACGCCGTACACCGCGGCCTCCGGCAGGCCGGAGCGCTCGGAGGCGGTGCGCCGATCGGCGTCGGTGATCTCACCCCGCAGCTCGAGCGCGTCCTTGAGCACCTCCAGGGCCGTGGGGGCCCCGAGCTCGTGATGGCGGCGGATGATCTCGACGAGGTTGCGCGACATGGTGGCGGCCACCCACACGATGATCGCCGGAGGCGCCGTTGTCCAAGTGCGGCCACGCTCACGGCGACGCCTCTGACCCGCCGGAGGCGCTCGGCGGCGGATTTGCGGACGAGCACACGGAGATCGGCTCTTAGATGTTCGAGGGTATGACGCGATCCCGGCGACATAGGGCCTTGTTCAGGCGACGTTCAGCGCGAGATGAGCAAGGTGCCTAGGGTGCGTCTCATCATGCCTGCCGTCCTCCGGCTGATCTTTGCCATCGCCGCGCTTGCGATCGGCGCCACGCTGACCGGCTGCGCCACCAGCCGCTCCGACGGCTCGTCGTCGACGGCGAGCACCGGTTCCGTCGCGGCGGCCCGGCCGGCGCCCCGGCGCGCGATCCGCCTGCGGCTGACGAGCGACGGCACGCTGCCGTTCCCGGTCCAGCTGCCGGGGCTTGCGCGCACGAGCGATGGGCGCGTCGTGGCCGTCGGCGGCCTCGACGCCGCCGACACGTCCAGCGCCGACGTGGTCTCCGTTCTGCCCGCCCCGGCCCGCACGATCGGCCAGCTCGCACAGGCGGCGCACGACATCGGCGTCACCTCGATCGGGCGCACCGTGTACGCCTTCGGCGGCGGTACGGCCGCCGGCCCCGTCGCCACGATCACGGCGGTCGATCGCCGGGGCCGCACGCGCGTCGCCGGCCGCCTGCCGGTGGCGATGTCTGACACGACCGCCGTCACGCTTGGCGCCACGGCCTACGTCATCGGCGGCTACACGACAACCACGCCGCTGCGCTCGGTGCTGTCCTTCCGTCCCGGCGACGGAGTGCGCGTCGCCGCAGGGCTGCCGCACCCCGTGCGCTACGCGGCTTCGGCGGTGATCGGCTCACGCATCTACGTCGCCGGGGGGACGACGGGCACCCAAGCTTGGCGCGAGATCGTCGAGGTCGACCCGGCCACGCACCGTGCGCGAGTCGTCGGGCGGCTACCGGCCCCGCTCGCACACGCCGCCGGCGTCGCGCTGAGCGGCACGTTCTACGTCCTGGGCGGCCGCGGTGACGCGCTGAACGGCCAGCAGGCCAGGATCTGGGGCTTCGATCCGGTCAAGCGAGAGCTGCGGCGCGCGGGTCGCCTGCCGGTCGCGCTGTCGGACCTCGCCGCCGTGGTCGACGGCGATCAGATCGTGGTCGTCGGTGGCCGGGATAGCGAGGGCCGTGTACATGCCGAACGCTGGACCTTTCGACCCGGGTGAGCGGCCTGCACCGCACGGCTTGCGTTCTCGCCGCGGCAGCGCTCGCGCTCCTCGCCGGCGGCTGTGGCGACAGCACGCCACCCGTCCCCAACCGCTTCAGCGCGGATCCGGTCCCGCCGGCGCAGACGACCACCGCCGCGCCGGCGCACACCGCCACCGCGGCGCCTGCGCACACCGCCACCGTGGCGCCTGCGCACACCGCCACCGTGGCGCCGACGCACACCGCCACCACGGCGCCCGCGCACACGACCACCGCCGTGCCGGCGCATGGCACCACCGCCGGGCCGGAGCGCACGACCACGAAAGCCTCGCACGGACGACCGGTGCCCGGCCGCATCCCGCGATTGGTCAATCTCCACGACATCTACGCCGCCGGGCGGCCCGGGCGCCTGGCCCGAGCCGCACGCCACGTGCCGGCGCGGGTGTATGTCCCCAACTCGCAGGCGGGGACCGTCGATGTCATCAGCCAGCGGACCGGAAGGATCGTCCGTCACTTCGACGTCGGCCGGCTTCCCCAGCACGTCACGCCGTCATGGGACCTCAAGACGCTGTGGGTGACCAACGACCTCGGCAACAGCCTCACGCCGATCAACCCGCGCACGTCGCGGCCGGGGAAGCCGGTGCCGGTGCTCGATCCCTACAACCTGTACTTCACTGCCGACGGCCGCCGTGCGATCGTCGTGGCCGAAGCGAACCGCCAGCTGGACTTCCGCGAGCCGCACTCGATGGTGCTGCGGCACTCGCTGAAGGTCCCGATGTGCCCGGGCGTGGACCACATGGACTTCACCGCCGATGGTCGTCGCGCGCTGGTCTCGTGCGAGTTCGGCGGGCGCGTGATGGTGCTCGACCTGCGCCGTGAGCGGGTGCAGAAGACGATCGACCTGCGGCCCGGGTCGATGGCCCAAGACGTCAAGCTCTCACCGGACGGGCGCACGTTCTACGTCGCCGACATGATGGTCGGCGGCGTCTGGCTGATCGACGCTCGAACGTGGCGCAAGATCCGCTTTCAGCCGACCGGCAAGGGCGCCCACGGCCTGTACCCCAGCCGCGACTCCAAGACGCTCTACGTCTCCAACCGCGGTGAGGGATCGATCAGCCTGATCTCGTTTCGCACGCGCCGGCCCCGCAAGAAGTGGCACCTGCCGGGCGGCGGCTCGCCCGACATGGGCGGCGTGTCGGCCAGAGGCCGCGTGCTGTGGCTCAGCGGGCGCTACAACGGCGAGGTCTACGCGATCTCGACGCGTACCGGCAAGCTGCTGCACCGCATCAAGGTCGGGGCCGGTCCGCACGGGATGGCGGTCTGGCCGCAGCCCGGTCGCTACTCCATCGGCCACACCGGGATCCTTCGCTGAGCAGGCCGCTCAGGACAAGCTGAACCGTCCGGGAGGTGGGGCCCGCGGAAGATTTTCGCTGCTGATGGGCCCGCGTGCTGGGCCTTACACGACGCGCACGGCTTCGCGCCCGACTTCCACGAGAGCACCGCGATGCAGCTGGCGCCCGCGACGCGTCTCGACCTCCCCGTCGACGCGCACCGCTCCCTCCTGCACGAGCGACCGGGCGTGCGCGCCGGAGTCGGCGAGGCCGGCCAGCTTGAGCAGCTGCCCGAGGCGGATCGTCTCTTCGCGGATCGAAACTTCGCGCGGCGTCGACATGCGCTCGCTCGCCTGCGTCAGCGCCCGTCGCGGGCCGCGGTCCGCAGGCGCGCGAGCCCCTCGACGATCTCGTCCGGGACGTGCGTCGTGAACGACAGCCGCAGTGTGCGGTGGTCGGGTTCGGTTGCGAAGAACGGCGCCCCGGGGACGAACGCGACATCCTGGCGCAGCGCCGCCGTGAGCAGCTCGGCGGCGTCGTGGCCTGCCGGCAGTCGGGCCCACACGAACATCCCGCCCTCCGGGCGGTTGAAGGTCGATCCCTCGGGCAGCGCGTCCGCGAGCCCGTGCAGCAGCGCATCGCGCCGGCGGCGGTACTCGCCGCAGAGGTTTGCGATGTGCTCGTCGAGGTCGGCGGCCTGCAGCGAGGCGCGGGCGGCGAGCTGGTCGACCGTCGAGGTGTGCAGGTCGGCCGCCTGCTTGGCGATCGTGAGCGGCCCCAGCAGCGCCTCGGGAGAGCGTAGGAAGCCGATCCGCAAGCCCGGGGCCAGCACCTTCGAGAGCGAGGAGATCGTCACGGTCCGATCCTCCGCTCCGGCGTGCGAGCCGATCGGGGCCAGCGGCTCCCCGTCGTAGCGCAGCTCCCCGTAGGGATCGTCTTCGACGATCCAAAGACCGTGCTCGCCGGCGATCTCGGCCAGGCGGCGGCGCCGACTCGCCGGCAGGGTGCGACCGGTGGGATTCTGGAACGTCGGGACGACGTAGAGGAACTTCGGATGGTGCTCTGCGATGAGCTGCGGGAGATTCTCGGGGTCGAGCCCCTGCTCGTCGCAGGGCGCCGGGACGAGCTTCGCGCCTGCGTAGCCGAAGCACTGCAGCGCGGCGAGGTAGGACGGGTTCTCGACGAGAACCGCGTCGCCGGGATCGAGCAGGACGCTCGCGACGAGCCCGAGCGCCTGCTGCGATCCCGTCGTGATCAGCATCTGCGACGCGTCCGCTTCGAGCCCTTGGAGGGTGAATCGCTGCGCCAGCAGAGCTCGCAGCTGCGGATCGCCCTCGGTCGTTGAGTACTGCAGCGCGCGTGCGGCTCTTGTTGGCGCGAGCGCGGCCGCGAACGCCTGCGCGACAAGCTCGGCTGGGAACAGCTCGGGGGCGGGCAGCCCGCCCGCGAACGAGATCACCTCGGCGCGCTGCGTCAGCTCGAGGATGTCGCGGACCGGGGAGGAACTGACGTCGGCCACCCGCGAGGAGAGCGATGGCAGCGGCTCTGACATCCGTCCATCATCGCTGGTATGCGGCAGGGACTTGCGTGTTGTCGAGCACAGGGCGCCGTCCGGTCTCGCTATCGTGTCAGTCATGGGTGGCGCCGCCACCCGCGAGGTTCTTGTCTTCGGGTGCGCGCACGCGGTTCGGGTCAGTCGAATCTCCCGAATCGTCTTTGCGGCCCCAGATGGGGTCGCTCGCTAGGAGCAACCCGTATGTCAATGCAGTCCTTCGCCGAGCTCGGCGTGTCCCCCGTGGTGGTCGATGCGCTCGCTGTGCGCGGCATCGAGACGCCGTTCGAAATCCAGTCGCTCGTGGTCCCCGACGTTCTGGCGGGCCACGACGTGCTCGCCAAGTCGCCCACCGGATCTGGCAAGACGCTCGCGTTCGCCGTCCCGATGGTCGAGCGCTTGAAGGCAACCGATCGCCGCCCAAGCGCGTTGGTCCTTGCGCCGACGCGCGAGCTCGCGCTGCAGATTGTCGACGACATGACCGACATCGCCCACGCGCGCGCCCTGTCGGTCGCCGCGGTCTACGGCGGCGCCGGGATCGAGCGTCAGATGAAGCTTGCCCGCCGCGCCCATATCGTCGTCGCGACGCCCGGCCGTCTGGAGGACATCCTCCAGCGCCGCGCGATATCGCTCGAGCACATCCGGATCCTCGTCCTCGACGAGGCCGATCGGATGCTCGACATGGGCTTCCGGCCCGCCGTCGACCGCATCGTCGCGCGGACGCCGCGCAACCGCCAGACGCTGTTCTTCTCCGCGACGCTCGAGGGCGCCGCGGGCGTGATCGCCGACGAGTACACCAACGGCGACGCGCGTCGCCGCGATTACGTGCCCGCAGTCGATCGGACGGTCGAGACCGAGCACCGCTTCATGCGCGTCGCCCACGAAGCGAAGGTCGACACGCTCGTGCGCGAGCTGCGCGACGAGTCACGCGGGCTCACGATCGTCTTCGTTCGCACCAAGCGCGGCGCGGACCGGCTCGTCAAGCGCCTGCGCGACCACGACGTCACCGCCCTGGCGATGCACGGCGACAAGACGCAGGGCCAGCGCGAGAAGGCGCTCGCGCGCTTCGAGCGCGGCGACGTCGACACGCTCGTCGCAACCGACGTCGCGTCACGCGGCATCGACGTGCACAACGTGACCCACGTCATCAACTACGATGCGCCCGAGGACCGCGACGGCTACGTCCACCGGATCGGTCGCACCGGCCGCGCGGGTCGAGCCGGGATCGGCGTCACCTTCGTGCTCGGCGATCAGGCCCGGGACATGAGCCGGATCGCCAGCGATCTCGGCCTGCACCGGGAGTTCTCGCTGAGCGGGATGATGACCTCGACGGGCCCCAACGGGTCGGCGACACAGCGCCGGCGCTCCCAGAACGGCCAGCGGCCCGGACGCCGTGAGCGCGCGGCCGCCTCCGCACGGAGCGCCCGCAACCGGTAGGACGCGGGTAGGGTCCGCGGCGTGCCCGGGGGCAGCGAAACGACCGCGATCGCCGCGCTCTTCGAGCCCGACGGCGACAGGTTCATCGCGGCCCCGGCCACGCGCGGACCGTGGGAGGAGCGGATGATGCACGGCGGCGCCCCCTCGGCGCTGCTCGCACACGCGATCGAGCAGACGCAGCCGGGTTCGGATCTCGTCGTGACCCGGCTGACGATCGAATTCCTCAGCGGCGTGCCGGTCGGCGTAGTCGAGGTCGCGACATCGCTGGCCAAGCCCGGACGGCGCTTCCAGGTCGTCGAGGCCACCCTCGACGCCGATGGACGTCGTGCGTGCCTGGCGCGAGCGGTGCGACTGCGACGCGCAGAGCTGCCCACCGCGGTGGCCGCAGGGCCGGGCGGGCCGGCTTGGATGCCTGCGCCGGAGACCGGCGATCCCTTGCCGACGTTCCTCGACGACGGCCGGGAGCTCTTCTACCCCGACGCCACGGAGATTCGCCACGTCGGCGGCGAGATCGGCTCGGGCGCCGCCGCCGCCTGGATCCGCCTGCGCGGCGACCTGCTCCCCGGCATCGCGCCGTCTCCGCTCGCCCGCGTCGCGGCAGCCGCCGACTTCGCCAATGGCCTGAGCTGGATCCTCCCGTTCGAGGACTGGCTGTTCGTCAACACCGAGCTGACGATCCACTTGCAGCGCCAGCCGGAAGGCGAATGGATCGGCCTCGACGCGCGGACGGTGTCCGAGGCGAGCGGGATCGGCGTGTCGACCGGCGTCCTGCACGACCTGCGCGGGCCGGTGGGGGTGTGTGCGCAGGCGCTGTTCGTGGACCGGCGCTAG